>NZ_JBZVFI010000019.1:0-368745 GCF_058402745.1 Paramagnetospirillum sp.
CCGCCTCCCTTCAACGTCGCCAAGATAGCTTGGTTGCCGCCGTGGGCGGAGGGCGTGGCGCCTGCGCTCTTGCCGATGGAGTGCAGGCGCCGTTGGGCTTCGACGGCATCAATGAAGCGGTACTGGTTCGCTTCCTCGATGGTGATGCTGATGTGGGAGTAGTGGTATCGCTTGCTCTCGAAGGGCGGCTCCAGGAGGCCGGAGACGGCGATCCACTTACCGACCCACGACTGGTTGGGCTTGCTGGTCAGCTTCTTCAATCCGTCGGACCAGATCGAGAGCTTGACGATCTCGCCCCGCCAGGGGCCGAAGTTAATGAAGACGTAGGGCCGCCCGTACTTGGTCTTGTCCTCCTTCACCTCGACTATCTGGCCCACCAGTTCCACACGGTCGCCGACACGGCGTAAGGCGGCCATGTAGTCTCGGGCGTCGATGACGTCGTAGGCGCCGACGTAGATCGCCGGGCCGGTCGCCGTCGGTCGTTGCCCCGGAGCGGGGAACGCGATGACGGTCGCGGGGATGTTCCGGCCAGCCAGGAAGTCGCTGAGGGATGGCACGTTGGCAATCGGCGCCCGGCAGATGCGTGCGAAGCCGTCCGCGTCCTGCAGTAGGCCGGGAATGGCGCGGACGTCAGCGAACACCGCCGAAGATGCCGGGTCAAGGTAGTCCGCAGCCGAGAACAGGATGTTCTCGCCGTTGGAGTGGCGCTCGAAAAGGGCTGGCTTCTCGACCAGTGCCCGCAAGCTCAGGTCAATGGCGATGAAGGAGAAGCGATCCATCTGGGGGCCGAAGTCGGTTCCCAGCCGCTTGGGGTGCTGGAAGTGCTTGTGCCCGAGTTCGTTCCCCTGGCCAGTCGGGAGGCCGGGTACGAACAGGCCGTCGTAGTCGATCAGCCGGACGGTGCCGCCATCCACGAGGACGTTACCATTCTGCAGGTCGCCGTGGGCAATGCCCTTGTCCCGCAGGAACTGCTCCAGGCTGCGGAAGCTGGCTATCAACTTGGTGATGGCAGCCTTGTTCTTGTAGTTGCTCTCCAGCCAGATACCGAGGGTCTCGCCCTCGGCCCAGTCCATCCGCACGACGGGATACGGGGTGCCGTCAACGCGAACACCCTGCGGCTGGTACTGGAAGCCGACGAAATGGCCGCTGGGCAGCGAGGAGAGTGTCGAGCTGATCTTCGAGTAGCGGTCCTGAAGGCCCTTCGCCTCCTTGTGGAAGCAGCGGACGGCGTACTTCTTGCCGCCGCTGGTCACCGTGTAGGTCAGGGCGAACCCGCCACCCAATGCGATGGGAAGGCCGAAGGCGTTGGACGCGACCTGACCACGCTGGAGGACTGGATCGAGAAAGGCGACTTGGGGCTTCTGGACCGCCTCGTTGTACTTGTCGATTGCCGGGTAGCCCATCGCCCTACCCCACGATCATCAACGTGGTGTCGTCCCGCCGCATGGTGCCTGCGGCTCGCTCGCCTTCGACCAGCGCCGCGAACGCGGTCCTGGACGGCAACGCTAGGAGCTTGGGCAGGCGGGAGGCCGGGTCGCCGAGGAGCCACGCGCCCAGCGCGTCGGTCATCATCAGGATGGCGGCACCCTTCATGCCCTTGAGGGACCATTCGGCGGTCAGCCGCTTGACCGCGCCCGGCGCCATTAACAAGGCGTTCTTCTCGAAGATGGTCGAGAGGAGCAGAGGGCGAGCACGGAACTGTTCGGGGTTGTCGTAGGGGAACGAGGTAACCATCCGTCCGCCCGCAGCCAGCACGGCCAGCGAGTCGCCAATGCCGAGAATCCGAACACGATCACCGGCGATTTGGGCACCGAGGAGGGTCGCGAAGGAGCCACGGTCGAAGGCGGCTTCTTGGCTCCACGTCATGGTCTTGCGGTTGAAGTGGCTGTTGTACTCCTTGATCGCCGCCATCACCCAGGCTGGCTCTACATCGGCGTTGTCCACGAACCGATTGACGAGCGTGCGCGCCCAGGCGGCGGAGCTATAGGACTCCGTGGCGCCGTCGCTGACAGCGAACAGGCCGCGATAGTGCTTCGCGTTCAGGGCGTCCTCGTTGAGCCCTGGTTCGGAAGCGACCTTCGGCACCTTAGCTCCGAACCAGACCCGCATCACGCCAGCCTCTTGATCGGGTTAGCGGAGGTTCGATGCCTGCGTGCCGATCTCGAAGAAGTCCACGATTTCCTCGATGTTGGCCTTGTAGCCGAAGAACTTGGCCTCGCTGCTAACGTTGTGCCCCTTGGCCTTGGCGGCGGCGACGAGGTGCGGTGGGAAGCCGCTGGACATGCGGAACAGCATTCGCGAGTGCTCGTCGGGAAGGCCGCCCTCAGACGACGGGAACAGGATCGCCGACCCCTCGGTGGTGGCGATGTGAAGATTGAACAGCAAGCACTGCCCGTCCTGCGTCGAGATGAGCTTCAAGGACTCGGCAATCTGAGAGGGGTCGCCGTCGGTGGACTGACCGTCGGTGACGTGGATGATGGTGGGTGGGTAGCTGGCCTGGTGCCCGTCGCACCACTCAACCAACACCTCAGCAGTCTTCCGCATCGCCTCGCACATCGGCGTGCCGCCGTTGTTCACCGGCTCGAACCAGATCGGGAACTTCACCGACTGCTCGACCAAGCCGCCGGCCCCGTCGCTGACCTTCTTCGTCCGCTCGTCCACGCGGAGAACGTTGGCCTCGACGGCGGACAGGGGGTGGATGATGTTACCGCTCAGGCCCCCACGGAAACCGCAGCCGACGCCTTCACCGCCGTAGGAGATGACCCCAACATCGAAGTAGTTGCGAACACCGTCAGCCCGCGTGCTGCGGATGATCAGTTGGTACAGGGTCTTGTTGAGCACGTCCGCGACGAACTCGGCCTTGCTCTTGCCCGAGTCCATCTTCTCGTCCATCGACCCACTCTGGTCGATAACGAAGAGGAAGCAGGTCGGATTTGCGCGGCTGATGTCGGCGGTATAGGCCATTGAAAGTCCCCCTATATGAATGCAGCCGCAGTCTAGCCGGTCTCCCGCGTTTGGTGAAGGGACTGCCTACAGCTTCATCCACCCGTCAGCATCACATCCCGGTTGCGGCGACCGTCACGTTCTTGGTGGTCCATCAGGGACGACGGCTATCCGTCGCTCTGATGAAAGGTTCCACCATTCTGGAGTTCCGAAATCGCGAGGTCGGCCCCGTCAATCAAGGTCTTGCTGTGATCACCGGTGGGAACCCCCGCGTGATCAAGCAGTGTCTTGGCCTCGGCCAGTCGCGCCCTTGCCGACAGCAGATAGACCTGCTTCGCCGCCACCATCTCGTTCATGTGCTTTCCCCCTAATCATCAATGATCTGGCTACTCAGCTGCGACGGCTGTGTGGGTGCTCTCACCTGCATGTTCATTGAGTTGTTCCCAGTATCCGGGTTTGTCCCATTTGCCCTCGGGACGAACGATCACGTAGTGACCGCTGGTTGCGGTGATGGCACCGGGGTCGGGAGGAAGCTCCCCGTACATGGGAATAATCTTGCGGCCGCCAAACTCGATCTCCGCCCCAGGAATGGGCTTCATGCCGCCGCGCCCGATCTTGCTCCAGAATGAAACCCGCTCTTCCAGGGCGTGGCCATAGAACTTGGTAAACCCCTTCTTCAGGCAAAAGTCGATACCAGCATTGCACAGCTCAAATGCAACGCCGCGACCGCCGAACCGCGAGTTTCGGTACTTGGGGAGAACGGCCAAGCGCTCGCACTTGGCGAAGTCGCCGAAGTAGCGAATACGAAGACTTCCTGCCGGTTCGCCATCAACGCAAGCATACATATGCGTTCCAGCAAAATCGTTCCCGTCCCAGTCTTCATGAAAGCGCCATCCACTCTCACCGACATATACTATGGCGCGGAGCGCAATTGATTTGATAAGCTCGTCGAAAGTTCTGGCAATGTGAACGGTAATTCTGCTTGCCATTGAGGTTGCTCCATCAGCATTACTGGCGCTAATTCTAGCTACAGCAGCCGAATTGGATAATTCACAGTTTTAGCTCCTCTGATAAGGTTGTCTATCACCAGCATGTCGATCAACGATTGGGAGTTGCTACGAGTTCTGCTAGAAACGGCGCGGGCAGGAGCTTTCCGCAGGGCCGAGGAGAAGCTCGGCATGACTCAGCCGACGATAGGGAAGAAGATCGACCGGCTGGAGCAAGAGGTCGGGGCCAAGCTAGTGGTGCGGACAAAATCCGGGATTTCGCTAACCCCGTCCGGCGAGGAACTGTGTCAGATCGCAGAGGAGATGGAGCGGTTAGCCGGTCGGGCGGCGGACGGCATCATAACGCCTACAACTAGGTCGAGGGGGCGGGTTCGCGTTGCCATGACCGACGCTATGGCTGGGTACTGGCTACCTCGGCGGCTCCAGCGCTTTCACCGTGAGCATCCGAATATCACCTTGGATATTCAGGTGGTCGAGTTTGGGGCCGAGGTAGATCTCAGCAGCCGAGAGGCCGACATCACCGTGATGTATCGGTTTCCCTCGGACTTGGATGTAGTCGTACTCCAGCAGTCAGTGATGGAGCTTGCCCCCATGTGTACTTCCGCTTTTCTGGCGGAATGGGGGCGACCGATATCGCTTCTCGACGTGCGGAATTTTCCGGTGGTGACGCAGCCCTTTCACTATCACAAGGTGGGCAGTATGAGGCTATGGGCAGAAATGCTTGAGGCCCATCCGATGGTGATCTACCGAACCTCGTCCTCGATCATCTCTGCTCTGGTGTCTAAGATGGGCATCGGCCTGAGTTTGCAGCCGGTCGGCGTCCTTGACCGTGAGGATGGCGTGGAACTGCTGGAGATTGATGGCTTTCGCTGCTATCTACCATTTTATTTGGTCTGCCACAAAAACGTGAAAGACGTGCCCGCAGTAAGAACCGTGATCCAGTACCTTCAGAGCAGCCTCTTTGCTGATGACGGCACGGGCAGCCCGTCGAAGACAATTAAGCCGAGTGCGGAGGAGGTGGCTCCTGTCGTGGCCGAGGAAGCGGATAAGAACCGCCCATGAGCGAAGTCTGCCTGGACGCCGGTCTCGCCGAAATTATCATCCAGGCCCTGGCTATCGGGATGGATGAGCACCCCGATAACGACCCTCTTGCCGTAGAGGTCGCCGTCAAGGCGGCCATGGCCTTTAATCGCAGGCTGTCCAGGGCCGAGGCAATCGCCCATGTACATGCGGTAGTGAGTGGCGCTCACCTCAACTGAGGTGTGTCAGGGATCGATGCCTCGCCTCGGGCGTCCTTGACGGCCTGGGCGATGACCGCCGACCAGAGGTGTCGTTCGTCGGTGATCATGCAGGCTCTCCTACGAGGTGCTGGAGACGCTGGGGGTCGCCGCAAGTGAGTCGCATTAACTCCGATGCCAATTGATCCTTGCCGTGGGCGGTCTGCCCGCCGAGGGCGGCGACGACCTGGCGCAACCATGCAGCGCCCTTCAAGTGGGTCTGGGCAGCAACCCATTGCTCGAAGCCCTGGGCCTCGGGCAGCCGGTCGATCAGGGCGACAGGGCGCTGGGGAGTGGCCGGGGGCGGCGCGGCTGGCGGGGTGTCGTCGGGTACTTCGGCCAGCCCCTCGCCAGCCTGCTCGGCAATATCAGTGCGGATTTGCTCTTCTTCGCCCTGGCTGAGGACGCGGACGTGAAGCTCGGCGGGCTTACCATCTTCCCGGTCCCCACCGACCGGGGCCAGCATCCCAAGACGGCGAAGACCCTCCTCGGCCTCGCGCAACACCCTGCCCAATCCGCCCATAGCGACCGGCGCGATCTTCCCGCGATTGGCGGCCATGTAGGCGTTGACCTCGGAAATCATGGCAACGTAATTGGTCGCCAATCCCCGCCATGCCGCCCCGGAGGATATGGCAAATCGCTCCGCTTCTTCCGGGGTTCCCCATTCGGGCGGCAATCGAGGCGAAGCGGCCCCAGGCTGCGGCTGGGACTCTGGAGCGCGTTCCGCCGGGGCTGGAAGGGCCTTGGCCGGTGCGGGCGCTGGGGTTGTAGCTGCCTTGCCCTTTCGGGCCTTCAAAGCCTTGGAAACGGCTTGCTTGGAAACGCCCAGCAGCCGGGCGGCCTCGGCCTGCGTCAACTGGCCCCGCTCGATGCGGGAAACCATGTCGGTGTCGAGGCCATCCAGTCCGATCCGGGAGGTGGGCGAGGTCGTGGTCATCGCCGATAGACGCCCATGCTGTCGCACTGGTACTGGTTTCCCGCTCCCAGCCCTTCGTCCTCGTCGTCATCCCACGATGCAAAATACGCCCCGACGTATTCGCGTCGGGGCGGCTCGGAAATAGAGGGGGCCTGGGCTTGCTGATGCCCTTCGTCAGGCATGGCCCAGGCCCTTGGCGATCAGGTCCAAGCCACGGCCCGGTCGAGACGACGGGCGGCTGTACGGCGTGGCGTTGGCGGCACGGCGTTGCTGCCGCTCGACCTCGGCCTGTCGCTGTTCAGCCTCCCACCGGGCCGTGGCTCGGATTTCTGCCTGTTCGGCGGCGTGTTGCCGCTCCAGGCCAATCAGTTCGTCCACCTCGGAATCGGACAGGACGGTGTGATCGTCGCAGCGGGCGCTCTGGGCGCGGTCGCGGAGCTGTGTGAGGCGCTGGAAATCAACCGGCATGCTGGGCCTCCATCACCGTGGCAATGGCAGCAGCAGCACCACGCACCGCGTTATTCAGGAGGGTGCTGCTGGACAGTCGGTCATCGCCGACGAGGAGGGCCAGGGCATCGAGAAGAACGAGCGTCCAGGCGGCTTCGGAGCCCTGGCGTCCGTCCTCCCGCTTCCAGCAGGCGCGAGCGGCGGCGATAACGTCGGTCATCGCCGCGCCTTCCTTCAAGAAGCTGGGGATACCGACACTCAGGCGCTCGACCCGCTGGCGGGTCACACCATACATCTCGGCCACCTCTTTTGAGGACCGGCCCCAGATGCCGACTTCCAGACGGACGGCGGCACGACCGGCGGGGGTCAGGAAGCGACCGCTGGGCGTCTTGATGGTGACGCCATGCTTCACGCTGCTCATGCGCCGCACTCCGACAGGGCGCCCAAGGCGCGGTCGATCTGGGCCAGGACGGCGGCCACCTGTTCGCGGCCAGCGGTCAGCTCCTCGACGATCTGAGGCAGCCGACGCTGGAAGCCGATGCTGGCCTTCAGCTTTGCCATCTTGTCGCGACTGGGGCCGTCGTCCGCCTTGGCGGCCAGCTCCTGCAGCTTGGCGTGGGCGGCCTGGAGCTTCGCCATGGCGTCCTCATGGGTAGCCTGGGCGTGGTCGAAGTCGGTCAGGGCGCTCTCGATGGCCTTGAGGTCCAGGCCGTGGGCCAGGGGCAGAACCGACTTCAGGTAGGTGATCGGTGACGACGCTTCGGCAGGAATGCCGGTGGCCCGCATGGCGTCCGCGACGATGGTGCCGAAGCCGGTGATGGTTTTCCGCTCGTCACCCATGACCGGCATGGACGCCAGCTTGGTGGCTTCCTCGACCAGCTTGGTGGCCTGGGCGATGGCGGCCTGGGTCTGAGAGGTGACGGCCACCACCACGCTGGTCGCAGCGGCGATCTCCGCGACGATCAGTTTGATGGCCTCCTCGCCGGTGATGGTGGCCCGCAGCAGACCGGCGGCCCGGAAGAACTCGACGGCGGCGGGAAGTGCCGGGGAGACGGTGACGCCCGCGAAGGTCGGTGCGCCCAGGCGAGGGTGTTCGCGGCGATTGCCAAGAGACGGGATGTGAAGAAACGGCATGGCGACCTCAAGTGCTTAATGAAACCTCACGAAATACTACCTCCTGTGCGCCTTGTTGTCAAAATGGCGGAAAATCTATACATTGAGAGATATTTCTATTTCGGCACCTTGTCGCATTCTTGCCCTGCTTCTCACTTGGATTGCTAAATTTGATATTAAGTTATGCTTCTATATAGCAAGCTGCGTGACTTGGAAGGCAATTGCGACAATCTCCTTCTAAGCAAACAAAATGGGCCAGCACTTCTCATGCTGGCCCATCAAATAGGCTATTTGGGGTATGTGTAGATACGTCGTCTACATCATGGTCCACAATCACCCCAGCGGCGACCCCAAGCCGTCCAAGGCCGACATCGACATGACCCGTGCCGTCAAGGATGCGCTGGGAGCGGTGGGAATTCAGCTGCACGACCACGTGGTGGTGGGCCGCAAGGGCCATTGCAGCTTCAAGGCAATGGGGCTGCTGTAACGACAAAGCCCGATGAGAAAACTCATCGGGCTTTGTCTTGGAACGGCGCCGGATCAGGCCGAACGCAGCTTGTACCAGAAACCATAGGCCCAGCAGGCGGCGCAGAAGCCGGTGGCCAGGTCGATGAAGGCGAAGATCAGGATGGCGGTGGCCGGAATGGCGCCGATCTCCGAGCCCATCAGCCACGACACCGCCATGACGCTGCCGGCGATGGCGGCGATCTTGTCGGCGAACATCTTGGACCCGGCGTTGACCGGATGCTTCCAGCCCAGCCTGTCGGTGATCGTTGCGAACAGGCGGTAGGACAGGCATTTGTGCGGCGAGACGAAACCGCGCAGCACGCCGCCGAACGCCAGCAGGAACGCCACCCACTGGTACGGCGTGAACAGGTAGAGGGCGGCGATGCCGAAGCTCATGGCCGCCTGGAAACGATAGGCGTTGGAGCAGACCGGAGCGATATCGAAGCGAAGCATGGAGGCACCTGAAGCTAATTCCTACGCCCTAAATATTAGCATTTTCTAATTATGTGTCAAGAGCCCTGCTTCCGAACGCCCTCACCCTTCTCCGCCTCTCCTCCTCCGAGGCATCCTCCGGCACCTGGGCCAGCTCCGCGAAAAGCTTGCGCGTACACTTCCGTGCTCCCCATTTCAGCGGCAGGCGCGGCGGCTTCAGGGGCGAGACCAGGGCCTCGGCCCAGCGCTCGAACAGCCGCAAGCAGGCGGCGTAGGCCAGGCTTTCCAGCCCTTGCAGATCACACTCGGCCGGAATGGCGAAGCTCTCCACGTCGCAGATGGTCCCGGAATCGACCCTGGCGGTCATTTCGTGCAGCACGGCCCCGAACGTGGCCGCTCCGTCATGAAGGGCGAAGGCGGAAGGACACCAGCCGGGATAGTCCGGCGGACCGGGATGAAAATTGTAGGCGCCGTATCCCAGCCGCTCCAGCACGCCGCCCGGCACGATCTCGGGGAAGACGAAGGCGATCAGACGGGCGGTGGAGAGATCGATCGGCAGGTCTCCGACCGAGCCCGCCGCCACCACCCGAAGTCCCGGTTCGGCGCGGCGCAGCGCCTCGGCCAGGACCGGGCGTTCGGCCTCTCCCGTCAGAAGAAGGATGGTGTCGAGCATGGCGTTCCGGTGCTTGCGTTTCACCATCATGCTAACCTGCCCGTGGAATCCGTCAAACGGCGTGTGCCAAGCTTGACGCGCCAAGGCCGCCTCTGCATTCTTCCGCCTTCGGAATTCCTCAAGGCGTGATGCCGATGTTCCTTCTGATCGATAAACATGATTGGAATGCGTCGTAGCCTTCCAACCTCCGATCAAACACGCGTTTCCGCCACTTCCTCAAAATCTGTCTTCCGGCACCATCCATTTTCAGCCTTCCCCATCCGGCAGAAAACCGGGTAAGAAACCGGGTAACCGGAATCCTGGGGGAGCGTTACCCGGTCATGCCGATCACAGACACCAAGGCACGTCAGGCGAAGCCCGCGGAGCGTTCATACCGTATCCCGGATGGCAAAGGCCTGTACCTTGAGGTCAGGCCGGCCGGGACGAAATTCTGGAGATATCGCTTCGAACTGCCGCCTGGAAAAGAATCTGTTTTTACCATCGGCGAATATCCAGCCATCACCCTGGCCGAAGCCCGCGCGCAGCGAGATTGGGCGCGGGAAAAGATCAAGGCAGGTATAAATCCCACCGCCGCGCGAGAGTTAGACCGCCGCTTGGCCGCAGCCGGCGCGGCCGAGACATTTAAAGCGGTGGCCGCCGAGTGGATTTCTCAAAACAAGGCGGGATGGACTGAGGGCTACGCCAGACAACTTCAGTCTGTGTTCGAGATGGACGTTTACCCAGAAATCGGGGAACGGCCTATCCGTGCGGTTACCGCCGCCGACATTCTGGCGATACTGCGGAAGATCGAGTCCAGGGATGCAACATCCATCGCCCTGCTGGCCAGGCAGCGGTGCTCCTCCGTTTTTCGTTATGCCGTGGCGACCCTAAGAGCGGATTTCGACCCAACCAGCGCTTTGCAGGGGGCGCTCCGGCGCAAGCCAGTCCGTCACCACCCTCACCTCACACGGGAACAGATCCCGGCGCTGCTGGAGAAGATGGATACCTACGGTGGCTATCTTCCAACCAAGACGGCCATGCATCTGCTGCTGCTGACCTTCACCCGCACTGGCGAACTGAGGCAGGCAAAATGGGACGAGATCGACTTGGATGGAGAGCGATTCGGTCTCGGCGGACCGACATGGCTGATTCCCAAGGAAAGGATGAAAATGCGCCGGCAGCATATCGTTCCGCTGGCCAGCCAAGCGGTGGACTTGCTGACCGAGCTTAGAACGATCACCGGCGGACAGAAATTCCTCTTCCCGAACCTCCGCACCGGCGGCACATGCATGACAATCACCACCATCAACCGCGCCTTGGAGCGCATGGGTTTTGGTGGACAGTTCTCGGGGCATGGATTCCGCTCCACCGCCTCGACAGCCCTCCATGAGCTGGGCTATCCATCAGATCACATCGAAGCGCAACTGGCGCATGCTCAACGCGGCGTCCGGGCAGCATACAACCACGCTCTCTATCTTCCTGAACGCCGCGTTATGATGCAGGACTGGGCTGATTTGATCGACCGCCTGACAGATCGGAAATAGCATCCACCCCACAAACGCAAAAAAGCCCCCTCCCCGGCCGAAACCGGAGAAGGGGCTTTGATGTTCATCCAGACTTGGCAGCCAACCGGTCCCCAGTCGAGGATCCTCCATAGATCCAGTACAGGAAGGCCATGGTGGCGGCGTCGATCATTCCCAGGATTCGCCCCGTCAGCTCGGGGGCGATCACCGGCGGAAAGGGGGTGACCAGCAGGTAGCCATTGATGGTCGCCCAGACGACGAGGATCAGGGCTCCGATCCAGACAGGCGATTTGTCATTCATGGCCTGGGCCCTGGCGCGGGCGCTGTTGCGGTCCTGGACAGCCAAGGCCTCACGATCGAGGCCGAGTTTGTTCATTGCCTCGGCGTGCCGGTGGTCCTCGGACTTGAGAGCCAGCAATTGCTCGGGAGAGGCCTGCGCCACCGCCTTGAGGGCCGCATCCTTATCGCCCGTAGGATCGAGCCCCAAGGCCGTCTCGATGGCCGTCACAGCGGCGCCGGCGAAGGGACCACCGATCATGGTGGCGATGGTCGGGGCGACCTTTCCCAGGACCCCCAGGGCATCATCGACGAAACTCATCACCCCACCTCCTCGGTCAGTCCCAGCGCCTTGAGGGCACGGGCATGGAAGGCCTTGCGCTCGGCCAGGCCTTTGGTTCCGCCATTGATGCGGCGCGTGATGCCCTCGACGTCGTCGCGATCCGCCAGCGCGTTGAGCCCACGCTGCCACCAGAACCATCCGGCCGAGCGGGCGGCGGGCTCGTCCTGCTCCAGCGCTTCGGGATGGGCCAGCAGATCCAGGGCCAGCGCCGAGCCGCACAGGCGGTAATTCTCCCGGCCGGTGATCTGGATCAGGCCGCGCCCCCGGAATTTCCAGCCGTCGCCACCGGCCTCGGGGCCATTGCCCATGCGGTTGGCGTAGACACGGTTGGCGATGGCTTCCGGCCGGTGGGCGAAGGAGTACGCCTCCTCCTCGCTGAAGTACTTCTTGAAGTTCCCCAGCAAGCCCGTGGCCGAGTAGTTCAGGTTTTCGGTCAAGCGCCCAAGCTGGACGCTTTCATGGGCCAATTGGGCCAGCCACGCGGCGATCTGGCGGGGGGTGGTGATATCGAATTCGGCGGCAGCGACGGCCAGGGGGCCGGAAAAGCGCCGGCAGTTATCCGGCTTGGCCAGGGGCATGATGGCCTGCAGCAGGTCATGGGTGATCATGTCCGCGATCTCCTTCGGATGCGGGGTGAAAAGAACGGTTCCGGGTACACGGATGGCGAATCGGCGGGCGTCAGCCGCCTTCAAGCTGGGATGGAGACAGCCATGCGAAGATCACCTGACTGCCCCGGTTGATGTGGATCAGCCGGGCGCGGGCATGGATCATATGGCCGTCCTTGTGGCGCAAGCCGATATGACGCACATCGCCGGCCAGGCGCGGCCCGCCCGCCCGGTAGCGCTCAAGGTACTGACGGACGAAGCCCGCATGGTGGCGGGCATCGGCTGGACACATCAGGATGGCCAGATCCTGGCCCATCACCGCTTCGGACGGCCACCCGGTCAAGGATTCTGCGCCGTCGTTGTACAGACGGATGCGATGATCGCAGTCGATGGCCAGGGCGGGGACCTCGCATGCCGAGATCAGCGCCTCGCCAAATTCCAGGGCGGTGTCGTCATCGATCACCACACATCCTTTGGCCGGGGATCCGCCCGGTGGAGTCTGACCTTTCCAGGCGGAAACCAGCGGCACGAAGCGCGGGGCCTGGTTCGCCAGGATGATGACGACCCCCGCCACCGTCGCAAACCCCATGGCGACCGAGCCGAGGATCACCACGGGGCCGCCGCCACCGATCACGGCGGCGAAATCGGCGATGATTGACAGGATTTCCAATACACCCTCCTGGATGCTCATCAGTTGACGTGGACGCGGTCATCCTCGATGACGGCGGCGATATCGACCCGGTTCTTCCTGGGCTTGATGGACTTGATACGGACGCGGCGCGCCCACAGGTCCGTGCCGGGCCCCAGGGCGTAATAGGTCCTCTCGCGGTTGCCGCCGGTGTCCGGCACCAGGGGCAAGGGGTCGAGAACGTGGACCTTGTAGGGGTCGCCGTCCGGATCCGGCTCGATCTCCACCGCCGGATGGGCCAGGGAGCCGTTGCGGTGACGCAACCCCATGTAGTGAACAGCCCCTTCGGTCCAGCGAGGCTGTTCCGACAGGGTCATGATGCCGGAATCGGGGTCCCAGTCCTCGACCTCTCCATCCTGCCCCCAGGATGGCAGGGGGTGGGATATGGCCACCACATCACCATAGGACGGGATGCGGCCGTCCAATTCGGTCATCCAGTTGGGCTGGATGCGGCGGTAGTAATTGACGGCGAACATGAAACAGGCCTCGCGTTCGGCCTGGGCCTGATTGGTGATGCCGGGCATCTGGACCTTGGCAGCCCGATCTGGCGGCGTCTCCACCAGTTCGGTGGCGGTCATGATGCGGATCTCGCCCGCCATCATGGCGGCGGTCACCTCGGCCACCTTCCAGGTCTTTTCCGAGTAGTACTGCACCGTCACCGCATCTGCGGTGTCGTCGGTGGGCAGAATATAGTCAACGTTGAAGCTGCCCTTGACGATGTTGCGGCGGTTGTAGAGACCGCTGGGCAGGGCACGGGGCTCATCGCGCATATAGCGGATGATACCGCCCTGCTGGAAGGCCGAGCCGCGCCCCACCTTGACCACCCGCTGCAGGGCATCCCACACGGTCACCGGGGAATCGAACACGGCATTGAAGGTGTCACCCCGCGATTCCCACGTCTCGTGCAAGGACCACAGCATGGCCAGGTCGTTGCGGCTATCAGCCAGCCCAGCCCCGTTTGACGAACGCAGGATGTAACTGGCCGCCGCCGCGATGGACCGGGTGGCCACCGGGCTGGACCATGTGCCGGTATCGGCATCCCACAGCGGAAGCTTGCGGGTGACGATGGCATTGAACAGACGGCTCGACCGCTGGGACAGGTTGTCGGTGGCCCGCGCCTTGATCGCCACCAGGGTGGCATTGCCACCATAGTCGGGCGTTTCATCCAGGTAGGCGCGAAGCTGCCCCCACCGCATTTCATGCCCGGTTCGACTATCGGTGTCGTTGGTGTTGGTACGCCGCAGCCTGACCTCGTAGCGGGCGGCGGCGACGGCATACTTGTTGGACAGGCGCAGTTGCGAGTTATCGGCGGCGGTGTAGGTTTCCTCGCCCAGGCAGGCAAAGGCGCCGCCGGTCAGGGTATCGGCCGAAGGAACCGCCCGGCTGGCCGCCAGGGTGAAGGCATGTCCGGCCAGACCGGCGGTGTCGTATTCGATCACCAACCCCTTGCCGGAAGCCGAATAGGTGGCCACCGCCAACGCCGGATCAGACGAGGCGTTCAGCGCCGACGCCAGGGCGGCGACGGTATCGGCCACGGCGGCGCCGATCTGCACCTGGAAGGCGGCCGGCGCTCCGGAAACGAAGGTCCAGATCCTGCCGTTCAGGGTGGCGGTGTCTCCGGCCGTCGGATTGACGGTGAACAGCAGCCGTCCCCGCGCCTTGGTCAGACCGCCGGGCAGCGCCGCCAGGGACGATGATTCCACCGGGTTTCCATCGTCGTCGATCTCACGCGCCTCGATCCGCCACGCTCCTGTCTTGGATGACAGGGTTCCGCTATTCTCGGCGTAGTAGAGACCCCGGGAAAAGACGATATCGACGCCCAGATGGGTGGCCTTCTTGGCGGCCGGAACCGGCACGAATGGCCCCACCCAGCCGTCGGCGCCGTCGCTCAGCTGGTTGGTGCCCTGGGCCTCCTGCCCCGCCACCTCGGCCGCGGTGACCACCACATGGTCGATCAGGGTCATGGCCCCGCCGGGCGGAACGATCTGGTATTCAACCTCCTCAAACGAAGCAATGGGCGTATCGTCGATCAGCAGGCGTTCGAACTCGAATTCCCCGATCCCCACCACATGCAGCTGGTACAGATACTGCTCGTTGTCGACGTATTCCTGATAGGGGTCGGACCCCAAGTCGAAGACGATCTTGTGGCGTCCGAAGATCTCGGGAATGGTCTGGCCCAGACGAGCCTGATTGCCAGACGGGTTGAGCCCGTAGGTGGGAGAGGGCGCGGGCGGCGTGCCGAATCCGCCCCAGGACGAGGACGGAGTCGCCGCCTTGGGCGCCGAGAACATGGCGCTGGTCAGCAGCATGCCGCCGCCGATCACCGCCGCCGCACCGATGGAGGTGGCCACCTCCATGGTCAGGCCGATGGTACCACCGCTGTAATACGCGACAGCCTGACCGATCTCCGGAGCCAGCATGCCGCCGATCTCGGGCGCGGCGACCATCAGGGCGATCATGGCCACGCTGGACAGGATCTGCTTGCCGCCTCCCCCGCCACCGCCATGGGGAAAGGCACGGAACTCGACCACGTCGTCCGGTCCGACCACCAGAATGGACCATTCACGGCGCAGCGCCGGACGACCGTTCCAGAAGCAGACGGTGGGCATGGGAAACTCCACGATGCCACGCCGGTCAAGGAATCCCCGCACGGTCAGACCGTCATCGACGGAGAACTCTTCGCGGTCCTTCAGCGGGTTGAAAGGGTTCTTGACCCAGATTGCGCAGCCCATGGCCTAACCTCGGAAACGGTGGGTTTCGTAAATGCTCCAGCCCGACGCCCGCACATCGGCCAACGTCTGGAAAACCACGCCGGCATCGCGCGAGCAGTGGAGGATTCCGCCGCGATCCACCGTCAACCATGTCCCGATATGGACGGGATAGCGGGCCTGGCGCATCAGGACGGCATCGCCGTCACAGCGTTCCTCCCAGGGGATTTCCACCCAGCGCTGGCGCTCCGGATGCCCCCTGAAATGCTTGGCGATGGCCAGACAGCGCCTCGCCTCGGACTCCCCTTCCGGATAGACGATGCGCGGCACGTCGCGGCTGAACCCCACCGCCTGGGCTTCGCGGAAGAAGCTCCAGCAATGGAACGTGTTGGGGCCTTCCCCCGTGGGGGACCACGGCAGGCCGATGTAACCCTCTGCCCAGTGCATGGGGTTCTCCTTGGATGGAACGGATGGGGAAGCTAGGTGGCCAAACCGGGATATGATTTCTCGGTGTAGGTCGCCTTGGGGAAGGTTTTGTTGGCAATGTTCGGCATGCGGGCCCGCCCGGCTGCCCGGGGGTTGGAGGCGTTGACCAGCACCATGGACAGCGTCATGGGCGGGTCGTTCTGCGGGCCGTCGATATCGATGTCGAGATAGACACGGTAGGTGACCTCGACCACGGCGGCGCTCATGGCCGCCGCCTCCAGATGGTCCTGCAGTTCCTTGCCCACGTTGTCCATGGTGATGGACAGCTCCGGCGAGGGCGAGGACGAGACCTCGGGCAGGGTGAACTCGAAGGCCAGGGCAATCCAAGGGACCAGTTCACCACCATTGGCTGGCGCCGATGGCTCCAACCGGGCCACCAGGCCGACCAGGGCCCGATCCTCATCGGACAGGGCATCCAGCACCGCGACCACCGGAGCCCCTCCCCGCTCGATCCAGGTATCCTGGTCGGGATTGTTGCGGACCACCCGGATGGCCGTCGGATTGCCGTCACCGTCCACGAAGGTCGGATGCCGTAATTCCAAAGTTTCCAATGGCGTTACCGTAGACGGGCAGGAGGCATAGGCCTCGGCCAGCGCCTCGGAGAGAGTGGGATCAGGCATCAGGGCACCAACTGCGCCCGAAGCGCATCCGCCCGGGCGTTGAACTCGGCCAGCCTGGCGAGGTCGGCGGGATCGGGCGTGCCGCCCGTCGCCTGCGCCTCGAGGATGGCGCGCAAGGGCCGCACCGACTTGGCGTCGATCTCGGCCAGGGCGGCCAGGATGGGGGCGTTGGCCCGGTCCGAGGTGGGCGGATCGGCCGGATCGGGTACACCGCCCGCCGCCTTCCACGCCAAGTATTCGGCGTAGTCGGTGTTGGCGGGATCAGTGGGGATGCTCGCGCTGTCCGAGAGGCGGATGACGGAGCCGCTGGGAGTGAGTTTATAGGCGCTCATAGATCAAAACTCCGCGCTGAAGGCTGGTCGGATTGTCGTCGCCCCACCACCGCCACTGTTAGTGCCGTAGATCACTGCCTGACCTGCCGTAAGAGATGACGGAACCGAGATGTCCATGAACCCGAAATTCTGGGACATTTGGGCGGACCCAATCGACGTTGGTGTAGTCTCAGCCGCAGCACAGTAAATTCTATTTGCGGTATATGAGGACCCAAGCACGCTCTGCGTAGGGGCTGCCCGCATCTCAACCGGGAACTTGACGACGCACCGGGCGAGGGTGGAGCTGAAAGCATACCCCGGGATATTGTCGCCGAGTTTCATGGCGTAGTAATAACGGAAGCACCGCGCCGCCACGACATCGACGGGGAGTACTTCGAAATCCGTAGCAGATGTACCCGCCTCCAGCTGGATGAGGGCTAACTTGAATGTCCCAGCGTTGTTGGCAACATTCACCTGATTGGCTGATGCGAAGGCGTTTGCGGAAGCCCACGACCCGGCGGTCGTCTGGTAGGTACTACCGCACGCCAGCACGAAGCTAACCCTAATCCCCTGACCTATAGTTGTCTGCCACACCCCATCAGTGCAACCGGGAACGGTGATTGTTTTCTTCTCCCAGGTGTTCGCAGCGCTGACGGAATACTCCGCCACATACGTGCGTGATCCCGCTGCATTGCGGAAGCTGACACAGTGTACCCCGGTCAACGGCGACTGCACCCAGAAGCTCAGAGTTGCCGACACGGGGTTGGCTGCGCCCCATCCCATGAAAGCTGTATTGAACCCCTCCACCCCGTGCGTAATGGCAACAACGTCGGCAGCGGCAGGCGACCCAAGCGTTGTGGTTGTTTGGAGAGAAAAGCAGTTAACCGCCTTAATACCGGCCTGCGAAATGGTTGGCGCATCAGAAGCCTGGGTAACGGTACATGCATGTCCTGCCGCACCTACCTTGTAGTACTTCCACCCATCAGCGGTGTACTGTTCCGTAGAGATTGTGACGAAGCTCGTCCCCCGCTGCCAGGGATTGGTGGCGAAGTCGCCGCCGATGATCAGATTCTTGAAGGCGGAACCGCCACCGCCGCCGGCGGGCAGCGCGATGGTGCCGGCGGCGTCATCGTAGGACCCGCCCGCCGCCGCGATCATGGCGCCGATCACGTCCTGCGCGGCCTCGACGAAACCCAGGTTGCTCCGTGCCGCCGCCGGGTCGGTCAGGTCGGACAGGTTGTTGCTTCCCGCGAGGTAACCGCTGCCCGACACATAGGCCGCGACCCACGCCGATCCGGTCCACAGCTTCATCGCCTCGGCCACCGTGTCGAAATACAGCGCTCCCGCCACCAGGGCGTTGCCGTCGTTGTCCAGGGTGGGCGGGGCAGCCTTGGCGCCGAGATAGCGGTCGTCGAAATTGTCGTAGGCCGACAGGGTGGCGTCGCGCGCGGCTTCGGCCGCCACCTGCGCGGCCTGCGCGGCATTTCGGGAGGCCAGCGCGTTGGTCTCCGACCCGGCCGCCGCCAGGGCGGCGGCGGCGGCGGCGGCCTTGTCGGCCGCGACCAACGCCTTGTCGGCGGCGACGATGGCCTTGTCGGCGGCGGCAGCGGCCTCGCTGGCGGCAGCGGCGGCGGCGCTGGCCGTCGCCGCCTCCTCCAGATCCCCCACCGCCTTGGCGACGGTCTTTACCGGACCGCTCTCGGTCGTCACCGTCGAACCGGCGCCGGCGGCCGGTCCATTGGCGACGGCGTCGAGAATGGCCGCCGCATCCGTCGCCTTGGTAACGGCGGCGTTGAGATCGTCTTTGATGGTCATGGATCAGGCTCCGAGATGCTGAAACAGCGTGAGATTGGACAGAGCGTCGAGCGCCGCCACCGCAGCCGTGAGGTCGGCGGGGGCCGTGTCGAGGCAGATGTCCAGTTCGGCTTCGGTCAGGCGGGGGCGCTTGCGGGCCTCCAGGGTCTGGGAGACCAGCCAGTTGATGCCGTCCTTCAACGGCGCCTTGTACTGGCCGACGAAACGGACCTCGTGGTCCTCCACCCCCAGGCCGGTGCGGAGTTTCACCAGGAACCATTCCGCCCCCTCCTTGCCCTTCCATTTGTACCAGGCGTCAAAGATGGCGTACTGGGTGTCGGTGAACTTCCACACCACCGGAATGCGGGTTGGAACGTTGGTCCCCTCCTGCCGCTGACGGGCGGGACCGCTTTCCATATCGGTGCGGATCACCCCTTCCATGGGCTCGACCGAATAGGGATCGGACTGGGGCATGGGCAGGGTGGAGGGAAACCGCAACATCATCCGAAACTCCCGTTGGCGGGGTTCAGCCCGTAGCGACCTTCCAGGGCCGGGGCCAGGCCGTTACCCCGGTCGATATTGGTCGCCATGGCCCCTTCCACCTTTTCCACCAGCACATCGAACGAGAACCCGCCGTCGGCGGTCCGCCGCTGGCCGGTCATCCGCCCGGTGGTGCCGGCCGGAGTGGTCAGGTTGAACTGGACGTTGAGGTTGACCGGCCCCGCCGCCCCACCTGCCCGCCGCAGGTTACGGACATGGCGGGGGTCGGAGGAGGTCAGCACCTCTTCATCATCGGTCAGGATCGCCGGCCGCTCGTTGGAGGCGAGGTAAGGCTGGAACCCGGTATGATGGCGGGGTGCCCCCTGGAACCACAGGGGATCAACGGCACGTGACACACCGGCATCAGGCATGCCGCCCGTATGAAGTTCGGTTCCCCAAAAGGCCAACGTATCGGCCATGGAAGCCCCGCCCTGACCGCCGCCCGACGCCCCGAAGCCGAGAAGATCGGAAAACCAGCTTCCAACCCCCGACAACCCACCCCCCAGTCCCGACAGCAGGCCAAGACCGGCGCCGCCCGAGGCCAGGGGGCCGGTGATGTATTTCTGCGAGAACAGCCGGGCCAGTTCCTGCAGCGACGAATCCACGAAGGATTTCATCGCGTCCTTGCCCTTCTTGGCATTGGTCGCGACGTTGGCGAACATGGTGTCGAAGCCGCGCAACGAATTCTGGGTCAGTCGGTACGAACCGGCGGCGGCATTCTCCGCCTCGCGGCCATATTCCTTCAACGCCAGCATCATGCCGTCGGTGGCGTCCTTGCTGGCCCGCAGACGGGCAAGATCGGCGTCCTCGAACGCCTCCTTGAGGGTCTTGGCGGTCAAGGTTCCGGTGTCGGCCAGTTCCTGCAGACGGGCGATCTCGGCCTGATAGGCCTTATCGCCGTCATACTGGCGGTTGAGCATGGCCGCCTGACGGATGGCGTCTGCCTGATCGCGGGATCGGGTCAGATCGTCATAACGCTTGATCTCGTCCTCGGCCGCCGCGACCCGCGCCGCCGATCCGCTGGCGGCGGCGGCGGTGCGAAGCTTCTCCGCCATCGTGGCGACGTCGTGCTGACGCGCCGCCTCGGTGGCCGCCACGGTCGAGATCTGTTCGGCCTTGGCAACCGCCTGCAGCCCCTTGACCTGGTCGGCCAGGGCATCGTTGGCCTGGGCGGCATCGGCCACTTTCTGGGCGGCGCCGCGATCCAGCAGGGCCTTGGTCAGCGCCCCCTCGTTCACCGCCGCATTGGCGATGTGGGCGGCGCGGGCCTGGGAGGCGGCATCGGATTCGATGGCCGCCCGCTTGCCGGCATCCCAGGCCTGGGCCAGATCGGCGGCGGCGCGGGTTTCCTCCCGTAGCGCGTTGATCTGGTCCGAGGCCGCCATGCGCTGGCCCAGAGAGGCCGCCTCGCCCTTGGCCGAGACATAGGCGTCACGCCCCGCCGCATCCAGGGGCAGGGAAAGGGCCTCCTGGCCCGCCTGCATCCTGGCCAAGGCCGCCGCCCGCTGGCCGGGGGTCAGGCCGGCGGTCGCCTGCGAGAAGGACAACTGCTTCTGGGCCAGTTGCGCCGGGTCCAGCAGGGCGGCATCCTGTCCGTCCAGCAGGGAAAGTCCGCGCCGGAATTCCGCCTCGCGGGCCGGGTTGGCCTTGATGGCGTTTTCCAGCAGGGCCCGCTGATTGGCGAGGTCGAGGCGGCGCTGGGCCAGGGGGTCGAGCTGGCGGACCAGCGACGTACCCTTGGTGTCGAAGTCGTTGGCCTGATTCCTCGCCTCGCGCTCGGCCGGCGCCTTGGACTCGGCATCGGCCATGACCCGCCAATAGCGGGCATCGGCCTCGGCGACCTTGGTCCGGCGGTCGTCGGCACCGTAATCCTTGCGGGCGGCGGCGGCCTTTTCCTCTGCAGCGGACAACTTGTCGGCGGTAGAGCCGTCGGAGAACGAGCGGCCCAGGCTGTCCCAAGCATCGGTGACCGAATTCCAGGCCTTGGCATACCAGCTTACCTTGCCGGCGGCATTCGCCGCCGCATCGCCAACTTTGGCCAGCAGTTCCAGTTGGGCCTGCCCGGCCTGACCAGACTTGGCCAGGGCGGTGATGTGATCGATCTCGGCCTGGGTCAGGTTGTGGAAGCGGGATGCCAGATCCTCAGCCGCCTTGGCGGGGTCGGACAGCAGGCGGGACAGATCCTCGGCGCCCTCCTTGGCGTCCTTGCCGATCAGGGCGCCCCAGTCGCGGGCCAGATCCATGACCTTGCCCAGGGCGGCGCCGGTGACCGTCCCGGACGATACGGCGGCGCCGGCCACGTCACGCATGGCCGAGATCGACAGTAAGGCCGCCGGGGCCATGGCGCGGGCCATGGCCTCGATATCGGCCCGGCTCTTGCCCACATAGCCGCCGGAAGATTGCAGGGCCAGGGACAGCTGCCGCTGGGCCTCGGCGTAGGAATAAGCGGCGGCGGCGGCCAGGGCGAAGGGCGCGGCCACCGCGACCACCCCGGCGGCAGCCAGGGCGGCCTTGCCGCCGATCATGGCGAAGCCTTGGCCCACATCGATCAAAGGGCCCAGGGCCGATGTCAGGTTGCCCTTGGTGGCAATGGCAACCTGGCCTGCGTTGACCAGGTTAGCGGACACCGTGCGCCAGCCCATGGAATTGCCGGCCAGAGCGCCGCCGCCCCGGGCCAGGGCGCCGGTCAGCTCGTCCAGGCGGGTCCGCGCCAGGGCCGAGAACTTGGCGTGATCCTCCTGGGACATGCCCAGGCGGGCCATGCCATCGTCCAGCAGGCGGATGGAACGGTTGTATTCCGCATGGGCCGCGATGGTGGGGTCCAGGCTGGCCTTGACACCCTCGATCTGGCGCGACAGAACGCGGGCCGAGACGGCGGCCTTGTCGCCGGCCGTCTCCATCACCGCCAGGGCCTTGGAGCCCTCCTCGCCGACGCTCTTCAGCGCCTGCTTGACCGTCTCGGCGTCCTTGACGGAAAGACGGATGGAAACATCGCTGGAAACGCCCATGGGACACCCCAAAAGAAAAGGGCGGCCCATGGGACCGCCCTGTACATTGAAATCACGCCGCCGCTAGGACGGATGGAACATCCGCATGGGAATGGCGACGGCCGTAACCTTGATACGGCGAAAACGGATCGCCGGGGTCGCCTGAGCACCGGGGATGGCCAGCAGAGCGCGGCGCCATCCGTTAGCCCAGGAAGACGAGGCGAATACCGCCATCAGCACCGGGTGGGCATCGGCCACGATAAGGAAGCCGTCGTAGCTCTCCACATCTACCCGCACACCGACGGGAGGCAAGGCGCCACAGGCCCCTTCGCTCACCCTGGCGGCGGCCACCAATTCGGCGATGGTACCGTCACCCAGTCTCCAGGACAGCAACCAACGCAGGCAGGCCATCCCCGTCTCCTCGGTATCCCGCACCGCCCGCGCCGAATCCGATGGAAGCGGCAAGGGAGAACGCTCCCACAATTCGCGAGCCGCCCCACGTCCCCACACCCGCATGCTCAAGTTGATCTTGTTCAGCCATAGCCGCTCGATATCGGGGTCCAGGGATTCACCGGTATCGGCCGGCGAACGGAAATCGGGCATGACGTAGGACCCGGTACGGCGCAGGGACGGCAGAACCTCATGGGCCAGCCAGCGCTTGAACCGCTCGGCCGAAGGCTTGCGGCTGGTGAAGATCAGCCGGTACAGACCGGCCTCGTTGACCAGATTGAACTGCTGAGCGCCGTGCCCAGCCCGACCCTCAACATTATTGAGGGTCGTCTTCTCATCGCCATCAAGTCGGGACAATGCCATCGTCGTATTGCCAATTTCCAAACACCGGCAGACATCGGCGGCGACGAACCAGGGCTCGGACACGGCATCGCGCACCACGCGGACCGGGTGCCCCTCGAAGGCGAACGGCATCATGTGTCCCATGTCAATGCACCATGCTGGACTGGGGAACGTATTCATCACCGGCGAAGGCGCCGCGTTCGATTCCGGCTGCCGCCTCCACCACCGCCAGGGCACCCCGTACCGTCACCGCCAGAACGTCCTGAAAGTCCGGGGTGAACCCGTTCCATTCCAGGTGGTGGGCAATCAGCCGAAGCTGCATCACCGCCCCGACAAGGCTAGCGGCCGGAATGGCCAGCACCGCATCCTCGATGGCGTCGATCTTTCGCAGCGCCTCTGTTTCGCAATCCAGGGGCATCCCACCGGCATTAACCTGCCGATGCAGCCGCTCCAACTCATTTCCGAGGGCAATGTGTATGTCCATGGAGAAACCTCAATCACCAAAAATTGGTGACATAAACATAACACACTGACCAGATGAGGCGTCAACATTTTTTGGTGACATTGACCTAAACATATGAACGCGCTAAAGTGGCTACATGATTACGCCAGCACAAAGCCGGGCAGCTCGTGCCCTCATTGAGTGGTCTCAAAGCCAATTGGCTACCGCCGCCTCTTGTAGTTTAAGCACGGTTCGAGACTTTGAAACTGGCCGCCGTACCCCAGTCGCCAACAACCTCGCCGCGATCCGCCGCTCCCTCGAAGAGGCAGGCGTGATCTTCATCGCCGAAAACGGTGATGGACCAGGGGTAAGGCTAAGAAAGTCCCTATAAGAGCTAGACTCGCGAAGTTCGGCATGGATTCCATTATCCATCATTCTTGATGGAGAGGACCATGGACGATCATGACCAGAGCGGCAGGTTGGCTCATGAAGCAGTAAGGCGCTTTTCTTGTGGCATTTTGGAGCGCCAAATTCTTCGTCGGAATGTGGGACGGAGAGTTCGCGTAATTCATCCCACCCTCAACGGCGCCATTCAGTCCTGGGAGGTAACGATCGATATCATCGCGGCCCTAACTTGCAGGGAAGGTGATAACTCCCATACCGATTTAACCTTTCGCGGATACGCAACCACTGGAACATGGAGTGGTGATAAAACATTTTTTGCCTGCGGCTGCATATCCATGACGGATACAGTCACCGGGGACAATATTACAGACATCCATCGCTGGCTGACGAATATTTCCACTACAGAATAAAATTATTCAATTTTTAGACACAGAAACTAAGAACAAGATAGTCACGACAAATCCTGTGACGATCAGCAATATTCTGACCAACAAGTCTAAGCATCCTGTTTTTTGCTTCACAACCCGCTCCACCTGGGTCTGAACCGTTACAGTGGCGAGACGCAGATCCTGGCAGAAGGCCTCTATCTCTTGATCAAACACCTCGATCAGGCGGGCCCGCTGGGTGGAGGCCACCTCGGGGAAGGCCTCGGCGATGCCGTCCTGAAGGTCGAGCCGGGTTCGGGCCAGATGGCCCTCGGCCTGGGCGGTCTCCAGCAGTCCGCGCTGGGCTGATACCCAGGCGCGGACCGCTCCACGATCCACCTTGATGCTGCCATCATCCATGGTACACCCCCGGCCGGTTGCGAAAGCCGAGGGTGCCACACTTTACGGCAGGGTCAAGACTCCTCGTCGTCCTCGTCCCCGGCCGTCGCTTCCAGCAGGCCGAGGTCGATGGCGGGCAGAAGATCCGCCAGAGCGGATGGGCTGGCCCCCAGCGCCTGGCCGTAGGTCAGGCAGGCGACCATGTCCAGGCCGAGAAGACCGCCTTCCGCATCGGTCAGCATGTGCCCCCGGCAGGCCAGCATGGCGCCCCAGGCTGCGGCTCCGGACGGGGTCATGGGGGCATGCTCCACATAGGGGCAGAGCTTGCCGCCTACCCGTTCTCCGCGAGAGCAGGGGAGATCGAGTTCCCGACATTGTCCGCAGTATTGGGGGCCGGCGCCGAAGTGCCATCGTGCCCGGCCCCGGAGCCTTTTTTTTCCGCTTCGACCTCGCGCAGACCGGCCTGATAGGCGGTGCGGAAGCGTTCGCCCACGGTGTTGACGTTCATCAGCTGGCGGATGGCGGCGGGGCTGACCTCGGCCACGGCGCCATTGGCGTCGAACACCTGGTCCCAGCCGATGATAGCCGCCTCGGCCAGGGCAACTCCGGATTCGAACTCGGCCAGCCCCAGGCGGACGGACTCGTCGTCGATATCGGGAATATCGGCGACCCGCCCGCCCTCGGCCACCACCGCGTCAACATGCTCGCGCAGGGCGCGGATCGCCGCCCAGCCCTTGGCGCGGGCCACGTCGGACACCGCCTGGGTCAGGGGACGCACCAGCAGGCGCACCGACAGCCCCGGCAGGGGCATCCAGTAAGGCCCCTCGGGGGCGGACAGATGGATGGAGCCGCCCGTCTCCGGCCAGGACAGGGCCAGGGGAACCGGCGCGGCGGCGGAACCGGCTTTCGCCGACTTGGAGGCGCATCCGCCGCAGTCCAGGCCGAGCATTTTTTTCAACCATGCAAACATGACGTACTCCCTCAGGTATAGCTTTCCACGTCGTTGACCAGGACCACCGTCATGGCGCAGCCGGCGGCGGTGTTCTTGGCGCCCTTGAAGGCGTAGTTCTTCTCGATGCCGCCGGGACCGGTGATGCCCTTCTTGTCCTTGGGCAGGTAGACCTCGTGGCAGGTGATGGACAGCGACAGGCTGTTGCTGATCTTGTAGCCGAAGGTCAGGTCCGAGATTTCGGAACGATTCGCCTCGGCGGTGGCCAGGGCATCAGCCGACATGCGGACCCGCAGCTCGCCGCCCAGGTCGACCTTGCCCGGATCGGCGCCGTCGATCAGGCCGTCGTCGCGGATGGTCCGCACCACGTCCAGATTGTTGGAGTAGTTGAACTTGCCGCCCACCAGATTGCCGACGTAGTCGGCGCCGATCTTGACGAAGCCCTGGCGCACGGAAAAGCGCTGCATGACCAGTTCCACCGGAGTGGCATCCAGGGGGGAACCGGCCTCCGCCTCGGTCTGGGCCACACCGGTAATGGTGGCCTTGACCTTGCCGCTGGTCGCCCAGTCGATGGCCATGGTGTTGGCGGAAAATCCCTTCTGGCGGTAGTACTTGCCCAGATCGGTCAGGCCCAGGTCCAGGGTCATGGACGGCAAGGTGGCGGCGCCGGACTTCCAGGTGTGGGTGTAGGGACCGGTGCCGGTGGTGACCGGGGAACCCAGCAGGGCCTTCAGCCAGATGCCGAACTCGCGCGGGTCGACGGGAACGTCGATGCTGGGCTCGTTCTTGATGGGGCCGTCGGTGGGCGCCGCCGGGTCGCGGCCGTCGCCCAGAAGGTCGGAGGCTTCCAGCGCAATCTCGTTGCCGCCCGAGAAGGACGAGAAGTGCAGCGAGGTCAGTTCGGTGGCGGCGGTGCCGTAGGTCCCCTCGAAACCGCCGGCCAGAATGGCGTTTGCGCCCTGTGCGCGAGTGGCCATGATCATGTCCTTTCGTGATGCGCCCGGTCAGCCGAGCGGGTTGGTGCCCGTCAGCCGAGCGGATTGGTGCCCGTCAGCCGAGCGGATTGGTAGTGGTGTAAGTGGCGACCAGGGTGACGACGGCGCCCTTGACGGAGGCCGCACCCTGAATGCGGGCATCGGCGGTATCCGGGGCAGACCAGTCGAGATAATCGACCTTACCGCCCAGGGTGCGATCCGCCTCCAGGGATGACCCCATGGCGGCCAGCAGGGAATCGAGATCGGCGGCGCGGGTATGCTGCGCCGCCTTCTGGACCAGCACGTCCACCGGGATCTCGTGCTGGAATTCATAGAGGAGCGGAGAGCCCAGCAGGATCTCCGCCTCGCCCGGGTCGCCGTCATGGACGATGATCCGGCCGCCCGCCGGAACAGTGGTCGGAATGGGGTCGTTGCGCTCGACCTTGACCCCTCCCATGGCGGCGGTGAGGACGCTCACCACGGCGGCCAGAACCTCCTCGCGCTTGCTGGTCATGTGGCCATCCTTTGCAGGTTGCGGGCGACCCGGGAAGGAAGCGCCGCCGCCGCCGCCAGGGCGGCGCCGTTAATGTCGAGCAACTTCTTCATGCGAGCCGCCGGGGCCAGGACGAACAGCACCACGGTGGTCCGTCCGGCCAGGCGAACGTAATCTCCGCCGGCTCCCCTGGTGGTCGCCCGCGCCGCCCGACCCCTGGAACTCAGGCGGGCGTTATCCAGCACCAGCAAACCCGGTTTTCCAGGTCGGAAGATGAAGCGCAGCGCGTTTCCGAAGCGGGTTTCGCACTGAAGCAGCGACAGCGGGCGGCCACCACGTCCACGCGGAACGGCGGCAGTAGGAATGGCCAGCCATAGTCCCAGCTTTGAGCGGATCACTGTGCCGTTGGCGAAGGCCGAGACAATGTCTGGGGCCTTGGAATAGACCAGGGCGGCGGCGCCCATGGAAACCTCGCCTTTGGGATAGACCTGCAGGCGCCAGGTGGATTCCATCCGTGTCCCAAGCCCGGCGGCGGCAACCTGGGCACGCAACTGGGCCTGAAGCTCGGCCCCTGCCTCGGCCACCGCGTCGGTGACCGCCGCCGCCATGGTTCCGATCTTGCGGTCAAGCTGGGCGGAAAGGTCGCCCTCGATGCGGGCGCCGATCATGACGGCACCGTGTCTATGACCCACCAGACGCCCAATTCGTCGAGCATGGGTTCCCCCTGCACGGTAAAGACACCTCCGCCGCTGAGGGTGATGGAATCGCCTGCGACGGGCCGCTCCAAATCGGCGGCCAGAGCCCGGAAACTCGTCGTTCCGGCGGCAATGTCATGGCCGAAGATGGAGGATGTCTTGCCCGGCTGGGCCCGCAGCAGGCGCAGTCCAGTCTTCACCTCGCCCGTGGCGGCCACGGTATAGGTGGCGATGACGGCGCGATCCCGGTTTTCGAACATCACGGCGGCGGCGCGGGAAAAGGCATTGTCCATGGCGAGCCCCGCAAACGGCTGAAAGCGGCGGGGGATGATTCCCCCGCCGCTGTTGATCAGGCGACGATATGGATGGTGACGGTCGCCTTGGAGGCCGTCGTGCCTTCGCCGCCGCAGGCGATCTCGACGGCGCCACCGGCCGCCACGGTATTGGCGGCGGTAGGGCTGGCCGAGGCCTTGGTCCCCGCCGCCGAGGCGTCCGATTCCACGGTGACGGCGCCGCCGGTGATGGCCACGCCGCCGATCTTGCCGGTAAAGACGGTATCGGCATCGATGGCGCCCTGGAGGACCACGTCGATGCGCTTCACCTTGCCGGCGATGGGGCTGACCACGAACTGGCTGCCCGCCGCCGCCACGTCGGCGAAATCGACGTTCAGCGCCACCTCGATCTCGTTGGGAGACGCCGAGGTGGAATGCAGGGTGCCGCAGATATCGGCCACCACGGTGGCGGCGCCGCTGCCGGCGGACGACACGGCGGTGCCGCAGCGAGGGCCGGTGGACTGTCCCGTCAACCGCTTGTTGGCGGCGTCCCAGTACAGCGGATCGCCGGCCGCCACGACATCGGTCGACGCCTTGGGCAGTTCATACACGCCCTCGCGGAACATGATGACCAGCTGTCCGGCCTCGGACGCGGCGCCCGAGCAGACACCGAACAGATTTCCCACGGCGAAGGGCTCGCCCGGGGACAGGGCATAGGGCGCGGCGATATCCAGCTGCTCGCCCGGCTGAATGAAATTCTTCATGGTTTCCTCGTTCGAAATGAGGAAGGGCGGCGCCGAACGAGCACCGCCCTTCTTCTGTTTCCGCCCGGTCTAGGCACTCAAGGCCCCCGGGCCGGTGACGGTCGCCCTTAGGCCGGGGCGGCGCCGGGGTTCTTGTAGAAGCCGCGATAGTCGACCAGGGAGGCGTAGAAATCCTCGTAGGCCAGCAGACCGACACCACGGCCGGGCTTCACCTCGTAATAGGTCTGCGGGCCCTGGTTACCCGACAGCCAGCCGAAGTTGATGCAGGGCAGCACCAGCGGGTCGGCAGACAGATACCAGGAAAGCTCGCTGGCCTCGTCCAGCAGGGCTTCGGTCACCACCTCCAGCTTGCGCAGGGATTCGGGAACCGAGGAACCGGGAGAGGTCGGAACCACATAGGGGTTGGTGAACTGCTCGGCCACCGTTTCCAAGGACGCCGGAACAACCAGCTTGGTGACCATCGTGTTGAGCTTGCGCCCCTTGTCGCTCTTCTGGGTCCTGACGGCCCGACGCCCCTCGCCCACCGAAGTGGAAGCGATCACCGCGCCGGCAGCGGCCAGATTGCCGTGGTCGGCATGGAACAACGCCTTGTTGTCCGACACCATCTTGGCATTGGAGGTGACCAGGGCCCATACCGTGCCGTTCTCATGGCTGGCGGCGGCGATGGCGATGCCGTCGGAGTGATCGGCAAGGACGCCCAGGTCGTCGTTGATCAAGGCCTCGCGGGTAATCATGAGTTCGACGCCCACGGATTCCAGCTTGGCGGTTTCCTTGCTCTCGCCGAACGCGCCCTGCTTGAATTCGCCGTTTTCCATCTTGCGCTGGAAGGCCGGGAAATCGCCCTTGCGAACCAGGTTCTTGGTCTTGAAGTCGTTCAGATCGCGCTGGGCGGCGATATGGCGGTAGGTGACGGCCTGCAGCTTGTACTTGGGCAGCAGGATCTTGTCTGCCGCCGCCGACAGCAGGTAGGGAAAATCAGCCGTTTCCAGCGCCCGCAGAGCCAGGGCATTGCGGTTGCCGCGCGGCAGACGCTCGCCACGGGCCGCCAGCAGTTCCGCCGCCATGTCCAGCACGGAGAATCCGGCAAAGGAGCGGGCATGCTCGGAAATGGCCCTCATCTGATCTTCGGAGTGGCCGACGGACCGGGTCTTCTCCAGTTGCGCCAGTTCGGCGGGGTTCAGATACCGCACGGCGATGGCATGGGACATGGCATCGCGCATGAATTCAGGATCGTCACCCGAACGGCCCTGGCTGATGCGCAGCGGCTGGGCGCCAGTGATGCCCTGCAGCGCCGAGCGGCCGGTCACATGATCGAACAGGGCGGAGCGGACACCGTCCATGGAAACACCGCGCTGGAAGAAATCGGCGGTCATGCGCTCGGCCTCGGCGCCCTGGATACCGGCGGCGGAGACCGCCTCGCGGATCTGGGTCATCTGGGTCAGAGCCTCGGCGCGGCCAAGGGCGGTATCGGTATTCTGGGCCGGAGCCACAGCAGGGGCGGGCGGGGCAGCGGGATCCTGGCGGTTCTGGCCGCCCTTCGCCTCGACCACCGAGGGGGGCGGGGTCTGAACCTGCGGCGCATCGCCGCCACTCGAACGGAACTTCATGTTGTCCTCTTGGGGTTGCGCGGCGGCGCCGCTGGGGATGAACTCACACGGAAACTTTTCGGCCATGTCCGAGCGCAGCACCGCCGCGTCCGGATCGGCCGGCATGGCGACCAGGGAGATTTCCAAGGGCTCCCAGTCGACGGCGCGGTAGATGGGCAACTGCCCTTCCTTGCGGGTGACCTCGTACTTGTTGACCCGATAGCCCACCGAGACGTGGGTGATCAGACCCTGCTCGATGCGCTCCCACACCGGGTCGATATCGGCGGTACGGCCAAGGGTGATCTTGGCCGTACCGGTGGTGCCGTCGGTGGTGGCGCTTCCGGCCTCGACCTTGCCGAGGATGGAACGGACGCCGGACCAGGCCTGATGGGTGTCCAGCACCTTTCCCGCGCTGTTCAGGCGGTCCAGGCGGACATGCTTGGCGTCAAGCGACAGCTCCTCCATGTAGTAGCAGTCGTTCTCGAAGTCGTAGCGGCGGACGCCGACGCCCTTGGACCACACCACCGAGATGGTGCGGCCGGCGGAATCGAGGCCGGATGCATCGATGGCCTCGGCGCGGATCTGCATGGTGAGGTCCCGCCGCTCTCCGTTCGGCGCGGTGGCGGACCTGGTCATCAGGGATCCACGGATATGCTTGCTCATGATTCCCCCTTGGGGCTGGCCGCGCCATCCTTGCCGACGGCGTCAAGCTGGCTGATGCCCTGCATGACGCCCGCCTGACTGGTGTGGCGCGGGTCGTTGTCAAAGACCAGGCCGGCGGCATCCACGTCGCGGATGAAACCGGCCCATTTGGCAAGAACCTCGCGCGGGTCGTAGCCCAGACGCTTGATCTCGGTCTGCGGGTCGCTCTGCCCCGAACGCATGCGGACCAGGGCGGCCAGGGCCGCCTTGTATTCGTCCGCTTCCTGCAGCGGGCTGGGGGTCCAGGCCACCCGGTAGTCCCGGCGCGGGATCTTCCCGGCCAGGAACAGGGCATCCACCATCCAGCGCCACTGGGCGCGGCAGGTCTGCGGGATCAGGAAATGCTCCTGGTCCTGCTCCACCATGCGGCCAAATCCGATCTGCCCGATCTTGTAGCTGGCGAAATTGGCGTCCGAGAGGTCCCCGGTCAGGTGGAAATAGGGAACGCTGGACCCGGCGCTGGTCCGCTGGGCAAAGAACTTCATCAGGTCGCGCAGGCCGCCGGACGCCTGGGGCGTCAGCATGTTAGGCTTTTCCCCCGGACGCAGGTAATGAACCATGCCGGGTCCAAGGGTCTGGATGATCTTGTCCTCGACCTTCTTGGTGATGCCCAGTTGATCGGAGCCGGTCCGAATCCCCGACTGTTCGATGAACACCGCCAGCAGGGCCTGGACCTTGAACCGCCACAGTTCCGCCTCGGTGGCCTCGCCGATGTCGCGCAGCGTCACCGTGACGGCATGCAGCCAGGGTGGAAAGCGGACCATGCCGCTCCGCCCCTCGTTGCGGCCGACATGCATCCCCGAGTCGCCATCCCGAGCATCTGGCGCGAGACGTAGCGGCGCAGGGCAAGACTGGGGGCAATTGCCGCCAAGGCCCGTTCGAACATGCTCAGCTTGTCGGACATGGCCTACCCTTTGCTGTAACTGACCCAGGCCGAACGCGGCGACCCGGAGGAATTTACCGTCACCGCGGAGGCGATCTCGGCCTCCAACTGCGCCAGCTTCTGGGCATCATCGGCGCCCCGATAGGTCACCTCGGACCCGTCGGGAAACCGAACCTTTGCTTCCGCCCTGGTCAGGAGATCAAAGCGGGCCTGGCGGACGGCCGCCAAGTGTTCGGGTGTCCAGTTCATCGGGACCTCAGAAAGTTGGCGGCGGCCTCGGCATCGATCAGTCCGCCGGAGATGGTGCCGCCGCCGTCTTCTTCGGCTGCGGCGGCTTCGATGATCTCGCCCGTCACGGGGTCGAACCTGACCCCATCGGCCGTGGACGGCGCCGGGATCGGCCCGCCTTGTCCCAGCAATCCTGACCACCACCGCTCCAGGTCATGCTGGGCGGTGGCCGGTGCGGCGGAGCGCTGGGAAATCAGGGCCGCCCATTCATCGGGCTTCAGATTGTCGGACAGATGATGGGCAAGCGCGCGGGCCCCGACATGGATAAGCACGCCGGAAAGATGCAGGCGGAAATGATGCGCGGCTCCAATTGGGACGTGGCCGTTGCCATCTCTCATGCCCTGGAAGAGGCCGGTCATCGCGGAAACTGGGGCGACCTGCCCCACGGCGCCGTCGTCTGCACGGCGGTGATCTCCGGTGCGTACCACGCGTTTCCGGTTGATGGCGGCGGCATCAAGCTTCTGGCCTCGGTAGGCATGGGGCCGCAACTTCCTCCCGACATGATCCACCATACCGACCCATTCGGTGATTACACGCCGGGCCGGTGGGCATGGCACCTGACTGACGTGCAGCCCTTGGCCGCGCCGAGCCCCGCCAGGGGAAAGCAAGGTTGGTGGGAATGGGAACCATCGGAAAGGGGGGAAGCATGATGCGCCACGGTCAATCCCGCCGCATGTCGTTGGTCGAGCAGGTCTGCAACGTCGCCTCCGGCATCGTCACCGCCGTCGTGGTCGGACAGATCATCTACCCGATGTTCGGCTACTCGGTGACCGTGGCCGACAATCTTGGGCTGACCGCAATTTTCACGGTGGTCAGTGTGGTGCGAGGCTATGTCTGGCGCCGGATGTTCAACTGGTGGCACTGCCGGGAGAGCGCTTATGGCGGATGATCTCTTCGCCGGCAGCCAGCGCCTGCAGATGACCGAGAGCATCGAACTGACGGTGCAGTCGCTGCTGGCCTATGCCCATGATCATGACCACTGGGGCATGGCGTGGTCGGGCGGCAAGGATTCCAGCGCCACCGTGACGCTGATCTGCTGGCTGATCGACATCGGGAAGATCCCGGCGCCGAGGTCGTTTACCGTGTTCTACGCCGACACCAGGATGGAACTGACGCCGCTGGCCATCGCCGCCTTGCAGATTATGGACGAACTGCGGGACCGGGGAATCAAGGTCCACGTGGTCCGCGCTCCGCTCGACAAGCGGTTCTTCGTCTACATCCTCGGCCGTGGCGTGCCGCCGCCCAACAACAACACGCTGCGCTGGTGTACCCGCCAGATCAAGATCGACCCCATGGGCGAGGCCGTGGCGCGCAAGCTCGACGAGATCGAGCGGAACCATAATGGCGGTCCCGACCTGGACGGCGCCGCCGCCCCGAAGCCGTTCCTGATGATCACCGGCGTCCGCCAGGGCGAATCCGCTATGCGCGACCGCCGCATCGAGATGAGCTGCAGCAAGGACGGCGCCGAGTGCGGCCAGGGCTGGTACCAGAAGACGCTCCCCGAGGCCAAGGGCGTACGGGGCCGCATCGCCACCCTGGCTCCGCTGCTCCACTGGAGGGTCTGCCATGTGTGGGAGTGGTTGAAGCACTGGGCACCCCAGCCGCAGTTCGGCGACTGGTCCACCGCCATGATCGCCGATGCCTATGGCGGCGACGAGGCCGAGGAGATCAACGCCCGCACCGGCTGCATCGGCTGCCCCCTGGCCGCCAAGGACATGGCGCTGGATACCATCCTGCATAATCCGGCATGGGCCTATCTGGCGCCGCTGAAGGGCCTGAAGCCGCTCTACCGCGAACTGCGCATGGCCAGGAATCGCCTGCGCCAGCCGGGCGGCGAGCGCCGTCAGGACGGCACCCTGGCCAAGAACCAGCAGCGCATGGGTCCGCTGACCTTTCCGGCCCGCCTGATGGGCCTCGACCGCGTCTTGACCATCCAGGCCGAGGTAAACGCCGCCGCCGTCCGGCTCGGCCGCCCGCGCCTCGACCTGCTCGACGCCGAAGAGGAGGCCCGCATCCGCGAGCTGATCGCCGCCAAGACCTGGCCGGATGGCTGGGATGGCGACGAACCGACCGCCGATACCCCGCTGCCGGCGTACTTCGCCGACGGCACCATTCAGCATCTGCTTGTTTGAACCTTTGAGTGAAAGGACATAACCATGGCCGACCGCCTTATCCGCCTGCCCGAAGTCGAGCATCGCGTTGGTCTTAAAAAGAGCGCAATTTATACCCGCATTCGCGAGGGCACCTTTCCGGCTCCGCGCAAATTGGCGGTCAACTGCGCCGTCTGGCTTGAGTCTGCCATTGACGCTTGGGTGAAGGCGCAGATGGTAGACCCGGAACCCTCTGGAACGCCGGGCTGAAGCCGTGTACCCTGCCGCCGTCTTCCACCGCCGTGCGCCACCGTGCCACATTAAACCGGGTAACAAACCGGGTAAGATGATGGGTGGAAGAATAAAATGTTGATTAATGTCAGTTTGTTAGGTGCTCGAGTGTTCCTCCTGATCGATAATTACGACAGCTTCACCTACAACCTCTGGCACTATCTCGGCGAGTTGGGGGCCGAGGTGGTGGTGAAGCGCAACGACGCCGTCACCGTCGATCAGGTGCTGGCCACGAAGCCCCAGGGCATCGTCATCTCGCCCGGCCCCTGCGATCCCGACAAGGCGGGCATCTGCCTGGAGTTGATCGAGCGCGCCGCCGGCAAGATTCCGCTGTTCGGCGTCTGCCTGGGGCATCAGGCCATCGGCCAGGCCTTCGGCGGCAAGGTGGTGCGCGCGCCCAAGCCCATGCACGGCAAGGTCGACAGCATCGAGCACGACGGCACCGGCGTGTTCAAGGGCCTGCCCAGCCCCTTCCGCGCCACCCGCTACCACTCGCTGGTGGTGGAGAGGGAGAGCTTCCCCGATTGCCTGCACGTCTCCGCCTGGACCGCCGACGGTCTGGTGATGGGCCTGGTCCACAAGGAACTGCCCATCTGGGGCGTCCAGTTCCATCCCGAAAGCATCGAGACCCAGCACGGCCACGCCATGCTGCGCAACTTCATCGATCATACCAAGACCCGCACCGGACAGGCCGCCTGATGAACACCACCCTCGCCCTGATGAAGGAAATCCTCGGCCGCGTCGCCGCCGGCGCCACCCTGTCCGAGGCCCAGGCCGAGGAAGTGTTCGAGATCATCATGTCGGGCGACGCCACACCGGCCCAGATCGGCGGCCTGCTGATGGGCCTCAGGGTCCGGGGCGAGACGGTGGAGGAGATCACCGGCGCCGCCCGCATCATGCGCGCCAAGGCGCTGAAGATCGAAGCCCCGGCCGGTGCGGTGGACATCGTCGGCACCGGCGGCGACGAGGCCGGCACCTACAACATCTCCACCGCCGCCTCCTTCGTGGTGGCGGCCTGCGGCGTGCCGGTGGCCAAGCACGGCAACCGGGCGGTGTCGTCCAAGTCGGGCGCGTCCGACGTGCTGACCGCGCTGGGCGTCAACATCGACGCCGATTTCTCCCTGGTACGCGAAACCCTGTGGGACAACAAGGTCGGCTTCCTGATGGCGCCGCGCCACCACAACGCCATGCGCCATGTGGCCGGCCCGCGCGGCGAGCTGGGCACCCGGACCATCTTCAACCTGCTGGGACCGCTGGCCAATCCGGCCGGAGCGACCCGCCAGGTGGTCGGCGTCTTCGCCGAGCGCTGGGTGGAGCCGCTGGCCCGCGTGCTGGGCCGCCTGGGGGCCGAGCACGCCTGGGTGGTCCACGGCTCCGACGGGCTGGACGAGATGACCACCACCGGTCCCACCAAGGTGGCCGAGTACAAGGGCGGCGAGGTCCGCCTCTTCACCGTCAAGCCGGAGGATGCGGGCCTGAAGCGCGCCGCGCCCGCCGACCTGAAGGGCGGCGACGCCGCCGCCAACGCCGCCGCGCTCCGGCGCCTGCTCAAGGGGGAGCAGGGCGCCTATCGCGACATCGTCGTCCTCAACTCGGCCGCCGCCCTGATGGTGGCCGGCAAGGTCGACTCCCTTAGCGACGGCGCCCGCGCCGCGGAACAGGCCATCGATCGGGGCGAGGCCGAAGCCGTGCTGGAACGCATGATCGCCATCACCAACCGGACTCCCTGACATCATGAACGCCACCCCGACCATCCTCGACCGCATCTGCGCCGAAAAGCGCCGCCAGGTCGCCGAGCAGAAGAGCCGCCGCCCCATCCAGGAACTGCTGAAGCGCGCCCAGGACCAGGCGCCGCCGCGCGGCTTCGCCGCCTCGCTGGACCGCAAGGTCAAGGAGCTGGGCTGGGGCATCATTTCCGAGATCAAGAAGGCCTCGCCCTCGGCCGGGGTGATCCGCCCCGATTTCAAGCCGGAACTGCTGGCCCGGGCCTATCAGCGCGGCGGCGCCGCCTGCCTGTCGGTGCTGACCGACCAGAAGTTCTTCCAGGGCTCGGACGCGGATCTGGGCGCGGCGCGCTCGGCCTGCGACATTCCGGTGCTGCGCAAGGACTTCATGGTCGATCCCTACCAGATCGTCGAGGCCCGCGCGCTGGGCGCCGATTGCATCCTGCTGATCGTCGCCTCGCTGACCGATGCCGAGCTTTCCCAGATGGAGGACATCGCGCTGGGCTACGGCATGGACGTGCTGATCGAGGTCCATGACGAGGCGGAACTGGCCCGCGCGCTGAAGATGAAGTCGCCGCTGATCGGCATCAACAACCGCGACCTCAAGATCATGAAGACCGACCTCGCCACCACCGAGCGTCTGGTCCCCCTGATCCCCGAGGGCAAGGTGGTCGTGTCGGAAAGCGGCCTGGAAGGCCCCGGCGACCTGCGCCGCATGGCCGCCATCGGCGTCAAGCGCTTCCTGATCGGCGAGGCCCTGATGCGCCGCCCCGACGTGGAGCAGGCGCTGAAGGTGCTGCTGGCCGGCGCGGGCACGGCGGCCTGATGAGCGACGGGCTCACCCATTTCGATCCGGACGGCAATGCCGTGATGGTCGACGTCTCGGCCAAGGGGCAAACCGCTCGCAAGGCGGTGGCGCGCGGCTCGGTGGTGATGACGCCCGAGACCCTGGCCCTGATCGCCGCGCGCGGCATGAAGAAGGGTGACGTGCTCTCCGTCGCCCAGCTGGCCGGCATCATGGGGGCCAAGCGCACCCCCGACCTGATTCCGCTGTGCCATCCCCTGGCCCTGTCCTCGGTGGGGGTGGAGCTCAGCCTTGATCCCCAGGCCTCCGCCGTCCATATCGAGGCCACTTGCAAGCTGGTGGGCCAGACCGGCGTCGAGATGGAGGCGCTGACCGCCGTCTCGGTGGCGGCGCTGACCGTCTACGACATGTGCAAGGCGGTGGACAAGTCCATGCGCATCGAGAACATCCGCCTGATCCACAAATCCGGCGGCAAGTCCGGCATCTACGAGGCCAAGGAATGATCTCCGTCGAAGTGGCGCGCGAAAACCTGCTGTCGGGCATCAGGCCGGTGGGGACCGAGGTGATCGGCCTCGCCCAGGCCGCGGGACGCATCCTGGCCGAGGATCTGGCGGCCCGCGTGTCCCATCCGCCGGTGGCGGTGTCGGCAATGGACGGCTACGCCGTCCGCAGCGCCGACCTCGCCCAGGTGCCACGCCCTCTCGACGTCATCGGCCTGTCGGCGGCCGGCTCGGCCTTCGCCGGCATTGTCGGCCCCGGCCAATGCATCCGCATCTTCACCGGCGCGCCGGTGCCCGAAGGGGCCGACGCGGTGGTCATGCAGGAGAACACCCGCAAGGACGGCCAGCGGGTGGAAATCCTCACCTCCGCCCCCCCGGGCCGCCACATCCGACCGGCCGGGCTGGACTTCAAGACCGGCGACGTCCTGATTCCGGCGGGAACCATCATGGGCGGCCGCACCATCGGTCTGGCGGCGGCCATGAACATCCCCAACCTGCTGGTGCGCAGGAAGCCCCGCATCGCCATCCTGTCCACCGGCGACGAGATCGTCCTGCCCGGCGACCAGCCGGGGCCGGCCCAGATCGTCGGCTCCAACGGCCCGGGCCTCGCCGCCATGGTCAACGCCCTGGGAGCCGATTCCATTCATCTCGGCATCGCCAGGGATACCCGGGAGTCGCTGGATTCCATGATCGCCGCCGCGGCGGGCGCCGACATGCTGGTCACCACCGGTGGCGCCTCGGTGGGCGATTACGACCTGGTCCAGGATGCGCTGAAGGACGCCGGCATGAATCTCGGCTTCTACAAGGTGGCCATGCGACCGGGAAAGCCGCTGATGTTCGGCGACATGAAGGGCGTTCCCGTGCTCGGCCTGCCGGGTAATCCCGTCTCGGCCATGGTCTGCGCCATCATCTTCCTGGAACCGGCCATCCGGGCGCTCACCGGACGCTCCACCGTCACCCAGGCCATCAACGCCATTCTGGGCCGCGATCTTCCCCCCAACGACGAGCGCATGGAGTTCATGCGCGCCAGCCTGGAACGCACCGACAACGGCCTGGTGGTCGCCCTTCCCTTCGAACAGCAGGACAGCGCGGTGCTGTCGGGGCTGGCCCGTGCCACCTGCCTGCTGGTGCGCCCCCCCCATGCCGCCACCGCCCAGGCCGGCGACATGGTGCAGGTCATCCCCCTGCCCCCCACCCTGTAGGGAGTATCCTTTGACCGGAGCGCGGCCGTCCCGCCCGCTGGGGTGACCGGAGCGCGGGCGTCCCGCCCGCTGGGGTGACCGGAGCGCGGGCGTCCCGCCCGCTGGGGCGGAAACAAAACGGAATCATCCGTACAGATTCCCCTTGACCACCCCCGGGAACGCGCATAGAACAAAACCAGATGGTTTGTTCTTTGTTCCCTGAACAGACTCATATCGGGGGAGGTTCCGCGATGCTGACGCGCAAGCAATACGAATTGTTGATGTTCATCGACGAACGGCTTCGCGCCACCGGTATTTCTCCCTCGTTCGACGAGATGAAGGATGCGCTGGACCTCAAGTCCAAGTCCGGCATCCACCGCCTGATCACGGGTCTGGAGGAACGGGGCTTCATCCGCCGCCTCGCCCACCGCGCCCGCGCCCTGGAAGTGGTCCGCCTGCCGGAGAACCGGGCCGACACCGCCCTGCCCCCGCCGGCCAAGGCCTTTGCTCCCAACGTCATCAAGGGCGGCTTCGCCGGGCCGCAACTGGCGGGCGCCCCGGTCGCCGGGCCGTCCGACGCCGTCACTCTTCCCCTCTACGGCAAGATCGCCGCCGGCACCCCCATCGAGGCGCTGCGCGACCATTCCAACAGTATCGACATTCCGGCCTCCATGCTGGGCAGCGGCAATCACTACGCGCTCACCGTGGATGGCGATTCCATGATCGAGGCCGGCATCAACGACGGCGACACCGTGGTGATCCGCTCCTGCGACAGCGCCGAGACCGGAACCATCGTGGTCGCCCTGGTGGACGACACCGAGGTGACGCTGAAGCGCCTGCGCCGCAAGGGCAATTCCGTGGCGCTGGAACCCGCCAACCAGGCCTACGAGACCCGTATCCTTCCCCCCGACCGGGTGAAGGTCCAGGGCCGTCTGGTCGGTCTGCTCCGGAGGTACTGAACATGGGCAGCTTCCGTCCGCTCCGCTTCGGCTTCACCGCCGACGGCCGCCCCGCCGACGAGACCTGCGCCGAGATGCGCGTCACCTATCTGGGCCGCGTCTCGCGACGCCAGGCCGAGGCCGACGCCCGGCGCCGCTTCGAGGAATGGTCCCGCCTGGGCAGTTCCCTGTCGCGCCTGCGCGGCGCCGATCAGGTGGTGCTGGGGTAGTCTTTGTGGGCTCTGCCCACGCCCGCAAAGGGCCCGAGGCCCTTTGATCCCCTTGGTCAACCGAGCTGAACTGAGGTTGCCGGAAAGACACGGAGAACACGGATACGGTGCTCCGCACCGCTCGCGGATGGACACGGATGTTCCGCCCCTCTCGGCCGTCACCCCGGGCTTGACCCGGGGTCCAGGAGGCCAGAATTCCAGGAAAGCAATTCCTGGGTCCCGGCTCTTCGGCCAAGATGGCCATATGAAATTTCCATTCTCCGTGCTTATCCGTGGCCGCGCAGCGGCATCCGTGTCCAAGAACGGCAGGAATCCGCATGAAAAAGGTTGGGTCATTGGGCTCTCGCCCTCATCACCCGGTAGGGTGGTAAGAATTCTCGACGTGACGGCGATCTGATGCGGCGCCGACCAGCAGGGGAGAGAAGTGATGGACTAGAGCGGCGTGCGTTTAATCTGAAACATACCCGGCTTCCCTGAGGTAGTTCCAGCATTCGTCTGGGGTGTAGAGATCGCAGATATTGCCGACGGCCTTCCAGAGGTCGTCGATGGTGCGCGCGCCGATCCGTCGGAGATGAGCCTTGAGTTTGGCAAAGGCCATCTCGATTGGGTTTAGGTCTGGGCTGTATGGGGGTAGGAACAGGAACCAGGCGCCTCTCTCCTTGAGGATGGCCTTGGCCTTCTCGCTTTTATGGCTGGAGAGGTTGTCGAGGATGACGACGTCGCCCGGCTGGAGCGTCGGGGCCAGTTGGGTCTCGACGTAGACCTCGAAGGTTTGTCGGTTCATGGGGCCGTTTATGATCCAGGGTGCCGTCAGACCGTCACAGCGCAAGGCGGCGATGAAGGTTTGGGTTCCCCAGTGGCCGAATGGCGCGCGGGCCTTGAACCGTTGCCCTCGCGGTGCCCGTCCCCGCAACCGGGTCATCTTGGTGGTGGTGGCGGTCTCGTCGATGAACGCCAGCCGGTGAGGCTCCTGGCACATCCGGGGCTGGCGGTGGCTCAGCCAGGTCCGGCGCTCCGCCACCACATCATCGCGACCGGCTTCGGTGGCCAGCAGCGTTTTTTTTGACGCTGAAGCCTTGCCCGATCAGAAACCGCGAGAGTGACGCCGGGTGGGCCGTGACGCCGCATTCGGCCTTCAGCTTGGCCGCCAGTTCCGGCATCGTGATGTCGCCTTGCGCCTCCACCCAGCCGGTCAGAAGAGCGGCAAAGGCCGCCAGCTTACCACCGCCCGGCGGACGGCCTTGCCGCAAGGGCTCCAACGAACCCGTCGCCGCCATCCGTTGTGCAAGACGGACGCTGGTCGCGGCGCTCACTCCAAAATGCCGAGCCGCCGCTCGCCGCGATTCGCCGTGTTCGATCTTACCGTAAACACGGACCCGAAGATCTGATGATAGCCATTTGCCCATGATCCACCTCCAATGAGGTTGAATCACTTTTTCGCCTACAAGGGAATCCCCTGCGATTCAGATTTCAGGTCCGATGCTCTATTTCGTCGGTTTGGATGTGTCGGTGCGGACGACGAGTGTGTGCGTGATGACCGAGACCGGAAGAATCGTTCAGGAAGGCAAGGTCGAAAGCGAACCCGAGGCGCTGATCCAGTTCCTTGATGTGCCCGGCAGGCGGTACATCCGTGTCGGCGTCGAGGCAGGCCCGCTTTGCCAATGGCTGTACGCGGGCTTGGCAAAGGCTGGCCTGCCGGTCATCTGCATCGAGACGCGGCATGCGCAGGCGGTGCTCAAGGCGCAGATCAACAAGACCGACCGCAACGACGCCCGCGGCATCGCACAGATGATGCGTGTCGGCCTTTATCGGCCCGTGCATGTGAAGACCCTGGCGAGCCAGCAGATCAGGACGTTGCTCAACGGTCGGCGCTTTCTCCAGGCGCGGATTCTGGACGTCGAGAACAGCATCCGGGGGCTGCTGCGTAATTTCGGCATGAAAGTCGGCGTCATTAGTCGTGCCCGTTACGACGCGCGGATCCGCGAGCTGATTGACGGCGACCCTACGCTGGCGGCGGTGATCGAACCCATGCTCATCGTCCGGCGCGTCACCCGTGAGCAATTCGCGGCTCTTCATCGGAAAATGTTGGAACTGGTCCGCGCCGATGAGGATTGCCGGTTGTTAATGAGCGCACCTGGGGTTGGGCCGGTGGTCGCGATGACCTACCGGGCAGCCATTGATGAGCCGGCCCGCTTCCAGCGTTCACGAGCCGTTGGTGCACATTTCGGCTTGGTTCCTCGAACGCACCAATCCGGCGAGATCGACCGCCGGGGCCGGATCAGCAAGAACGGCGATGAAACATTGCGATCGACGCTCTTCGAGGCGGCCTTGGTGCTGCTGCGCCCGAATTCGAAGCCATCAGCGCTCAAGGCATGGGGCCTGCGGATTGCCAAACGCCGAGGCATGGCCAGGGCGATGGTTGCCGTCGCACGCAAACTGGCGGTGATTCTTCACCGCATGTGGATCGATCGCACAGAGTTCTGCTGGAAGGCCGAAGCCACTGTCTGAGCTATTGCGTCCGTCGTAATTTAGGATCTGCCGCGAGGCGGAGCGAAGTCCCTCCGGGGACCGAGGGTCGGTGAGATCGAGGGCGGTTTGAAGCGCCAAATAGCGACTTCGCGAAAAAGCTTGAGCCACCACTCTTCGGACCTAACCATGAAGCGGCCAACGCGCCGACTTCGGAGAGAAGCCAGAGACCTGGCGGGACAATGCTCTCCAATAAGGCAGATGGAGACAAGAAGGTGCTTGACTCATGAACGCCCAATAGAGAAGCCCCCCGGACCGCGTGATCCGGGGGGCTTCGTCTTGACCGGGATTACTTGCCGATCAGCCCCTTGATGGCGCCGCCGGCGTCGCCGGGCACCAGGGCCTTGGCCTTGTCGCCCACCCCGCCCAGCAGGTTGCCGAAGCTGGTGGCCGCCTTCAGGGCGCCACCGACCAGGGCATCCATCACCTTCTGCGCCACCTGGGCCGAGGACGCGCCGCCGCCATCCTTGCCGATATTGGTCAGCACGATGTCGGCCAGCTTGGCCGTGCCCTGGGCACCGGGAATGCCGCCCGCCGCCAGCTTGACCTGACCGCCGGTAATGGCCAGGCGCTCGATGACCAGCTTCTTTTCCTCGTCCTTGGAAGCGGGCTTGGCCGGCTCGGCCTTGCCGCCGCCCTGTTTGGCGGAGAAGGCCTTCACGTTCTTCTGGATGGCGTCGATGTTGCTGCCGCCCGCCGCCATCTCGTAGGCCACGAAGGGCGAGGCCACGGTGATGTCCTTGACCACGATGGGGTTCTTGTTGAGCGAGCCGGTGTCGAGCGCCAGCGCGATCTCGCCCAGCTTGATGGCGGGATCGGACGAGAAGCCGGGCGGATTGGCGATGGAGAGCCCCGAGATGGAGCCCTTGCCTTCGGACAGCGAGATCTTCACGTCGCCCACCGACACCTTCACGCCGGTCACCTGGGTGCCCACCTCCTCGATCACCTTCTTGACGATGGTGTCCAGCGACGACAGCAGGAACACCGCCGCCCCGACGATCAACGTCACCAGAACACCGGCCCCGATAAGCAGCTTGCGCATGGAGAACCCCCGACCTGTGATTGCAGAGGGGTCAGTGTGAGCCGGGTCGGAGGGAATGTCGAGGGAGTGTCGCGTGACACTCCCTCGATCATGCCGGCCTTACATCTGCGCCAGAGTGCCGCGCAGCTTGAAGCGCTGGATCTTGCCGGTGGCGGTCTTGGGCAGCGCCTCGACGAATTCGATCCAGCGGGGGTACTTGTAGGGCGCCAGCTTGGACTTGACGTAGGCCTGGAGCTGCTCCTTGAGGACCTCCGAGCCGGTTTCGCCGGGGGCGAGCACCACGAAGGCCTTGGGCTTGACCAGGCCTTCGGAATCGGCCTCGCCCACCACGGCGGCTTCCAGCACACGCTCGTGGGAGATCAAGGCCGCTTCCACCTCGAAGGGCGATACCCAGATGCCGCCGACCTTCAGCATGTCGTCGCCCCGCCCGGCGTAGCGGTAATAGCCGTCATCGTCCACGTAGTACTTGTCGCCCGTGTGGGTCCATTCGCCCCGGAAGGTCTTGAGCGACTTCTCGCGCTGGTTCCAGTAGGCGACGGCCGAGCTGGGGCCGCGCACGATCAGCTCGCCCATCTCGCCCTGGGGCACCTCGTGGCCGTCGTCGCCGACGATCTTGAGGTCGTAGCCGGGCACCGGCTTGCCCGAGGTACCGTAACGGACCTCGCCATGGCGGTTGGACAGGAAGATGTGCAGCATCTCGGTGGAGCCCAGGCCGTCCAGAATGGCGGCGCCGAAACGCTCCTCCCAGCGGCGGCCCACGTCCTCGGGCAGGGCCTCGCCGGCCGAGACGCAGGCGCGCAGCCGGGTCGAGCCGGTCTCGCGCTTGTATTGCGGGTCAGCCAGGATGGAACCGTACAGGGTGGGCACGCCGTAGAAAATGGTCGGCTGGTGGTCCTTGAGGATGCCCATCACCGCTTCGGGGGTGGGACGGTCCTTCAGCAGCACCGAGGTGGCGCCCACGTGCAGCGAGAAGGTCATGCCGTTGCCCAGGCCATAGGCGAAGAACAGCTTGGCCGCCGAATAGGTGACGTCGGCCTCGGTGATGCCCAGCACCTGCTGGCCGTAATGCACGGCGGTGGCCGGCAGGTCGCGCTGCAGGTGGACGGCGCCCTTGGGCGCGCCGGTGGAGCCCGAGGAATAAAGCCAGAAGGCCACGTCGTCGCGGGTGGTCTCGGCGGTCTTCAGCTTGGCTTCGGCCTTGGCCAGCAGGTCGGAAAGCAGTACATGCCCGTGGGCGTTCTTGCCCGAGATCACCACGTGCTCCAGCATGGGCAGATCGGGAAGGATGGGTTCGACCTTATCGAACAGCTCCTCGCTGATCACCAGCACGCGGGCGCGGGAATCGGACAGCATGTAGCCGTAATCGCCGGTGGTCAGCAGCGTGTTGAGCGGAATGGGCACGATGCCGGCCTTGATCGCCCCCCAGAACACCGCCGGAAAGTCGACGGTGTCCAGCATGATCATGGCGATGCGGTTCTCCATGTGGAGCCCCAGGCCCTTCAGCGCGTTGCCGGCCCGGTTGACCTTCTCCGCCAGCTGGGCGTAGGTGTGGCCGCCATCGGCATCGATGAAGGCCACCTTGTCGGCACGCCCTTCCTTGAGATGGCGGTCGATGAACCATGTGGCGGCGTTGTAGTCGCGCGGAATGTCGAGCGCATGCTCGGACGAGGCGATGGCGGACGTCATGACGTGTTCTCCTTCCTCCTTAAGCGGGTTGGCGACTGCTTTGCCGGTCAGAGCCCGATATGTCGTTCGAGTATGCTCGAATCGCTTTTCAGTTCGTGCGGGCCGCCGTCATAGACCACCTCGCCCTTGACGAGGATGACGTGACGGTCGGCGAGGTCCAGCAGGACCCCCACGTTCTTGTCCACCACGATGGTGGCGATGCCGGTATCCTTGACGTGGCGCACCACCCGCCAGATCTCGCGGCGGATCAGCGGCGCCAGCCCCTCGGTGGCCTCGTCCAGGATCAGCAGGTCGGGATTGGTCATCAGGGCGCGGCCGATGGACAGCATCTGCTGCTCGCCGCCCGACAGATGGGTGCCCATGTTGTCGAGACGCTCGGCCAGGCGGGGGAAGGTCTCCAGCACCCGGTCATAGGTCCAGTCGGCCCGGCCGCCCAGCCCCTTGCGCGCCGCCATCAGCAGATGCTCGCGCACGCTCAAGTTATGGAACATGCCGCGCCCCTCGGGGACATAGGCGATGCCGTGGCGGATCACCGCCGATGTCTCCATGCCGGTGACGTCACGCCCCTGCACCGTCACCTTGCCCCGGCGGGGGCTGACGATTCCCAGCAGGCTTTTCAGCAAGGTGGACTTGCCCATGCCGTTGCGGCCCATCAGCGCCACCGTCTCGCCCACGCCGACGCGGAAATCCACGCCGTGCAGGATATGGCTGGCGCCGTAATAGGTGTGCAGGCCGGAGGCCTCGAGGAACATCTCCATCAGTACGCCTCCGCCCCGTCGCCGAGATAGGCGTCCTGCACCGCCTTGCTGGCGCGGATCTGCTCCAGGGGGCCGCTTTCCAGCAGGGTGCCGTTGACCATCACCGACAGCACACTGGCGATGGCGAAAACCGCGTCCATGTCGTGCTCGATGAGGATCAGGGTGTAGGTGCGGGCCAGATCCCGCAGCAGATGGACCATGCCCTCGGATTCCTCCTTGCCCATGCCGGCCAGGGGCTCGTCGAGGACCAGGACCTGGGGTGCGGTGGCCAGCACCATGGCGATCTCCAGCTGGCGCTGCTCGCCATAGGACATGGTGCCGGCGATGCGTCCCGCCCGGGACGCCAGCCCGGCCCGCTCCAGCGCCTCGGACGCCTTGGCGGAAATCTCGCGGTACGAGGCGGCGGGCCGCAGGAAACGCATGGAAGTGGAAAGATGGGACTGCGCCGCCAGACGGCAATTCTCGAAACAGGTGAAGGTGGGGAAGATGTTGGTCTTCTGGTACGAGCGCCCGATGCCCAGCCGCGCCACCCTGTGGGCCGGCAGCCGGGTGATGTCGGAGCCCCGGAACAGCACATGGCCGCCCGAGGCGGGCAGATGGCCGGTCAGCAGGTTGACGAAGGTGCTCTTGCCCGCCCCGTTGGGGCCGATGATGGCGTGGGCCTCGCGCTCACGAAAGCCGATGGACACCGAGTTCACCGCGATCAGGCCGCCGAACGCCTTGGTCAGCTCACGGGTCTCGAACAGGAAGGGTGACACGCTCATTCACCATCTCCCTTCTTGCCGCACCACTGCAGCAGCAGCCCGGCGACACCCTTGGGCAGGGCCAGCACGATGGCGATCACCAGGGCTCCCATGGGCAGCAGCCAGTGCTCGGTCAACGCTTCCAGGCCGAAATGGGCCAGTTCCAGGATGAAGGCGCCCAGGATGGGGCCGAACAGGGTGCCCATGCCGCCCAGGATGACCATCACCAGCACGTGTCCCGACTGGTGCCAGCCCAACATGGCGGGATTGACGAAGCCGTACTGGGTGGCGGCCAGGAAACCGGCCAGCCCGGCCAGGGCGCCGGCGATGGTGAAGGCCACCAGCTTGTAGAGCATGGGATCGAAACCCAGACCGCGCACCCGTCCCTCGTTGACGCCGATGGCGGACAGCACCCGGCCGAAGGGCGAGGCCAGGATCACCCGCAGCAGCAGGTAGACGGCCACCAGACAGCCCAGCACCACGAAGAAGAAGGAGGCCTTGCTCTCCAGGTTGACCAGGGTGATTCCAAAGGCCTCGACCACCGGCTTAACGTAGATATAGGCCCCGTCCGATCCGCCGGCCAGCTTGGAATCGTTGAAGAAGTAGTACCCCATCTGGCCGAAGGCCAGGGTCACCATGATGAAGTAGATGCCGGCGGTGCGGATGGCGAGGAAGCCGACCACCAGGGCGGCCAGCGCCACGGCCCCCATGGTGGCGGGCAGCACCACCCACAGATTGGCGGCCTCGTATTGCGGGCTCATCAGGGCCAGCATGTAGCCGCCCAATCCGAAGAAGGCGGCATGCCCCAGGCTGACCAGCCCGGCGACGCCCACCAGCAGGTCCAGGCTCATGGCCAGGATGGCCAGGATCATGATGCCGGTCAGCTTCTGCAGCAGGAAATTGTATTTGGCGCTGAAGGCCAGCGGCCCCCAGACGGGAAACAGCGCCAGCGCCGCCAGCAACACCAGCAGGATAAGGGTCAGGCGTTTGGGGGGATTGATCATGAGAACAGCCCCCGGGGCTTCCACAGCAGCACCGCCGCCATGACGCCATAGACCGTGAAGCTGGCGAAATCGGGGACGAAGACCTTGCCGAAGGTGTCGGCCAGACCGATCAGCATGGCGCCGAGAAAGGCGCCCTTGATGGAACCGACGCCGCCGATGACCACCACCACGAAGCACAGGATCAGCACCGAATCCCCCATGCCCGGCGCCACCGAGGTGATGGGCGTCGAGATGGCCCCGGCCAATCCGGCCAGGGCGGCGCCGATGGCGAACACCACGCCGAACAGCAGTTTCACGTTGATGCCGAGAGCCGCCACCATGTCGCGGTTGGAGGCTCCGGCCCGCACCCACATGCCGAAGCGGGTGCGGGTGATGACCAGATACATGCCCACCGCCAGCACGGCGCACACCACCGACAGCATCAGGCGGTAGACGGGATAGGACAGGGTATCGGTCAGCTTGATGGACCAGTTCAGCGCGGCGGGAACCGGCACGCCATGGACGTCGGCGCCCCAGGTCATGCGGGTCGCCTCGTTGAAGATGAGGATCAGGCCATAGGTCAGCAGAACCTGGTCCAGATGGTCGCGGCGATAGAGCGTGCGGACCAGCAGGGCCTCGATCCCATAGCCGATGGCGCCGGCCAGCGGCAGCGACAACAGCACCGCCGCGGTCAGGCTGCCGGTGACACCCGCCAGCCAATAGGCCAGATAGGCGCCCAGCATGTAGAAGGCGCCGTGGGCCAGGTTGATGATGCCCATGATCCCGAAGATCAGGGTCAGGCCGCTGGCCACCAGGAACAGCAGCAGCCCGTACTGGACGCCGTTCAGCGCCTGAATCAGAAAAAACCAGAAATCCATCGTGGCTCCAGACCGCGCACGTCGAAAGCCGGGGTAGCCGCGCCGCCCGCTCTCCACGAAGCCCCCGCCCGCCATGGGCAAACGGAGCCTCCACCTTCATGGAAAGCCGGCGGCGCGCCCCGACGGGTCAGCCCATCTTGCAACCGGTGGCGGGATCGGCCAGGGCCTTCTCCGCCACGCCGAGGACCACTTCCTGTCCACCCTTGACCTGGCGCAGATAGATGTCCTGCACCGGGTTGTGGGCCTTGGACAGGGTGAAGGTGCCGCGCGGGCTCTTGATCACCGCCTTCTCCATGGCGGCGATCAGGTCGGCCTTGGCGGCGGTGTCGCCCTTGACGGCGCCCATGCCCTGGAACAGCAATTGGCCGGCGTCATACCCCTGCACCGCGTAGACGTCGGCATCCTTGGAGAACGCCTTGCGGTAAGCGCCCCGGAAGGCCTTGTTCTCGGCGGTGTCCAGCGCGTCGGCATAGTGCAGGGTGGTCAGCAGGCCCTCGGCCGCGGCGCCCTGTTCCTTCAGCACGCCATCGGTGAGGAAGCCCGGCCCCATCAGCGGAATGGACTTGAGGCCAGCAGCCGCGTAGTCCTTGACGAACTTGAGCGCCCCCGACCCGGCGAAGAACACGAACACGCCGTCGGGCTTCAGCGCCGCGATCTCGGTCAGGTTGGCCTGGAACTCCTCCTGCGGGAAGGGCACCAGGATCTGCTTGGCGATCTTGCCGCCGGCCTTGGTGAAGCCCTGCTCGAAGCCGGCCACCGCCTCCTCGCCCGCCGCGTACTTCCACGACATGGTGACCACGTTCTTCATGCCGCGTTCCATGGCGACCTTGGCCATGGGATAGGCGGTCTGCCAGTTGGTGAACGAGGTGCGGAAAATATTGGGCGCACAGAGCGGGCCGGTGGCCGCGCCGGCGCCGGCATTGGCGATCACCGTGATGGTGCCGGTCTCGCGCACCACCTTGACCATGCCCATGGCCACGCCGGAATGGACCGGGCCGACCACGAAATCGACGTTCTCGCCGGTCACCAGCTTGTTGGTGTTCTCGGGGCCCTTGGCGGGATTGGATTCGTCGTCCACGGCGATGAACTGGATGTCGCGTCCGCCCAGCTTGCCGCCCCGCTCCTCCAGCGCCAGCTTGAAGCCGTTGGTGATGGCCTCGCCCAGCGCGGCGTAGGTGCCGGAATAGGGCAGCAGGAAACCGACCTTGACCTTGGCGGTGTTGCCGATGGCAAAGCGGGTCGGCACGAAACCGCTGGCGCCAGCGGCCACCACGGCGCCCGCCTGCAACATCGCGCGACGGGAAATACCCTTCACATCTTCCATGACAGTCCTCCCAGACTTTCAGGCCTGCGGCCCGTTCCGTTGTCTTGTTACGAAGGTCCGGCTGTCCCCGGCCGGAACCCTAACCGCCACCCCTTCCGTTCCACAGGAACGGGCGGCCATCGCATCGGATACGGATCCACTTAAATCGGCATCCTAATGCGCATTTCTTCGGATTGCAATCACGCCCCCGAGCGGAGTTGATCTTGTCCCGCGACCGGTTCACCATTCGCCCGACATCCGGTCAGACCAAGGAGTCCGCCGCCGTGACCGCCCACCTTTTCGAGCTTGCCCTTCCTGCCGTCGCCGTCAAGGGGGAAGCGGCGCTTTATCCGGTGCGCCGCGTTTTTTGCGTCGGCCGCAACTATGCCGGCCATGCCCGCGAGATGGGCTCAGACCCCAACCGCGAGCCGCCGTTCTATTTCACCAAGCCCGCCGACGCCCTGGTCCCCGGTGGCGGCTCGATCCCCTACCCCCCCGGCACCGCCAACCTGCACCACGAGGTGGAACTGGTGGTGGCACTGTCGCGCCCCGTCTACAGGTGTTCGCCGGACGAGGCGCGTCAGGCGGTGTTCGGCCATGCGGTCGGCCTGGACATGACCCGGCGCGACCTGCAATTCGCCGCCCGCGACAAGGGACGCCCCTGGTGCCTTGGCAAGGCATTCGAGTTCTCCGCCCCCATTTCGGCCCTGGTCCGCGCCGACGCCCCAAAACTGGCGGGTCGCATCACCCTGGAGGTCAACGGTCAGATACGCCAGAGCGGCGATATCGACGAAATGATCTGGTCGGTGCCGGAGGTGATCGCCCACCTGTCGCAATACTACCATCTGGGGCCGGGGGACCTGATCTTCACCGGCACGCCCGAAGGCGTCGGCCCGGTGGTGGCCGGAGACCGGCTGAAGGGCGCCATCGACGGTGTCGGGGAACTGGAGGTGAGCATCGCGCCCGAGGCCTGAACCTCAGCCCAAGCCTTCCGTCGTCGGCGGCCGCAGGGTGAAGTTGAACGTCGTGCCCTTCTTGGGCTCTGATTCCACCCAGATGGTGCCGCCGAAGCGATGGACGATGCGCCGGCACAACGCCAGGCCAATGCCGGTTCCACCAGGAAAGCGGGTGGGCTCCAGACGCTGGAAGATGATGAAGATCTTCTCGAAATAGGCCGGCTCGATGCCGATGCCGTTGTCGCGGACGGAAATGCGCCACAGGCCCTTGGGCTCATGGGTGGCGGTGATCTCGATCTGGGGCGGGAAATCGGGCTGGCGATAGGTCAGGGCGTTTTCCAGCAGGTTCTGGAACAGGCTCTCCGCCTGCCGCGCCTCGGCCAGGACCACCGGCAGCGTGTCCATCTTGATGACGGCCCCGGATTCCTGCAGGTCGGGGCCGAGATTGGTCAGCACCGACTTCACCACCGCGTTGAGATCGACCGGCACCAGTTCGGGCGGCGAACGCGACACGCGGGCATAGTCGAGCAGATCGGGAATCATCGACGACATATGCTTGGCACCGCCGACGATATAGCCGATGAACTCGTCGGCATCCTTGTCCAGGCGCCCCTCGTAGCGCCGCGCCAGCAATTGCGCGTAGCTGGCGATGTTGCGCAGCGGCGTCTGCAGATCGTGGGACGCCACATAGGCGAACTGTTCCAGATCGGCGTTGGAGCGAGCCAGTTCATCGGTGCGGCGCTCCAGCGCCCGCCAGGTGCGCAGCATGCCTATGCCGCCCAGTGTGGTGACGATGATGAAGGCCCCGGCCAGAACGATGACCTTCACGCCCTCCTTGCGCCATTCCCCCAGATAATCCTCGGTGGCCATGCCGACCAGGGTGATCAGCGGGTAACTGGCGATGGGCTGATAGGAGAAGGTGCGCCGGATGTTGTCGGCCCCCGCCACCGCTTCGTAGGTCCCGCCCTTCGGGTTGGCGGTGATCCGGGCGCGGAAGGTCTGGGACACCGTCGTCTGCCCCACATAGCCCGCGTGGGGGAAACGGGCCAGCAAATCGAAATTGCGCGAGGCGTCACCGCGCATCACCACGGTCCCTTGAGGCCCGACCTCGAGATCGTTGAATTTCTGCTCGAACCACGCGATGGTCACCGGCGCGAAAACGATGCCGGCGAAGCCGCCGTCGGCCAGGGTCAGCCGACGGGCGAAGATCAGCACCCATTTGTTGCTGATTCGCCCCAAAATGGGCTGCGAGATCGCAAGCCCGGCCCCGGGATTATCGCGTAGAGTGGTGAAGTATTCGCGGTCGGCCAGATTGATTCCCGGCTGTGGCCCGTCCGAACCGGCGATGACGTTGCCGGCGGGATCGCTCAGGCGAAGGCTGTCCGTCATCTTCAGGCGGCCCTGCAGACGCCCGAGGAAATCCTTCATCTCCGGCCCGCGCACCGAACCGCCGCCGTCGTGCAGCCGAGACACCTCATCGGCGACGGCGCGCAGGGCGAGATCGATCTGATCGATGTCTCCGGCGATACTTTGGGCTACCAGGCGATTGGTATTGCGGGTGGTGACGGCGGCCCGGTCCTGGTACTGGCGATAGCTGGCATCCAGCGACATCCAGGCCAGTCCAAGTACGGATGCGTTGACGAACAACAGCAACGCGACCAGCCGCCAGCGTGACGCCTTGAATTTGTTGAAGTCCGCCTTCACCCCACCACCCTCCGTCCCTCTCCCCAGAGGAACAACAGCGTACGGAGATAACCTTACCCCAACCCATGGGGCTTTGCCCAGCCGTTCCAATACCTCATGGGCGAGAATTATACCGTTGACAACAACCCCAAACCCAATACGCCGCCCTGGACTTCGCATCACGCTAAGTAATCACCCGATCCTAACCTGGGCTCGATTGCAAAAATCATTTGATGCGGTGAGACCCCGACGATAATGATGACGAGGACGTGGGAGCAGCAAACGGGTAGCGGGTTATCATTCGATGGCGATACCGACCAAAGACGATCTGGAAGCGGCACCCGAAGCCCTGCTGGAGGGAGCCTATTGCACCAGGATCGAGGACTTCTTCTCCACTGGATCGCGTGATCTCATCGGCCGTTTTCTGACCAGCTTCACGGAATCCCTCGTCATCACGCCGACCGAGCTGGTGTTTTCCGCCAAGTACCAGAAGCGTCTGAGCGATGCCGGCCGGGTCATGATGAATGCGGTGGACAAGATCGCCACCCTGCAGGCCAAGGTGAAGGGCGAAAGCGCGGCGCAGCGCCTGCGCGACCTCAACACCCTGATCAGCGCCGGCATGAAGAAGGTGTGGGACGACGACAAGGACAAGCCGCCGCCCACCATCACCCCGGAGAGTTTTTCCGGCTATTGCGCCGGCCTGAAAGGCTCCGCCCTCGAAAAGGATTACGCGGCGAATCGCGCCCTGACCGAGCTTCTGTTCTCGTATAAGGTGTGGAAGGACAAGGTCGCCGTCCTGGTGAAAATGCTGGAACTCACCAAGGGCAAGGAGGAAAGCCGCTACGTCGAACAGGTCCTGTCCGAGTGCCTGAAGAGCGACCCGGCGCTGGACCAGATGCTGGGCCTGTGCGAAACGCTGGAAGAGCGCTGCAACGATCTGGCCGATCTGTGGAAGGGCGAGTGGAAGCAGCGCGACACCGCGCACGCGGCCATGCCGGCCATCGCCCAGATGATCGCCGATGGCAGCGCCCCCAATTGCAAGGCCGCGGTGGAATACTCGCTTCTTCGCACCCTGGCCAATAAGATGCCGTTGCGTTCGGCCGAACCCGAAATCGAAATCTCGGCGCTGTTCGACCTGTTCAAGCGCATGTGGACCGGCAGCACCCTGATCGGCGGCGCCAAGGCCCTGACCTCGCTGGAACGGCGCCAGGCCCGCCATCTCAACAAGGAAGGCGTCACCGACCTGCTGCGCGAGCGCAAGGTCCTGGCCGACCGCTACGCCTTCCTGATGCAGCTGACCACCGTCGCGGTGGGACAGGGCAACCGCGCCACGCTGAAGACCTTCATCGACCACTATTTCGGCGACAAGGATTTCGTGCCGCGCGTGGTGACGGGCCAGGAGCCCCCGGTTCCCAAGCTGCAGACCCTGGCCGGCATCCACCGTGCCATCAAGGCCTCTTGGCTGCCCGATGGGGACAAGCAGGTCTTCATGGCCCAGGTCGAGGCTGCCCAGACCCAGTTGCTGAAGAATGCCCGCCTGTTCGAGCAGATCGACAAGAAGGGCGGCGGACCGGCCCAGAAGGTGCTGACCCTGCTCGATCTCTGTCGCAAGGGAACCTTCATCGACGGCACCAACATGGACGCCGTGCGCCAGTTGCTGAACACCTATCTCCGCGATGGCGGCTTCCTCACCGACTACCTGGGCACCGCCAGCGGCGAGGAGCGGGAGCGCAAGATGCTGCTGTTGAGCAAGACCCTGGCCAGCATCGGCATAACCATCTGACCGGTCCGGCGGTTCAGCGGATGCTGGCCGCGGAGCGGGGCCATTGGAACGGCCCCACCACTGCGGTGAAGTCGTCGAACGGATAGCGGTCCACCGTCACTTGGTCGGCCATGTTGTCGAGCACATGGTGCCGCCCGTCGTGACGAACCAGCAGAACCGCGTGGGCTTCCACATGGAACGGCAGGGCGACCACCACGAGACGCATGTCCTCCTCGCGCCATCCCAGGTCGCGCAGCATGGCCATCTTGGCCAGGGCATAGCCCTTGCAGTCGCCGCCCGACCGCATCAACGAGGCCGGCGACACCGGCCGATGCGGATGGGACGGCACCGCCCGCGCCCCGTTGACATAGGCCTGCACCCGGTCGAGTTGGGCGACCCGATCCAACTGACGATACAGCCCCACCCTGTCCCGCCACTCCGGCAAGCGTGGCTCGTCGAGCATCACCCGCAGTTCCGCTCCCAACGGGACGGGGTGCTCGAACATGAGCTCCATGGACCGCAAACCGGCAGCGCGGGCCTCGCCGACCAGCCCTCCCAGCCACAGGGCGAATACTATCGATCGCATCCACATGCCCATCCTCCATAGGAAGGGACGACACAAAGATCATGCTTAAAAGCACATGACTTTGGTATGTAGTGATGCGTGAGAACACTTCAAGGGTCGAGGGGCCGGGGTACGTGCAGCGCCTTGGCCAAAGCCCTGAAAGGCAGCAGAACGCAGTCATGCCGACTCTTGTGCGGCCTGACGGGCAGGAAGGCCGCCAGGGCGGGAATGGCGGGATCGGCTCCCTTCTTCAGCATGCCCGCCACCTGATCGGCCAGACGGGCGGCGGCTTCCGCGTCCAGGCCCACCGCCTGCTCCGCCGCCAGAGCGGCGGCGGCACGGCACAGCAGGCACCCCTTGACCCGATGGCCGAAAGCCGCGATCCGTCCGCCTTCCACCCGGACGTCGAGGACCACCCGGTCGCCACACAGGGGATTGTCCTGGGTCACGCTGGCATCGGGCTTATCCAGCACCGCCGGTTCCCTGGCGGCCAGATCCTTGATGGCGGTGCCGTAAAGTTCGTCACTCATCGCAGGACCTTCACCGCCTCGGCCAATCCCCGCAGCAGGGCGTCCACGTCGCCCCGGTCGGAATAGGGGGCGAGCGAGGCACGCAAGGTCCCCTCCTCCAGCCCCAGCACGGTCATCAGCGGCCGGGCGCAATGGGCGCCACCGCGCACCGCGATGCCCCGCTCGGCCAGCAGGTGGGCGAGATCGTGGGGATGGCAGCCCTCGACCGTGAACGACACCACCGGCACCCGCGCCTCCAGGCCCAGCGGCCCGACGATGTCCACCCCCTCCATGCTCCGCAGGCCGTCGAGCAGATGCCAGGTGAGCGCCGATTCCCGCTGGCGCACCGCCTGCCAGTCCAGGCCCCCCATCCAGTCCAGCGCGGCGGCCAGCCCCACGGCCTGGGCCACGGGCGGAGTACCCGCCTCGAACCGGTGCGGCGGATCCGCCAGGGAGAAATCCTCGTCCCCGACAGTGCCGACCATGCCGCCCCCCACCACCAGGGGCACCATACCGGCCAGGACCTCCGCCCGCCCCCACAGCACCCCGATGCCGGTGGGGCCATAGGCCTTGTGCCCGGCGAAGGCATAGAGGTCGGCGCCCAGGGCACGGGGATCGACGGGGCCATGAGGCACCATCTGGGCACCATCCACCACCAGTCGGGCGCCGGCCGCATGGGCGGCCTCGGCCAGGCGGGGCAGATCGCTGACCGCTCCGGTGACGTTGGAGGCATGGGTCACGGCCACCACCTTGCAGCGGGGCGTGACCACCTCCCCCAGTTGGTCCAGATCCAGCCGGCCCTCGGGGGTCACCCCCAGCCAGCGCAGCGTGAAGCCCCGCTCCTTGGCCAAGGCCATCCAGGGCAGGCAGGCGGAATGATGCTCCAGCCGGCTGACCACGACCTCGTCATCCGGCCCCAAGACCCGCCCCAGCCCCCAGGCCGCGACATTGAGCGCCAGGGTACAGCCGCCGGTGAACACCACCTCCTCGGCCGGAGCGTTGAGAAAGCGGCCCACGGTGGCCCGCGCTCCGTCATAGGCCTCGTCGGCCCGCCGGGCCATTTCATGCAGGCCCCGCCGCACGTTGGAGCGGGCGGTACGGTTGAGATGGGCGATGGTCTCCGACACCATGCCGGGGATCTGCGCCATGGCGGCGCTGTCCAGATAATGAAACCCCGGCCGCCCCAACGCCGGGAATGCCTCGCGAATGGACTGACTCATCCCTCTCCTCCCAAGGCCCGCAACGCGTCGGGCGTGTCTACATCGATCAGGACGCCGTCATCGTCCATGGCGACCTCGACCACCGCCCCGCCATGCCGGGCGATCAGGCCCCTGGCCCCCGTGTCACCTGTCAGTTCCCCCATGGCGGCGAAAAAGCTCCGTGCCAGCAACACCGGGTTGCCCCGTCGCCCCTCGAACAGCGGCACACAGATGCCGCCCGGCCGGAATGCCGCCGTCAGCTTCCGGACATGGCTCTCGGTCACTCTCGGCATATCGGCCAGCAGCACCATCACCCCGTCCACATCCCCGGGCAGGGCGGCCACTCCGGCGGCCAGCGAGGAGGCCATGCCCCGCGACGGGTCGGGATTGATCACCCGTACCACGCCTTCGGGCAAGTCGGGTTGAGGCTCTGGCCCGGTGACCACCAGAACCGGCGACAGGCCGCCGGCCAAGGCCGCCTCGGTGGCGCATTCGAGCATCGTGCGGCCCTCGACACGCATCAGGCGCTTGTCTCCCCCCATGCGGCTCGCCCGTCCCGCCGCCAGCACCAACCCGGCCACGACGCCCATCAACCACCCCCGTGGTTGAGGGCGCGCCGCGCCAGAACGGGAATCAGCGCGGCGCGGTACTCGGCGCTGGCATGCAGGTCACGGCTGAGCTCGTCGGCGGCAACGCGGAGCCCGTCCAGGGCGGCGGCGGAGAAGTCTCCGGCCAGGGCCATCTCGAAGGTTTCCAGACGGAACGGGCAGGATGCCGCCCCGGTCACCGCCACCCGAATTCCCGCATCGGTCTCGGCGACGAACACGCCCACCACCGGATAGCCCGAGGCGGGATTGCGCACCTTGGCGTAACCGGCGCGGCGCGGCAGAGGGTAGCGGACCGAAACGATCAGCTCACCTGGGTCCAGCACCGTCTCGAACATGCCGAGGAAGAACTCGTCGGCGGCGATGACGCGGCGATCGGTCAGAATCTCGGCCCCCAGGCCCAGCACGCCCGCCGCATGGTCGCTGGCCGGATCGGCATTGGCCAGCGCGCCGCCCAGGGTGCCCATGTTGCGCACCTGCAGATCGCCGATGGAGCCGGCCAGCTCCGCCAGGGCGGCAATTCCGCCGCGCGCCGCCAGCTCCGCATGGGTCACCGCCGCGCCCACCGTCAGATACCCGCCCTCCAGGCGTATCCCCGCCAGTTCCGGCAGCCGGGCCACGTCGATCAGGGCCGAGGGCTGGGCCAGCCGCAGCTTCAGCGCCGCCAGCAGGCTCTGGCCTCCGGCCAGGTAGCGCCGCTCCTCGCCGTCATGGGCGGCGACGGCTTCGGCGATGGTTTGGGGGCGGAGATAGTCGAAGGGAAACATCAGCCCTTCTCCCGCAAAGTCTGGGCGATGGCCTCGACGATGGGGCGATAGCCGGTGCAGCGACACAGATTGCCGTCGAGGCCATGGCGGATGGCCGCCTCGTCGGGCTGATCCAGATGGGCGACGAGGTCGAGACCGCTCATCACCATGCCGGGCGTGCAGAAGCCGCATTGCAGGGCGTGGCGGTCGCGGAAGGCGGCCTGGAGCGGATGCAGCGACTCACCGTCCGCCAAACCTTCGATGGTCAGCACGCTGCGCCCGTCGGCCTGGGCGGCCAGCACCAGACAGGATTTCACCGCCCGGCCGTCAAGGTGAACGGTGCAGGCACCGCACTGGCCGGTGTCGCAGCCCACATGGGTTCCGGTCAGCCCGAAACCCTCGCGCAGCAGCGTGACCAGCAGGGTGCGGGGTTCGACCTCCGCCTCCACCATTTCGCCGTTCAGGGAGAATGCCACGCGCATGGGCCGGCTCCTTTGATTTGCGCCCCCGACGACGCTATCATCGGCATCGCTTCAAGGAAACCGGTCCCGATGCCCATAGCCGTTAAATCCTGCCTCGACGTGGTGTTCTGGATCTCCGACCAGGCGCTGAACGATCGCGAGTACATCCAGCCGCAAAAGCTGCACCGCCTGCTCTATCTGTCGCAGGCCTATTTCGCCGTGGCCTATCACGGCCGCAAGCTGATGCCCGCCACCTTCGTCACCGACGCCTTCGGCCCCATCGAGCCCACGGTGTTCCACGCCTTCGCCTTCGGGCGGCCGACCATGATCGAGGGCAACATGCTGTCCGAGCAGGTCAGCCATTTCCTCGACGGCATCTGGCGGCGCTACGGCCCCTACACAGCCGACCAGCTGACCAAGAAGATCGTCGAGCACGCCCCCGTCGCCTTGGCCATGGCCAAGGGCATCAACGAGGAAATCCCCTTCGCCGACATGGTGAAGTACTATTCCGAGGAGGCCGCCGCCCGCAACAAGCCGGCCTCGGCGGTGGATTCCATCGATCAGGTCTTGAAGCCCCGCATGATGCGCTCGCAGACCGGCAAGCCGGTCACCGTGGCCGCCTGGAAGCCCAAGACCGTCACCCCCAAGAAGGACGAGTGATGCGCCGTCGGGATCTTCTGGCCCGCGGGCTGGCGGGCGGACTGGCGCTGGGCCTGGCCGCCTGCGCCTCGGAACCGGCCCGGCCCGCCCGGCCGTCCCGCGCCAAGGCCACCCCCGGCGTGGTGGACGAGCCCGCCCTGGCGGGCCTCAACGCGGTGATCGACCTGCACCACGCCAATCCGGTCAAGAGCTTCGCCGCCGCCCGTGACGGCAGCGGCATCCTCGCGGTGATCCACAAGGCCAGCGAGGGCGACTGGCAGGACCCCCGCTACGAGGAACGCCGGGCCGCAGCCATGGCGGCGGACCTGCTTTGGGGAGCCTACCATTTCGGCACGAGGCAGCATCCCGGGCGCGTCCAGGCCCGAATGTTCCTGGCCGCCGCCCGCCCCGACCCCGCTACCTTGCTGGTGCTCGACCTGGAGCCCAACGGCCGGGTACCGGCCAATTCCATGCGGCTCGATGCCGCCGAGGACTTCGTGCGGGAAATCGCCGACACCACCGGCCGCCTGCCGCTGCTTTATGTCCCCCCGGCCTGGGCCGATGGCGAGATCATGGTGGGCCAAAGTCTGGGCGGAGCCATCGAGCCCGATTCGATTCTCGCCGCCTGCGACCTGTGGCTGGCCGATTACCGGTACGAGCCGGAACTGCCCCGCGCCTGGACGGCCAAAAGCTGGCGCCTGTGGCAATATGCCGGCGACGATGCGGTGGCCGGCGGACCATTCCGCGACCGCACCCGCGCCGTTCGGGGCGTGGAGCGCGGCAACCGCTCGGTCTTCGCCGGCAGCCGGGAACAGCTCTACGGCTATTGGGCCGGATTGCCCGCGCGGGTCGGCACCACCAGCTGAGTTTCCAGGGTCTGCACCGCCTGCCCTCCGGCATCCAGGGTCTCGACCCGGAAGCGGGCCAGCCCCATTCCGGGCCTGGAGCGCATCTCGCGGGTCTCCACCACCTCGATGCGCAAGGTCAGCACGTCGCCGGGGCGTACCGGACGGTGCCATTTCAGGTATTCCAGGCCGCTGCCGATGATACCCAGTGGCAGTTTCAGCTCACTGGTCACCATCAGGCGCATGGTGGCCGCCGCCGTGTGCCAGCCCGACGCCGCCAGCCCGGCGAAGAACGACTCCTCGGCCGAGTCCTCGTCCAGATGGAAGTGCTGCGGGTCCCAGGCGGCGGCGAAGCCCTTGATGTCTTCCACCGTCACCTCGTACGAGGGCGACGAGAACACCCGGCCGGGCGTGAGATCCTCGAGATAATGGGTCATGCCGCCACTCCTTCCGTCACCGGCCGCGGCCCCAGCTTGCGGCCGATCATCAGCGACATGACCGCCGCCACCAGCAGGGTGACGAAAGTCAGCCCGGCGGCGATCCAGCCATAGTGCAGACGGGGGGCGGAAGCCGGCTGGAACATGGGATTCTCCGGGAAATGAGGTAGACAGGTCTGTATCATTTGACTAGTACAGACAGGTCTGTATCATGTCAATCATGGAAGCCCAGGTCAAAAGCCATACGATGAACGCCCCCATCGGCAAGCTCACCGCCCGCGACCGGATTCTGGCGGCCGCCAACGATCTGTTCTACCGCGAAGGCATCCGCGCCATCGGCATAGACACGGTGATCGAGCGGGCCGGCGTCGCCAAGATGAGCCTTTATCGCGCCTTTCCCTCCAAGGACGACCTGATCGCCGCCTTCCTGGACATGCGCGACAGGATGTACTGGGAGTGGTGGGATTCGGTGGTGGCGCGTCATCCCGGAGATCCCTTGCGCCAGTTGCGCGCCCTGTTCGAGGCGGTGGCCAAGCGCACCTCGGGCTCTCAGTACCGGGGGTGTCCCTTCGTCAACATGTCGGTGGAGTTTCCCGACCCAGCCCATCCCGGCCGCCAGGTGGTGGCCCGCCACATGGAGGAGCTGCGCCGCCGCCTGTCCGTCCTGGTGACGGGACTAGGCCTCGCCCAGCCCAAGCCGCTCACCGATCATCTCATGCTGCTGCTGGAGGGCGCCTATTCCGCCGGCAACACCATGGGAGCCGACGGCCCCTCCGCCTCGGTCGCCGCCTGCGCCGAGATCGTCATCCAAGCCCATCTTTCCCCCACCCTCCAGAGGCCCGCATGACCACCCAGCCCCGTCTGTTCCAGCCGCTCCAACTGCGCGGCCTGACCATCCCCAACCGCGTCGCCGTCGCCCCCATGTGCCAGTATTCGGCGGTGGAAGGTCTGGCCCAGGACTGGCACCTGATGCATTACGGCGCCCTGGCGGCGTCCGGTCCCGGCATGGTGGTGATCGAGGCCACGGGCGTAAGCCCCGAGGGCCGCATCTCGCCCAAGTGCCTGGGCCTCTACGACGACGCCACCGAGATGGCTCTCACCCGGCTGGTCGGCGCCCTGAAGAGCTTCGGCGGCGGCGGAGCCATCGGGGTGCAGTTGGCCCATGCCGGGCGCAAGGGCGGTTCCGCCCCGCCGTGGGAGGGCGGCAAGTTCTCGCCCGACGGCTGGCCGACCATTTCCGCCTCGGCCCTGCCTTTCGACGAGGGCTGGCCGGCCCCAGTGGCGGCGACAGACGATGACCTCGTCCGGTTGAAGCAGGCCTTCGTGGATGCCGCCCACCGGGCCCTCCGGGTCGGATTCGACCTGATCGAACTGCATTCCGCCCACGGCTACCTGCTGCACCAGTTCCTGTCGCCGCTCTCCAACCAACGCACCGATGAATACGGCGGCAGTCTGGAAAACCGGATGCGCTTCCCGCTGGAGGTCATCGCCGCGGTACGCGCGGTCTGGCCGGCCGACAAGCCGCTGGGCCTGCGGATCAGCGCCACCGACTGGGTCGAAGGCGGCTGGGACGCCGATCAGGCGGTGGTCTACGCCAAGGCCTTCAAGGCGGCCGGCATCGACTTCGTCTGCGTGTCTTCGGGGGGGCTAGTGCCCCATGCCAAGATTCCCCTCGGCCCCGGCTACCAGATCGATCTGGCGGCGCGCATCCGCCGCGAGGCGGGGATTCCCACCCGCGCCGTGGGCCTGATCGCCACGCCCGCCCAGGCCGAGGCCGCCCTGGAACAGGGCGCCGCCGACCTGATCGCCATCGGGCGCGGCTTCCTCGACAATCCCCGCTGGGTCTGGCACGCCGCCCAGGCCCTGGGAGCAGAGATGAGCTATCCGCCGCAATACCGGGCCGCTTCGGTCCGGGCCTGGCCGGGCATCGCCCTGGCTCGTCCCGGCATCGCAGCCGAATGAGAACAAGGGGCCCGTCCGGCACCGGCCGGACGGGCCCAGTTTGATCCTGGGGTGGGGGGACAGCCTAGCCCAGGACCTCCTTCATCTTGTCCTGATCCAATTCCTTCTCCCATTTGGAGACCACCACGGCGGCCACGCCGTTGCCGACGAAATTGGTCAGCGCCCGGGCCTCGGACATGAAACGGTCGATGCCGAGGATCAGGGCCAGACCGGCCACCGGAACCGAGGGGACCACCGCCAGGGTGGCGGCCAGGGTGATGAACCCCGCCCCGGTGACGCCCGACGCCCCCTTTGAGGTCAGCATGGCCACGCCGAGCAGGGTGAGCTGCTGGGTAAAGCTCAGTTCGATGTCCAGCGCCTGGGCGACGAACAGGGCGGCCATGGTCAGGTAGATGTTGGTGCCGTCCAGGTTGAAGGAATAGCCCGAGGGAACCACCAGCCCGACCACCGACTTGGAGCAGCCCATGGCCTCGAGCTTGTTCATCAGCGGCACCAGGGCCGATTCCGACGAGGAGGTGCCGAGCACGGTCAGCAGCTCTTCCTTGATGTAGGCGATGAACTTGAAGATGTTGAAGCCGACCACCAGGGCGATGCCGCCCAGCACGATCGCCACGAACAGGAAGCAGGTGAGATAGAAGCTGCCCATCAGCGCGGCCAGGGGCTTCAGCGCCGCCACGCCGTACTTGCCGATGGTGAAGGCCATCGCCCCGCCGGCCCCCAGGGGGGCAAGCTTCATGATGATGTTCATCATGGCGAAGAAGATGTGCGAGCATTCCTCGATGAACATGTGCACGCCCTGTCCGGCCCGTCCCATGCGGGTCATGGCGTAGCCGAACAGGATGGCCACCAGCAGCACCTGCAGCAGATCGCCCGAACCGGTGAAGGCGTCCACCAGGGTCTTGGGAATGATGTGCAGGATGAAATCCACGGTGCTCTGCTCGGTGGCGGCCTTGGCGTACTTGGCCACCGCCTTGGCGTCCAGCTGGGCCGGGTCGGCGTGGAAGCCGTCACCGGGCTTGAGCACCGTCATCACCACCAGGCCGATCACCAGGGCGAAGGTGGACACCACCTCGAAATAGACCAGGGCCTTGCCACCGACCCGGCCGACCTTCTTCATGTCGCCGGCCCCCGCGATGCCCAGCACCACGGTGCAGAAGATCACCGGGGCGATGAGCATCTTGACCAGCGAGATGAATCCGTCACCCAGCGGTTTCAGGCTGACGCCCACATCGGGATAGAAATAGCCGAGAGCACCACCGGCAAAGATGGCAAGCAGAACCCAGAAATAAAGATGACCGGCCAGGCGCTTCATCAGCATGTACCTCGATGGAATGCGAAATCGCGGCGCTTCCTATCCGTTCGACGTCGTTCATGTCGATTGCGGTTATCCGAATTGCGGAAATCCGACGTTCCCGGACCATGCATGGTGCGTTGAGAATTTTTCAGTTGCTCCCGCCCCGGCCAAGGTCTTCCATGAGGGGCCGCTTTCCAAGGATCCGCCCGGTGCCCAACTCCGCCCAGACTACCGTATCCGCCATGTTGGGGCGGGTGGTCCTGCCCTTCGCGGCGGGCTACTTCCTGTCCTACCTCTACCGGACGGTGAACGCGGTGCTGGCCCCCGAGATCGGTCGCGCCATCCATCTCGACGGCGGCGACATCGGCCTGATGACCGGGGTGTATTTCATCACCTTCGCCGCCGCCCAGCTGCCGCTCGGCATCCTGCTCGACCGCTTCGGCCCCCGCCGGGTGGAGAGCATCCTGCTGTGCTTCGCCGCCGCCGGCGCCTTCGCCTTTTCCCTGGCCGAATCGGTCCCCGCCCTGGTGATCGGCCGCGCCCTGGTGGGATTCGGCGTCTCGTCCTGCCTGATGGCGGCGCTGAAGGCCAACGTCCAGTTCTTCCCGCAACCCCGCATTCCCCTGATGAACGGCATCATCCTGGGCGCCGGCGGCCTGGGCGCCATCGCCGCCACCGCCCCGGTCCAGGCCGCCCTGCAGGTGACCGACTGGCGCGGGGTCTATGCCGGCGTCGCCGTCCTGACGCTGGGCGCCAGCGCCTTCCTCTGGCTGGCCGTCCCCGACCGCCACCCGCCGCCGGGCGCCGGTGGATTGCGCGCCCAGATCGCCGAAGTGGCCGAGATCTACCGTGACGCCGGCTTCTGGCGGGTTGCGCCGGCCACCATGCTGTCCATGGGCAGCTTCATGTCCATCCAAGGGCTGTGGGCCGGTCCCTGGCTGCGCGACATGGCAGGATTCACGCCCGATCAGTCGGCCACCGGCCTGACCGTGATGGCGGCGGCCATGGCGCTGGGCTACCTCTCGGTGGGAGCCATGGCCGAGAAGCTGGAGAAGCTGGGCATCCCGCCCATCACCCAAGGGGCCATCGGCATGGGCCTGCATGTCCTGGCCCTGGGCGCCATGGCGGCGGGATGGACCGCCGCGCCTCTGGCGCTCGCGACGTTCTACGGCCTGACCGGCACGGCCTGCTCGATCAATTACGCCGTGCTGACCCGACGCTTTCCGCTGCGCCTCGCCGGACGGGTCAACACCAGCCTCAACCTGACCATCTTCGTGGCCGCCTTCATCATCCAGTGGGGGCTTGGCGCCCTGATCGGCCTGTGGGACAAGGTGGACGGCCATTGGCCGCCGGTGGCCTGGGCGGTGGGCCTCGGCGTGCCCGCCCTGCTGACCCTTCTGGCCCTGATCTGGCAGATTCCCGCCTGCCGGGCGGAAAGGCCCTGATGCATCCGGGTACGGTTGACCGGCGGCCGACGGCCGCCTTCATCCTGTCGGCGGCGCTGCATGCACTGGTCGCCCTGTTGCTGCAGATGGAGGCCTGGCCGGATCTGCTGCCCAGGGAGCACAGCGAGCGAAGCATGGAGGTGGAGGTGGTCCGCGAACCACCCAGACCACCGCCCCCGCCGGCCCGGGAGCCGCCGCCCGAGCCGCCGCCCGAGCCGCCCAAGGTCCAGCCGGCCCCGCCTCCTCCGCCCTTGCAGCGTCCACAGCTGGAACCCGCGCCCCTGGCCGAAAAGTCGGCGGCACCGCGTCCCGCCCCCCGCCCCGAACCCGCCCCGAGGCCAGCCGTGGCCGCGACGGGGCTGTCGGCCGAGAGCGGCGCGTCATCGCGCCCGGCCCAATCCGCCGGCAGCCTGACCCAGAGCGCCCAGGACAAGGTCCTGGCCCAGGTGGTGGCCATGTGGCATTTCAATTCCAACGCCTTGCGGGGCAGCGACATGGTGCTGACCGCCAGCCTGCTGATCAACCGCGACGGAACCCTGTCCGGCCCCATGCACAAGGATTCGCCGTGGAATCCGGACGCGGTGATCAAGGGCTATTCGGCGCTGCCCGACGGCACCACCAAGCGGATGCTGGAAACGTTCCTGCTGGCGCTGCGCATGTCCCAGCCGCTGCAGCTGCCCCCCGACGACGGCAAGCCCTGGCCGCGCCAGATGATCCTGCGCTTCAAGCCGGGGGATCTTTCACGGTGAATTCCATCCGCACCACCAGCCCGGGCTGATTGCCGCCCAGCGAGAGCCGCGCGCCGTGCAGCCGCGCCACCGCCTGGACCAGCGACAGGCCCAGGCCGTTGCCCGGCGTCGAGCGGGTGGCGTCCAGGCGGACGAAACGTTCGAGCACGCTGTCGCGGGCGTCCTCGGGAATGCCGGGGCCGCTGTCGGCCACCGACAGGATCACCGAGCCGGGGCCGCCCTCGACGGCGACCGCCACCTCGCCACCGGCGGGCGTATACTTGACGGCGTTGTCCACCAGATTGGCCAGCGCCTGGAAAAGCAGGTGGCGATCGACCTTGAGGGCAAGGCCGCCATCGGCCCGGCACTGGAGACGGATGCCCTTCTCCTCGGCCAGGGGTTCGTAAAGCTCGACCACGTCGGCGGCCAGGGTGGCGGGATCGATGACCTCGAAGCGGTCGAGCCGCGCCGCCGATTCGGCGTGGGATATGGTCAGGATGGCGTTGAAGGTGGCCAGAAGGTGGTCGGCCTCGGCCAGCGTTTCCTCGAGGGTACGGCGATAGGCGTCGCGGTCCGCCTCGCCCAGCAGCACCAGATCGATGCGCGAGCGCAGGCGGTTCAGGGGCGTGCGCAGGTCGTGGGCGATGTTGTCCGAGACGGTGCGGATGCCTTCCAGCAGACGCTCCAGCTCGTCCATCATCTCGTTGAAGCTCTCGGCCAGGGAATCGAACTCGTCGTCGATCCCCGAGACCTGCATGCGCTGGCTCATGTCGCCGCCGAAGATGCGGCGCGCCGTGCGGCTCATCTCCTCGACCCGCTGCAACAGGTGGCGGCTGGTGAAATAGCCGCCCACCACGCCCAGCAGGATGGTCAGCGCCAGGCCCCAGCCCAGCGCCCGGTTGATGGCCGATTTCACCCGCTTGGCGTCGGCCAGCGAACGCCCGACCAGCAGGCGGTAGCCGTCGGCCAGCTCGTAGACATGGGCCAGCACCTCGATTCCCGGGCCGACGCTGCCCACCTGGATCAGCCGGAAGCGGACCCAGCCCAGCTGGCTGGACACCTCGGCCGGCCAGGATTTGATGTTGCCGGCCAGGATGTGGCCGGAATGGCCCATCAGCAGATAGGTGTTGCGGCTTTCGATGTCCTGGCGCATGCGCTGGCCGATGATCTCGGCCAGACCGCCGAGATCGCGCGAGTGATAGACCTCGGACAGGCCGGTGGCCTCGGCCTCCACCGTTTCCTGCACCTGCCACTCGATGAACATGGTGGTGCTCCACGACACCAGGGCCAGCAGCGCGATGGCCGAGACGGTGAAGATGCCGAGATAGCTCAGCGCCAGCCGGAAGGTGGTGGTGCGGAGAAGGCTAGCGGGCCGCACGAAGGGTGTATCCGGCGCCGCGGACCGTATGGATCAGCGGCAGTTCGAAATCCTTGTCCACCTTCTGGCGCAACCGGCTGATATGGACGTCGATCAGGTTGGTCTGGGGGTCGAAATGATACTCCCAGACGTTCTCCAGCAGCATGGTGCGGGTCACCACCTGGCCGGCGTGGCGCATGAGGTATTCCAGCAGCCGGAACTCGCGCGGCTGCAGGTCGATCTCCTGCCCGCCCCGCATCACCGTGCGGGCCAGGAGGTCCATCTCCAGGTCCTCGACCTTGAGCCGGGTCTCCGGCTGGGATGTGGACACCCGGCGCGACAACGCCTCGATGCGGGCCAGCAGCTCGGCGAAGGCGTAAGGCTTGACCAGATAGTCGTCGCCGCCCGCCTTGAGGCCCCTCACCCGGTCGTCCACCTTGCCCAGCGCGGAGAGCACCAGCACCGGCGTGGTGTTGCCGGCGGCGCGCAGCGCCTGGATGATGGCCAGACCGTCCAGGCCGGGCAGCATGCGGTCGATGATCATGGCGTCCCAGCGTTCCGACGTCGCCAGGAACAGGCCGTCGGTGCCGGTGGCGGCGTGATCGACCACATGGCCGGCTTCCTTCAGGCCCTTGGCCATGTAAGCCGCCGCTTCGCTGTCGTCCTCGATCAGAAGGATGCGCATCTGCCCATTTACCTTGTTGTGACGGGGACCATACAATCAACCCCCCTCACGGAAAAGCCCCCGCGCCAGGGGGGAGAGCGCGGGGGCCTTTTTCCGGTGCCCGGCAGCGGGGGGACGCTGCCGGTGGTTCGACTTGACCGCTCGGGGGGAAGAAGCGGCCAGCCGTGCGGCGGGGAGTTCAATTCCGCCGGGTTCGAGAGGCTTTGGCGAGGAGCGCAAACTTGCCGCCGACCGCCATCTCCAACCTGATGAAGGGATCATGGCAGGCGCCGGGTTACCGCAGCATTTCACCGCGATTAACCTTTGGTAATATTGGCCGAAACCATGCCGGCCGATCATATCCGCCATGCGCAACACACTGATATAAATGACGAAACCATGCCTTGACGGCGTGACACCCCACCTTACATCGAAGAGTGGGAAGGTGTTCGAACGAAGCCTTCCCGTGCGCGTGCCGCACTCCGCGGGCGCGGGTGTCCGCCGGCCCCATTCGGGGATCTGGCGTCGGGCCGGCCATCGGCAACGTTTCACCCGCCCCGGGCAACGCGGCACGCGGGCGTGCAACATTGCGATGGAGGACAGTCATGAACCGCACCATGATTCCCAAGGGCCATACGCCTCTGGCCTCCCGCGAGGGGCGCCTCGAGCCGTTCTTCGCGCTCCAGCGCGGCATCAACCGGATGTTCGACGATCTCTGGCACGGCTTCGACGTGCCGACCGTTTTCGCCGGCCATCGCTTCCCCACCCTGGAAGTGCGCGACGACGACAAGGCGGTGTCGGTCATCGCCGAGCTGCCGGGTCTGGGGCCCGATGACGTGGAACTCAGCCTGCGCGACGGCATTCTCACCCTGAAGGGCGAGAAGAAGACCGAAAGCGAGGAAAAGACCGAGCGCGGCTTGGTGTCCGAACGCTGGTTCGGCCATTTCGAACGCTCGGTGGCCGTGGGCGACGTGGATGAGAGCACCACCGAAGCCAAGTACGAGAACGGTGTGCTCACCGTCACCCTGCCCAAGGTCGAGCGGCCGAAGGAAACGGGACGCAAGATTCCCATCGCGGCCAAGTAGCATGATCCGCTGGGGCGCCGCCGGACATCCGGACGGCGCCCCACTCTTACCGGGAGCGTCCCATGCTGGACTATCGGTCGCTGCGAGACCAGGCTCGGCGCAATCGCCGCGACACCGCCTTCGTCCTGGCCGCCATCGCCCTGCTGATGTCGCTGGCCGGCTGGCTGCTGGCGGGGGAATTGGGAATCCTCGCCGCCCTGGCGGGCGCCGCCCTCGCCCTGGCGGTGAGTCCGAGCAACTCGGTCGCCATGATGCGGGCCGTCTACCGCGCCCGTCCGTTGCCGGTTCAAGCCGCACCGGGCCTGTGGCGCGTCCATATGGAATTGTGCCGTCGCGCCGGGCTGGAAACCGTGCCCCCTCTGCTGATCATCCCTTCGGCGTCCGTCACCGCCCTGTCGGCCGGCTGGGGGCGGCATTGCGCCATCGCCCTGTCCGAGGGAGCCCTCCTGCACTTCTCGCCGGAAGAGACCGCCGCCGTGCTGGCCCACGAAATCGCCCATATCCGGGCCGGAGATCTCAAGCTGCTGCGCCTGGCCGACACCGCCGGCAACCTGACCCATGGCCTGGCGGCCGCCACTCTGATCCTGCTGGTGCTGTTCCTGCCCGACATGCTGGCGGCGGAAGCCTCGCCGAATATGGCGGCCATCGCCCTGCTGGCCCTGTCGCCCGTCGGCTGCGATCTGCTGCGCCTGCGCCTGTCGCGCACCCGGGAATTCGCCGCCGACGCCGAAGCGGCCCGTCTGTGCGGCTCGCCCGTGGGGCTCATTTCCGCGCTGGCCCGCCTGGAGCGCCGCTACGACACCTTGACGCCGCCCGGCTGGTGGCAGCTGATCCGCACCCATCCCACCACCGCCGAGCGCATCGCCCGCCTGCGGGACTTGGCCCCGCCGGCCCATCCCGACGTCCGGAATCTGCTGTTGGGGGAGGCTCCCTGGTACGCACCACCTCCATCCGCGCAGGCCCGATACGCCGGGGCAGCGCATCCCCGGCACCGAATTATGTGGTAAGCTGTTTACCTTAGTCGGTTCCGGAAAGCGTGGGGAGATTCGCCATGTTGAGCCTGGAAGACTGTATCGCCTTCAGCGGCTTGACGGCCGAGCAGCTGGAAGCCGTCGCCTGCCACGAGCACCTGCCCCTGATCATCGTCGCCGAATGGGCGGAAACCGTCCTGGCGGCCGAGGACGGCTGCGCCAAGGTCGCCGCCATCCTGTGCGAGGAGGTGGAGGCCGCCGCCATCCACCACAGGGACCGTCTCTGCGACTGGGCGCGCGGCCTGGAGCAGTTCCGGCGCGAGCACGCCCTCAACTAAAGCATCGAGCGTCAAATCAGAGACAGATTGTCACCCTGAGCTTCGGCGAAGGGTCTTTCAGGCACCTGCGGCAATCGCCTCAGGCTGAAAGATGCTTCGCTGTGCTCAGCATGACAGCGTGTCTCATATTTGACGCTCGCCGCTCTAGCCGAACAGGTCGCCCTGGGCGGCTTCGGTCGTGACGGCGTACGGCCCGTCATCGGGGCGCATGAGCGGAGCAACGGCGTCGAAAGGCATTGCGCCGTCCAGCCATCTCCCCTCTTCCGCGGGCTTCAGCACCACGGGCATGCGGTCGTGGATCGCGGCAAGGCCGTCGCCGGGGGCGCAGGTGACGATCACCACCCGCTCTCCATCGGTCAGTCCGGCGAAGGCCAGGATCTCTCCGTCCACGGGTGCGATCCGGGTCTTGGCTCGCCGGGGCCATTCCCACCACGCGGTGGCCGGCACCAGCACCCGCCCCCTGGCCAGCAACGGACGGAAGGTCGGCCTGGACGCCAGGGTCTCGGCCCGGGCGTTGATCAGCGGCGCCGCCTGCCACTCCACCACCAGGCCCCAGCGCATCAGGCGAGCGCCGTCACCGCCGATCGCCAGGACGGAATCGGTTGGGCGAAGTTCCCTGGCGGACGGCAGCGGCGGCGGCACCGTCAGGCGGAAGCGCCGTGCGAGTTCGCGGGAATTGGCGTTCAGTTCGAAACGGGAGCACACGGCGCGCCCTCGAACCGCCCGACGATGAGGAATTCCTTGTTGCCCTCCGGCCCCAGGATGGGACTTTCGGTGATCCCTTCCACCCGCCATCCCGGCAGACTATCCAGCCAGAGGCGGATTCGCTCGCAGACCTCGGCGTGCAGTTCGGGCTCGCGCACCACGCCGCCCTTGCCCACCCGCCCCTTGCCCACCTCGAATTGCGGCTTGATCAGCGCCGCCAGCACCGCTCCCGGCCGGGCCAGGGCGAGGGCGGCGGGCAGCACGGTTTCCAGCCCGATGAAGCTGGCGTCGCACACCACCATGTCCACCGGCTCGGGTATCCGCTCGGCCGTCAGGTGGCGGGCGTTGGTGCGTTCCAGCACCACCACGCGGGAATCGCTTCTGAGCTTCCAGGCCAGTTGCCCGTGGCCGACATCGACGGCATAGACCCGCGCCGCGCCGAAGGCCAGCAGCACGTCGGTGAACCCTCCGGTGGAGGCCCCCACGTCGATGGCCACCTTGCCGGCGGGGTCGATGCCGAACGCCTCGATGGCCTTGGCCAGTTTGAGGCCGCCCCGCGACACCCATGGATGATCCTGGCCCTTGAGCTCCAGGGCGCAATCCTCGGGCAGCGCGGTGCCCGGCTTGTCCACCCGCCGATCGCCGCTGTAGACCAGACCGGCCATGATCAGGGCCTGGGCCTTGGAGCGGCTTTCCACCAGCCCTCTATCCACCAACAATTGATCGGCCCGCTTTTTCGCGCTCATACGCTGCCGTCCCATGCAAAAAACAGGGATGGAAATTGCCCTCCCTTTCCCCGAGAATACAGAAAATTCATATAAACGCGGGACGTCCAAGCCAGAATGACAACGTTGCTGTTCACGCACCCAGTCTGTCTGCAGCATGACACGGGCGATTATCACCCCGAATGCGCCGACCGTATCAAGGCCGTCCTCGCCGCTCTGGAGAGCGAAGAGTTCATGATGCTGCTGCGCGACGAAGCGCCGCACGCCACCATGGAACAGCTGATGCGGGCCCACCCGCTCAGCCACATCGACTACGTGCTGGATTCGGTGCCCAACAGCGACGGCCACCACCACCTGGATCCCGACACCATTCTGTCGCGCTATTCGGGCGAGGCCGCGCTGCGTTCGGCAGGCGCCGGCATCGCGGCGGTGGATGCCGTGGCCACGGGGCAGGTCCGCAACTGCTTCTGCGCCACGCGACCGCCCGGCCATCATGCCGAACGCGACAACGCCATGGGCTTCTGCTTCTTCAACAATGCCGCCATCGCGGCGCTGCACGCCCGCGACGCCCACGGCTTCAAACGGGTGGCGGTCGTCGATATCGACGTGCATCACGGCAATGGCACCCAGCACATCCTGTGGGACGAGCCCGGCATGCTCTATGCCTCCACCCACCAGGAGCACGCCTATCCCAATACCGGCCTGGCCGACGAAACCGGCGGCGAGGGCATCATGGTCAACGTCCCGCTGCCGGCGGGCACGGGATCCGACGACTACCGCATGGCCTTCACCGACATCCTGCTGCCCCGGCTGCGGGAGTTCGCGCCCGATTTCCTGATCATCTCGGCCGGCTTCGACGCCCATGCCGCCGACCCCCTGGCCCATCTGCGGCTGACCACCGCCGATTTCGGCTGGGTCACCCGGCAATTGCTCCAGGTGGCGGAGGAGACGGCGGGCAACCGGGTGGTCTCGCTGCTGGAAGGCGGCTATGACCTGCGCGCCCTGGCGGCCAGCGCCCGCGAGCACGTCCGCGCCCTGATGGGAATGTAAAAAAGTTTCGCCATACCCCCGCGACTTTTTTCAAATGGTACGCAGTGGCGCTTGCCTTCGGGAAGCGCCACCCGTAAACTTCCGCGCTTCGTTGGAAGACCCGATACAGGTTGTTTAATCAAGAGTCCCCATGGCAGACATCCCCACCGACATCGCCGCCATGAGTTTCGAGGAGGCCCTGGCCGAACTGGATCTCATCGTGCGCCGGCTGGAGGAAGGCAAGGGCCGCCTTGATGATTCCATCGTCGCCTACGAGCGCGGCGCGCTGCTGAAGAAGCATTGCGAGGCCAAGCTGGAAGAGGCGCGAACCAAGGTCGAGCGGATCGTATCGGGTCCCGATGGCAGCGTGGCCCTTGAGGCCGGAAATAACGTGTGATCCTTGAAAGTCGAGTGAACCATTGACTGATTCTCCCATGTCTCCGCGCCTCACCGAGGCTCTGACCGTCGTCAGCCAGGCCGTCAATTCCGAGCTGGACCGCCTGTTGCCGGTTTCCGAATCGCCCGATTCCCGGGTTCACGAGGCCATGCGCTACGCCACCCTGGACGGCGGCAAGCGGTTGCGCCCCTTCCTGGTGATGCAGTCGGCCAGCCTGTTCAACGTGGCGGAAAGCGCCGCGATCCGCGTCGCCTGCGCCATCGAGATGATCCACTGCTATTCGCTGGTTCATGACGACCTGCCCTGCATGGACGACGACGACCTGCGCCGCGGCCGTCCCACCTGCCACAAGGCGTTCGACGAGGCCACCGCGCTCTTGGCCGGCGACGCATTGCTGACCAAGGCGTTCGAGGTGCTGGTCAATCCCGCCACCCACGCCGATCCGTCGGTGCGCTGCGAACTGGTGGCCGATCTGGCCCACGCCTCGGGCGGCCAGGGCATGGTCGGCGGCCAGATGATCGATCTTCAGGCCCACACCCTGGACCTGGACGTGGCGGGCATCACCCGGCTGCAGCAGCTGAAGACCGGCCGCCTGTTCTCGTTCTCGTGCGAGGCCGGCGCCGTGCTGGGCAAGGCCCATGGCGAGCTGCGCCTGGCATTGCGCAATTACGCCCACGACCTGGGCCTGGCCTTCCAGATCGCCGACGACATCCTGGATGTGGAAGGCGACGTGGCCGAGGTGGGCAAGCGCCTCAACAAGGACGCCGATGCCGGCAAGGCGACCTTCGTGTCGCTGCTCGGCCTCGAGCGCGCCAAATCCCAGGCGGACATGCTGGCCGAACAGGCCTGCCGCCATCTCGATCCCTTCGGCGAGAAGGCCGATCTGATGCGGGACGTTGCCCGCTTCGTCGTTCGCCGCCGTTCGTGAGGTCCTAAGGTCATGACTCCTCCCCCCGTCCCCGGAAAGCCCAAGTCGTCCCTGCTCGACCGCGTGTCGAGCCCGGCCGACATCCGCGACTTCTCCATCGAGGAGCTGGAGCAGCTGACCCATGAGGTCCGCCAGGAAATGATTCAATCGGTATCGTTCACCGGCGGCCATCTCGGCGCCGGCCTGGGCGTCGCCGAATTGACCGTGGCGCTGCACCACATCTTCGACACGCCGCGCGACCGGCTGATCTGGGACGTGGGCCATCAGGCCTATCCCCACAAGATCCTCACCGGGCGCCGCCACCGCATGCGCACCATGCGCCAGGGCGGCGGACTGTCGGGCTTCACCCGCAGGTCCGAGAGTGAGTACGACCCCTTCGGCGCCGGCCATTCCTCCACCTCCATCTCGGCGGCGCTGGGCATGGCGGTGGCGCGCGACCTCAAGGGCGGCACCAACAACGTCATCGCGGTGATCGGCGACGGCGCCATGAGCGCCGGCCAGGCCTACGAGGCCATGAACAATGCCGGCGCGGCGGGCTCGCGCCTGATCGTCATCCTCAACGACAACGACATGTCCATCGCTCCGCCGGTGGGCGCCCTGTCGGCCCACCTGTCGCGGCTGCTGTCGTCGCCGTCCTACCACTCGCTGCGCCATCTGGTGAAGGATCTGGCCCACCTGCTGCCGCCTCCCCTGGAACGCGCCATGGGCCGCGCCGAGGAATACGCCCGCGGCATGGTCTCGGGCGGCGGCACGCTGTTCGAGGAGTTGGGCTTCTATTACGTCGGCCCCATCGACGGCCACAATTTCGAGCACCTTCTGCCGGTGCTGAAGAACGTCCGCGATTCCGACGAGACCCGCCCCGTCCTGCTGCATGTGGTGACCAAGAAGGGCCGCGGCTATCCGCCGGCCGAGGCCGCCGCCGACAAGTATCACGGCGTGGGCCGCTTCGACGTGCTGACCGGCCAGCTGGAAAAGCCCAAGGCCAACGCGCCGTCCTACACCTCGGTGTTCTCCAAGGCGCTGATCGCCGAGGCCGAGGTGGACGACCGCATCGTCGCCATCACCGCCGCCATGCCGGCGGGAACCGGGCTGGACAAGTTCGGCGACCGTTTCCCGGCGCGCACCTTCGACGTGGGCATCGCCGAGCAGCACGCGGTGACCTTCGCCGGCGGCCTGGCCACCGAGGGCTTCAAGCCGTTCTGCGCCATCTACTCCTCGTTCCTGCAGCGGGCCTACGACCAGGTGCAGCACGACGTGGTGTTGCAGAAGCTCCCCGTGCGCTTCGCCATCGACCGCGCCGGTCTGGTGGGCGCCGACGGCGCCACCCATGCCGGCTCCTACGACATGGCTTTCCTGGGCTGCCTGCCCGACATCGTCATCATGTGCCCGTCCGACGAGGCCGAGCTGATGCACGCCGTCGCCACCGCCGTGGCCATCGACGACCGCCCCTCGGCCTTCCGCTACCCGCGTGGCGAGGGTGTGGGCGTCGAACTGCCCGAACGCGGCTCCGTGATGCCCATCGGCAAGGGCCGCGTGGTACGCGAGGGCAACCGCGTCGCCATCCTGTCGCTCGGCACCCGTCTGGCCGAGGTGTTGAAGGCATCCGACGAGTTGGCCACCCGTGGCCTTGCCCCCACCGTGGTGGATGCCCGCTTCATGAAGCCGCTGGACGAAGAGCTGATCCTGCGCATGGCGCGCGAGCACGAGGTGCTGATCACCGTCGAGGAGGGCTCGGTCGGCGGCTTCGCCAGCCATGTGCTGCACCTGCTGGCGGCCAAGGGCGCCCTGGATCGCGGCCTCAAGGTCCGCCCCCTGGCGCTCCCCGATGCCTTCGTCGAGCATGACACCCCGACCATCCAGTACGAGAAGATCGGCCTCAACGCCTCGGGCATCGTGGCGACGGTGCTGGCCACCCTGGGGGAAACCCGCGAAGCCGTCAGCGCCTGACAATATACACATTAAATTGCGTAATATATCGGCGCCGCTCGCCATCGAGCGGCGCCGTTTTGTATATGGATTGAATTAGCGTGGATCAGTGATATTATATATGTGACATCCGAGATTTGAGGAAAGCGGTCATGGAATTGGAAAAACTTCAGGAAAGCGCCCGCCGGGCCAGCGCCTTGCTGAAGGCCATGAGCAATGAGCACCGCCTGATGATCCTGTGTCAGCTGCTTCCCGGCGAGAAGTCGGTGGGCGAGCTTGAACGCATCATCGGCCTGTCCCAGTCGGCACTGTCGCAGCATCTGGCCCGCCTGCGCCGCGACTCCCTGGTCACCACCCGGCGTCAGGCCCAGACCATCTTCTATTCCCTGGCCGGCATCGAGGCGCGCGCGGTGATCGATACCCTGTACGGGCTGTATTGCAAGCCGGAAGGCGCCGCCTGCGCGGGATAGCCGGTGGCGGGCTCAGGCCCGCCGATAGCGCCATACCCCGTCCGCTTCCAAACTCCGCTCCACTTTCCCCCGCTTCATCAGGTGATGGAGATGGGCCAGGGTCTCGCCGGTGGCGAAGCCCAATTGATGGGCGTCCAGCGGCCGGGTGAACAAGATCTTCAGCACCTGCACCGCCGTGGCGGGCTCGACACAGGCGGACAGAGTCTTTTCCAGCCGCTCGGCGTGGTGGGCCTTGAGGTCGTCGATACGGGTGTGCAACCCCTGGAACGGCAGCCCGTGGGAGGGCAGCACCAGGGTATCGGCCGGCAGCTGGCGCAAACGGTCCAGGGCGTCGAGGAACAGGGACAGCGGTTCGGATTCCGGCTGCTGCGGCCACACGCCGACGATGGGCGAGATGCGCGGCAGCACCTGGTCGCCGGAAATCAGCAGCCCGGCCTCCTGGCAATACAGGCAGGCATGCTCGGGCGAATGCCCGCCACCCTCGATCACCCGCCAGGTCCGCCCGCCGATGGTCATCTCGTCCCCATGGCGGATGCCGATGACGCGGACCGGCATGATGTCGATGCGCGAGCGATAGGTATTGCGCCGTTCCTTGACTCCCTCCAGCTGCTCGGCATCCAGGCCGATGCGGGTGTAGTAGCGCAGCTGGTTGGCGACGAATTCGGGAGTATCCTCCAGCCACAGCATGCGCCCGAACAGCCATTCGCGCATCATGGCGGTGAGATCCACCCCCAGCCTGTCGCACAGCCAGCCGGCCAGCCCCATGTGGTCGGGATGGAAATGGGTGGCGACCAGCCGGTTCACCCGCTTGCCCGCCAGCGGACCGGCGAAGATGTCCTCCCACAGGGCCTTGGTGGCGTCGTTGCCCAGGCCGGTATCCACCAGCACCACACCCTCGCCATCGTCCAGAACCCACAGATTGATGTGGTCCAGGGCAAAGGGCAACGGCATGCGGACCCACCGCACTCCCGGCGCCACCTCCAGCAATTGCGCGGGATTCGGTGGCTCGGTCAGCGGATGGATCAGGGATGAACGGCTCACGGCAGGGCTCTCCGAATTAATTCGGTAAGTCTTTGCATATTTGGTGCGGTGCGACAAGATTCAAGCTGGTGGTAGCGCCGCCCTATCCGTTATCGCGATTTGTGGACTGCATCATTCAGGTTATCCTGCGTCCACGTCCGATGAAAAAGGGGAGAAGCGCCGATGCTCGTTTCCGAAATCCTGCACAAGAAGGGCAGCAAGGTTTTCAAGATACTCCCGTCCAAGGCCATGATCGAGGCGGTCCAGGGCATGGCGGCCTTCAAGGTGGGGGCGGTCCTGGTGGTGGACGAGAAGGACAGGACGCTCGGCATCTTCACCGAACGTGACGTCACCCGCTGTCTGGCGGCGCACGGAGCCGCCATCCTTGAGACGCCGGTGGGCGACCACATGACCCGCAATCCGCTGACCTGTCAGGTCGGCGATACCGTCGCCTCGGTAATGAGCACCATGTCGACCCATCATTTCCGCCACATGCCGGTCATGGACAATGGCCAGATGAAAGGCATCGTCTCCATCCGTGATCTGGTGTCCAACAGCCTGGAGCGGGCGGAATTCGAAGCCGAGGCCATGCGGGCCTACGTCACCGCCGGCTGATGGCCTGAACGGCGCGGAGGGGCGCTCAACCCTCCGCGTGCAGGACGACCCGGTTCTTTCCGCCGCGCTTGGCGGCGTAAAGCGCCTCGTCGGCCAGACGCGTGACATCGCTGATATCTTTGCCATGACGGGGCCACAGGGCCGCGCCGACGCTACAGCCGATCTTCACCGGATTGCCGTCCAGCGTGAACGGCTCGCCCAGGGAATGAACGATCCGCTCGCCCACCAGGACGGCATCGGCCGCCGCCGCCTGGGACGGGGCGGACAGCACCATCATGAACTCGTCGCCGCCCAGGCGCGCCGTGATGTCGCCCTGGCGGGCGCAGGCCCGAATGCGGGCTGCCACGTCCTGCAGCAGCAGGTCACCAATTCCGTGACCCAGGGTGTCGTTGACCCCCTTGAAACCGTCGAGGTCCAGACAGAGGACGACCAGACTGGTTTCGCTTCGCCGCGCCGAGGCCAGCATCCGCCCCAACTGGTCCTCGAGCCCCAGGCGGTTGGTCAATCCGGTCAGCCGGTCATGGCTGGCCTGAATCTCGGCCTGGCTGCGTGCCGCCTCGCTGCGGGTCAGGCTGTCGATCAGGGCGCGGAGCGACACGCTCAGGGACTGGATTTCCACCACCCCTCTTTCGGCGGGAATGTCCACGGGTTCGCCTCCACGCAATCGGTCGGCGGCCTCGGCGATGCGCCGCAGCGGGGCGGCGACCCGCCCGGCTACCCACCAGCCGAAAGCGGCACAGGCGAGCGCCACCCCGGCGCCCCAGGCGACGATGTGGCGCTGCAGCGCCGACACGGCGGCGAACGCGGTCTCGGTGGGCTGGCGGGCGACGATGGTCCAGCCCAGCCCGCCATAATCCTTGTATCCCCGAGCCAGGGCGTAGCCGGTGAGGTATTCCCGGCCATCGGGCCAGGTCTCCACCTGCCAGCTTCCGTCGCCCTGGCGTGCCTTGGCGACCGAGTGAAGCCTGAGAGGATGCCCGATCTGGGAGGACGGCCCCAGCAGAACCGTGTCGTCGGTGGCGACCACGAAGACCTCGACCGCCCGACCGGCGTCGAAGGGGGTCAGGACCGACTGCTCGATCTCGCGCGCCCATTCCCAGCTGAGGTGAGAGGCGATGACACCCAGCATCCCGCCGCCCGGAGCGACCACCGGCCGGCTGATATCGACGAACTTCATGGGCTCGCCCGAGGGATTGGGCAGCAGCTTGGCCAGCAGCACCGCCTCGTGGACATCGCCCACGAACGCCCCCTTCGCCCCCTGGACGAATACCGGCCGTCGCGAAATATCGGCCCCGATGAGAATGCCCTCCGACGCCGCCAGCACCCGTCCCTGGGGATCGGTGAAGCCGATCCAGGAAAAGTGGGGAATGGAGCGCTTCAGCCGGTCCAGGGAAACCTGAACCGCCCGGGGATCGAGGGGGCTCTGGGTCTCGATCAGGGTGGCGAGCAGCGCCACCTCGCCCGAGCGCGCCCACATGCCGCGGTCCAGCTTGTCGGCGATCTGGCGGGTCACCTCGCTAAGGTTACGGCCGATCTCGGCCCGGACGTCTGCGGACGAGCGGCTGCCGATGGCATAGGACAGGATCGCCGCCCCGGCCATGACCGACAGCGCGAAGGTCAGAGCGAACCGGACCCTGAGGCTGGTGGCGACCATCTCCGCCCACCTCTGGCCTTAAACGAAGTACCGGGTCAGGTTGCGGCGGATGCGCTCCTTCACGGGGTCCGCCGCCGACGGCGCCTCGAAAGCCTGGCCGGTCACCGCCTCGAACAGGGCGATGTACTTGGCCGAGAACTCCACCAGGGTATCGTCGGGAATGGCCGGAATGGGATCCTTGTAGGGATCGCAGCGTGCCGCGATCCAGATGCGCAGGAATTCCTTGTCCAGGCTTTCCGGCTCCTCGCCCCCGGCGTGGCGGGCGGCATAGGTATCGGCCTTCCAGTAGCGGCTGGAATCGGGAGTGAGGATCTCGTCGGCCAGGGTGATGCGCCCCTCGCCGTCCACGCCGAACTCGAACTTGGTATCCACCAGGATCAGGCCGTTCCTGGCCGCGATCTCACGGCCGCGGGCGAACAGGGCCAGCGACAGGCGGGCCAGCTCGTCCCACTGCGCCTGGCTGAGCAGGCCACGAGCCACCACCTCGGCCGGTGACACCGGCGCGTCGTGCCCCCCCACCTCGGCCTTGGTGGTGGGCGTGAGGATGGTCGAGGGCAGCTTGTCGTTCTTCACCATGCCGTCGGCGAAGTCGAGGCCGTACATATTCCGCCGCCCGGCCTTGTACATGGACCAGATGGAGGTGTCGGTGGAGCCGGTGAGATAGTCGCGCACCACCATCTCGATGGGCAGCATGTCCAGGCGCCGGCCCACCACGACGTTGGGATCGGGATACTCGATGACGTGGTTGGGGCAGATGTCCCGGGTCGCCTCGAACCAGAAGCGCGCCGTCTGGGTCAGCACCTGACCCTTGAACGGCACCGCCGCCAGCACCTGGTCGAAGGCGCTCTGGCGATCGGTGGAGATCAGGATGCGCCGTCCGTCGGGCAGATCGTAGTTCTCGCGCACCTTGCCGCGATAGTAGTTGGGCAGTTCGGGGAACTCGGCTTCGGTAAGCACGCCGGGAATGGCGGCGCGGATCGCGGCGGCGGAGAGCATGTCCAGACATCCAAGAAGAACGGGATGCCTTTATCGCATTCCCCGATGCGGCGGGCAAGGGAAGCACCTCGCTCAAACCGGCCTCGATTTTATTGTTGTGCAGCACAACAGTTTTTGTGCCCAACAATACCCTTGACGAACGCCGAGGACTGCCTCACAGTCGTAGGCATCAAAGTCGCCAAAGAGCGACCCAGGAGGTTTTCGAACGCGAAAGGGACGTCCAAATGCCTGACAACACCACGAGTCTGTCCGCGTCACGGACCATTACCCGCCGCCAGTTCACCACGGCCGCGGCGGCCGGTGCCTTGGTCACCACCACCGGGTTGCCCTTGCGCTCGGCGCGGGCGGCGACGCCGCTCAAGCTGGGCGTGTTGCTGCCCCGCTCCGGCCATCTGGCCCTGATCGGCCAGGCCTGCCAGCGCGGCGCCGAGATCGGCCTGCCCATGCTGAAGGACATGGGCTATTCGGTCGAGCTGATGAACGCCGATACCGAGTCCAATCCGGATGTGGGCCGCACCCAGGCGGAGAAGCTGATCCGCGAAGGCGCCAACATGCTGATGGGCTGTTTCGATTCCGCCACCACCCTGGCGGTGGCCGGCGTGGCCGAGGCGAAGGGCGTGCCCTTCGTGGTCAACATCGCCGCCGAGCCCAAGCTGACCGAGCAGGGGTTCAAGTACGTGTTCCGCAACTTCCCCACCGCCGGCATGCTGGGCAAGGGTGGGCTGCTGCTCTACAAGGACATCTTCGCGGCCACCGGCGTGACGCCCAAGACCGCCGTGCTGATGCACATCAACGACAGTTTCGGCATGGCCATGCTGGGCGGCATCAACGCCCTGATGCCCAAGCTCGACATGCCGTTCCAGATCGTCGAGACCATCGGCTACGACCCCAAGGCCCGCGACCTTTCCATCGAGGTCTCCAAGGCCAAGGCGGCCAAGGCCGACTTCGTCATGACGGTGACCCGTCTCAACGACGCCATCCTGCTGGTCCGCGAAATGGTCAAGCAGCAGGTGGAGACCATGGGCATCATCAGCCCCGGCGCTCCCGGCATGTACGAGAAGCAGTTCTTCAAGGCCCTGGGCAAGTACGCCGAGTTCTGCACCACCAACGTGCCGTGGTTCGATCCCAAGCAGGAAATGGCCCAGATCCTGAACAAGACCTTCGAGAAGGCCTTCCCCGAGGAGAGCTGCGACCTCAACGTCGGCTTCACCTTCGAAGCCGTGCTGATCGCCGCCGACGCCCACAAGCGCGCCGGCAGCAATGACCCGCAGGCCCTGACCGAGGCGCTGCGCGCCACCAACCTCGCCAAGCGCGCCATGCTGGGCGGAGCGATCAAGTTCGAGGCCAACGGCCAGAACATGAACCTGATCTCGGCGGCGGTGCAGAACCTGGGCGGCAAACCCACGGTGACGCTGCCGGCGGCCTCGGCCGAGGCCAAGCCGGTCTTCCCCATGCCGCCCTTCAAGGGCCGCACCTAGGAAAAAGCCGCAACATCGGCATTGCTTGGCGGGGAGCCGGGATGGACGCCACCTTCTTCATGAACGTGATCAGCGCCGGTCTTTTGACCGGCCTGGTCTACGGCCTGATGGCCCTGGGGCTGTCGGTCATCTTCGGCGTCATGCGCGTGGTCAATTTTGCCCATGGCGACATGATGGTGGTGGCGATGTATGCCGCCTTCCTGCTCTTCACCAAGATGGGGATCGAACCGGTCCCCGCCCTGCCGCTGGTGGCCGGCGGCCTGTTCGTCGTCGGCTACCTGCTGCAGCGCTTCCTGATCAACCACTTCCTCCACGTCACCGAGCACATCCAGTTCCTGCTGCTGCTCTCGGTGGCCATGATCATTACCAATCTGGTGCTGATGGCGTTCGGCCCCGATGCCCGCAACATCCAGCTCGACGCCAGTTTCGAGAGCTATTCCATCGGCAAGCTGGTGCTGGACAAGGTCAGGGTCATCGCCGCCATCACCGCCGGCGGCGTGGCGTTGCTGCTGTGGGCCTTCTTCCGCTTCACCACCACGGGCACCGCCATCCGCGCCTGCGCCGACAATCCGGTGGGAGCCCGCGTGGTGGGGCTGGACGTGGAGAAGCTCTACGCCATCACCTTCGGCATCGGCGCCGCCTGCGTCGGCGCCGCCGGCTGCCTCTTGCTGCTGCTGGTGGACGTGCATCCGCACCTGTCGTCCGACTACACCCTGCTGGGTTTCATCATCGTCATCCTGGGTGGGCTCGGCAGTCTGGGCGGCGCGCTGCTGGGCGGCATCCTGGTCGGCCTGTCCGAGGCGCTGTCGGGCGTGCTGATCGCCCCCAGCCTCAAGAGCATGTTCAGCTTCGGCCTGCTGATCCTGGTCCTGCTGCTGCGCCCGCAAGGCATCCTGGGGAAGAAGCCATGAGCGCCCTGTTCCGTGACCGCCGCGCGGTCCTGCTCCTCGGCCTGCTGGCGATCCTCGCCCTGGCCCCCCTGGCGGCGGGCGACTACCTGCTCTCCATCCTGATCACCGTGCTGCTCCAGGCCTATCTCGGCATGAGCTGGAACGTGATGATGGGCTTCGCCGGCCAGTTCTCGCTGGGCCATGCCCTCTATGTGGGCCTGGGGGCCTATGCAGGCGGCGCCCTGTTCGTCCATTACGGCACGCCGCCGTGGATCGGCGCCCTGGCCGGCATGGCGGTGTCCGCCGCCGTCGGCGCGGTGATCGGCACGCTGGGTTTCCGCTTCAAGGTGATGGGGGTCTATTTCGCCCTGCTGACCATCGCCTTCGCCGAGTTCACCCGGGTGCTGTTCGATCACTGGGGCTGGGTGGGCGCCTCGTCCGGCCTGTTCCTGCCCCCCGCCCCCAACAACAGCCCGGACAATCTGTGGCTGCTGCGCGGCTCGACCACCATGTTCTACTACGTGGCCCTAGGGATGACCGCCGCCGCCTTCTGGTTCAGCCGCGCCCTCCTGATGCGCCGCATCGGCTATTACTGGCAGGCCATCCGCGAGGATCAGGACGCCGCCGACGCGCTGGGCATCGACGTCTTCAAGAACAAGATGATCGCCGTGCTGATCTCGGCGGCCATGACCAGCCTGGGCGGCGTCTTCCTGGCCTTCTTCAACAACAACCTCTACCCCGAGAGCATCTTCTCCATGCATCGCTCCATCGAGCTGATGCTGGGCACCATCATCGGCGGCATCGGCACCCTGTTCGGGCCGATCCTGGGCGCCGTGGTGCTGACCGCGCTGGGCGAGCTGCTGACCGAGCTGGGCGCCCATATCGGCATCGACGGCGTCAAGCAGATCGCCTACGGCATCTGTCTGATGCTGATCCTGGTGCTGAAGCCGGGCGGGCTGTGGCCGTGGCTGCGCAAGGCGCTGCGCCTGGAGGGAGACGGACGATGAACACCGCCACCCCCATGCTGTCCGTCGAGAACCTGGGCAAGAGCTTCCGTGGCCTGCGCGCCGTCAACGCCGTGACCTTCGACGTGCCCCGGGGCGCCATCGTCGCCCTGATCGGCCCCAACGGGGCGGGCAAGACCACCACCTTCAACCTGATCGCCGGCGCGCTGCCCCCCAGCGACGGTCGTGTGGTGCTGGACGGCGAAGACGTCACCGGCCTGGGCCAGGCGGCCATCTGCCGCGCCGGCGTCGGCCGCACCTTCCAGATCGTCAAGCCGTTCGCCGGCCTGACGGTGGAGGAGAACGTCATGGTGGGCGCGCTCCGCCACGACAACGGCGACGTGGAGAAGGCCAGGGCCGCCTCGCGCGCCATCCTCGACCTGCTGGAACTGGGCGACCGCGCGCGTGACCCGGCCCAGACCCTGACGCTCCCCGACCGCAAGCGGCTCGAGGTGGCCAAGGCCCTGGCCACCCGGCCCAAGCTGCTGCTGCTCGACGAGGTGATGGCCGGCCTGCGGCCGGTGGAATGCGATCGCATGGTGGCGATCCTGACCGGCCTCAACAGGGAGACGGGCCTCACCATCCTGCTGATCGAGCACGTCATGCGCGCCGTGATGGCCCTGTCCGACCACGTGGTCGTGCTGCACCACGGCGAGAAGATCGCCGAGGGTACGCCCTCCGAGGTCACCAGCCATCCCAAGGTGCTGGAATGCTATCTGGGAGAGGATCACGGATGATGCTGGAAGTTCGCGATCTCGACCTGTTCTACGGCGACGCCCAGGCGCTGGACGGCGTGTCCCTCGACGTGGCCGAGGGCGAGGTGGTGGCCATCATCGGCGCCAACGGCGCCGGCAAGACCTCGCTGATCCGCGCCATCGCCGGCATGCAGAAGCCGGCGCGCGGCACCATCTCCTTCGAGGGCCGCGACATCACCGGGCGCCTGAGCTCGATGATCTGCGACCTGGGCGTGGCCCAGGTGGCCGAGGGCCGCCAGATCTTCCCCTCCATGAGCGTGCGCGAGAACCTGGAAATGGGCGCCGTGCTGCCGCGTGCCAGGGCCAAGCGCAAGGAGACGCTGGAACGCTGCTACGAGATGTTCCCCAAGCTCCTGGTCCGCTCGGATCAGGCGGCGGGGACGCTGTCGGGCGGCGAGCAGCAGATGCTGGCCATCGGCCGCTGCCTGATGGGTCAGCCCCGCCTGATGATGTTCGACGAGCCGTCGCTGGGGCTGGCGCCCGCCGTGGTCAGCGAGATGTTCAAGATCATCAAGACCCTGCATGAAGAAGGCATGACGGTCATCCTGGTGGAGCAGAACGTGTCGGCCTCGCTGAAGCTGGCCGACCGGGGCTATGTGCTGGAAAACGGCCGGGTGGTGCTGTCGGGCACCGGAGCCGGCCTCTTGAACGACGACGGAGTCCGCCAGGCCTATCTCGGCCTGTAAGGACGACAAGAAAAAAGCGGTCCGCTGAAGACGGCGAGGGAGGTTCATCATGAATTCGGTTGCCTGGGCACCCATCAATTTCGCGCCCGCGCGGGTGGAAGTGGAAAAGCTGGAGGACGGCGCCTTCATCATCCGGTCGCCCGACAGCCTGAAGCCCTATTCCCGCTGCCTCGGCGACCTGCTCGTCCACTGGGCCGAGCGCATCCCCAACAACGTCTTCCTGGCCCAGCGCGCCGGTGACGGCTGGCGCAAGGTGACCTGGGGCGAAGCGCTGAAGATGGTCGAGGCCATCGCCCAGTCGCTGCTGGACCGCGGCCTGAACAAGAACCGGCCGGTGATGATCCTGTCGGACAATTCCATCGACCATGCGCTGCTGGCCCTGGCCGCCATGCATGTGGGCGTGCCGGTGGCCCCCATCTCTCCGGCCTATTCGCTGATCTCCCAGGATCATTCCAAGCTCCGCTACATCGCCGATCTGCTGAAGCCCGGCCTGGTCTACGCCGCCGACGGCGCCAGGTTCGCCGATGCCCTGGTGATCCCCGAACTGGCCCGCGTCGAGGTGGTGACCAGCGTCAACCCCATCGCCTGCGGCGTCACCTTCGATACCCTGCTGACCGCCACCCCCGGCCCGGACGTGGAGAACGCCTTCGCCAACGTGCGCCCCGCCACGGTGGCCAAGATCCTGTTCACCTCGGGCTCGACGGACATGCCCAAGGGGGTGATCAACACCCAGAAGATGCTGTGCTCCAACCAGCAGGCCATCCGCCAGGCCTGGCCCTTCCTGCTGGAAAGCCATCCGGTGCTGGTGGACTGGCTGCCGTGGAACCACACTTTCGGCGGCAACCACAATTTCAACATGGTGCTGCGCCATGGCGGAACGCTCTACATCGACGAGGGCAAGCCCATGCCGGGGCTGGTGGAGAAGACCGCCGCCAACCTGAAGGAAATCGCCCCCACGCTTTACTTCAACGTGCCGCGCGGCTTCGACATGCTGATTCCGCTGCTGGAGAAGGACGAGGCGCTGCGGACCAATTTCTTCAAGAACCTGAAGATCATCTTCTACGCCGGCGCGGCGCTGCCCCAGAATCTGTGGGAAAAGATGGAACAGCTGTCCATCCGCACGCTCGGCTACAAGGTGCGCATGGTGTCGTCCTGGGGCGCCACCGAGACCTCGCCCATGATCACCACCGTGCATTTCGACATTCCGCGGGCCGGCATCATCGGCCTGCCGGCGCCGGGCTGCGAGGTCAAGATGATCCCCAACGGCGGCAAGCTGGAGATGCGCATCAAGGGACCCAACGTCACGCCGGGCTACTTCAAGCGCGACGACCTGACCCGCAAGGCCTTCGACGAGGACGGCTGGTACGTCATCGGTGACGCCGGCAAGCTGGCCGACCCCGACGACCCATCCAAGGGCATCGTCTTCGACGGCCGCGTCGCCGAGGACTTCAAGCTGATGTCGGGCACCTGGGTGCATGTGGGAGCGCTGCGCCTGGCGGTGATCGATGCCGCCGCGCCGGTGCTGCAGGACGCGGTGATCACCGGCCATGACCGCGAGGAGGTGGGCCTGCTGGGCTTCGCCAGCCTGCCCGGCTGTCTGCGCCTGTGCCCCGACGCCGCCCCCGACACGCCGCTGAAGGACCTGATCAAGCGCCCCGAGGTCCGGGAGAAGATGCGCGCCGCCATGGTCGCCCTGGCCGCCGAGGGTAAGGGCAGCTCGCACCGCATCGCCCGCGCCATCCTGATGGATGTGCCGCCCTCCATCGACGCCAACGAAATCACCGACAAGGGCTACATCAACCAGCGGGCCGTGCTGACCAACCGCGCCGCCCTGGTGGAGAAGCTCTACGCCGGAGGCGACGATCCCGACCTGATCCGGATGGGGTGAGCGACCGACAAATATCATCCCGACGACCATCGGGAGGAGGGATCCCGTTCTGGCCCGGCTTTGCCGATTCGGCACCAACCGGAGAAGCAGAGATCCCTCCCCCTCGCTCGGGATGACGGGTGAATTGAGCCAGGGACCAGACCATGATCGATTACCGCACTCCCCTTAGCGACCTGCTGTTCGCGCTCCGCCATGGGGCCGGGACCGCTCGCCTGCCCCATTGGGATGACGAGACCGCCGAGACCGTGCTGACCCACGCGGCCGCCATGGTGGACGAGGTCATCGCGCCCCTGGACCCGCTGGGCGACACCGAGGGAACCCGGCTGGAGGACGGCCGCGTGGTCATGCCCCAGCCCTTCGTCGACGCCTACCGTCAGTTCGCCGGCGATGGCTGGCAGGGCCTCGCCGTGCCCGAGGAGGACGGCGGCCAGGGCCTGCCCCACATCCTGGCCTCGGCGCTGTCCGAGATGCTGTCGGGGGCCTGCATCACCTATCAGATGGTCCTGTCGCTGGCCCACGGCGCCATGCGGACGCTGGCGGCCAGCGGCTCGGCCGAGCAGCGGGCCACCTGGATTCCCCGCCTCGCCGCCGGCGAATACCTCGCCACCATGTGCCTGACCGAGCCCCAGGCGGGCTCGGACCTGGGGCTGGTGCGCACCATGGCCACCCCCCAGCCCGACGGCTCGTGGAGCATTTCCGGCGGCAAGATCTTCATCTCCGGCGGCGATCAGAACCTGACCGAGGGCCGGATCATGCATCTGATCCTGGCCCGCACCCCCGACGCGCCGCCCGGCGTCAAGGGCCTGTCGCTGTTCCTCGCCTCCTCGCTGTTGCCCGACGGCTCGCGCAACGCCATTTCCGTGGTGCGCCTCGAGGAGAAGATGGGCATGCACGCCTCGCCCACCTGCCAGGTGGCCTTCGATGGCGCCCGGGCCGAGATCATCGGCGCGCCCGGCGAAGGACTGGCCCGCATGTTCACCATGATGAACGCCGAACGCCTGGACGTGGCGGTCCAGGGCGTCGGTCTGGCCGAGGTGGCGCTGCAGCGCTCGCTGGCCTATGCCAACGAACGCAAGCAGGGCCGCGCGGGAAAAGACGGCGGCCCCGACATCATCGCCAAACATGGCGACGTGCGGCGCATGCTGCTGGCCCAGATGGCGCTGGCCATGGGCTGCCGCGCCATGGTGATGCGCACCCTGGTGGATTTGGAGCTGGGCGACAGGCCGGCGCTGATGGAGCTGATGACCCCGGTGTGCAAGGCCTTCGCCACCGAAGCCGCCATGGAGGCCGCCGACCACGCCATCCAGGTGCATGGGGGTTACGGCTTCCTGCGGGAATACCGGGTGGAACAGATCCTGCGTGACGGCCGCATCACCCGCATTTACGAGGGCACCAACGGCATCCAGGCGGCCACGGTCGCCGGCCGGGTGATCCGCCTGGACAACGGCAAGGCCCTGGCCGAATTCAAGGCCGAGGTGGAGGCCGCCATGGGCGCCGCCTCCCCCGGATTCGCCGCCGCCCTGCGCCAGGCGCTGGCCGCCTGGGACGAGGCCGGGGCCGCCATGGCGTCACGCAAGGACATCGGGCTGACCGCCACCTCCTATCTGCGCCTGACCGGTCTGGTGGCCTTCGGCGCCGCCTGGGCGCGGCTGGAGGCGGCGGCGGAGCATGCCGCCAACCCGGCGCGTATCCGTGCCGTGGCCGAATTCGTCAGCGACTGGATGCTGCCCGAGACCCGGCATCTGGCCATTCTATGCAAAAATTCAGCGGAACTCGGGTCTTTACCCGATGAGGTATTCATCACCTGATGATTCCTGGGGAAAACCCCCAACGATTAGGGACAGGACCGTTGTATTGTTGCGGAAAACGCGACACATTGCTTAACTCCCCGCTGGTCGGAAGTCCGCCTGTGACAGGGCTTCCAGCCTGGGGTTCGGGTTCGGGCCGGTGCGGCGTCCTCGCAACAGAGTAGTTGACGTCCGCAACGGTCATGTCATTTTCAACCGGTCACGACAATTCCATTGGGGGTCTCATGAACAAGCAGGATCTGGTGAACAAGGTTGCCGAGCTCAGCGGTCTGTCCAAGGCCGCCGCCGACAACGTGATCGACGCCACCTTCGCCGCCATCACCTCGGCGCTCAAGGCTGGCGACGATGTCCGCCTGGTCGGGTTCGGTTCCTTTTCGGTGACTCAGCGCGCCGCCAAGGAAGGCCGCAATCCCCGCACCGGCGCCACCATCAAGATCGCGGCCTCCAAGGCCCCGAAGTTCACCGCCGGCAAGGGCCTGAAGGACGCCGTCAACGGCTAGGTCCTTCGCCCCAAGGGTGAAATGCCAAGGCCCCCGGAAAAATCCGGGGGCCTTTTGGTTTTTGGAGATCCACTCGCTTGTCTGTCATTCCGAGCGCAAGCGAGGAATCTCCGTCTGGAATGGCTATTCCGAAAGGGAAAAGTCGCCCCAGAAGGAGATCCTTCGCTTGCGCTCAGGATGACACACTGTTCAGCCTCGAACCCTGAGCGGCTTGCCCCGCCGCGCCGCGATCAGTTCGGCCAGGATGGAGACGGCGATCTCGGCAGGCGTGCGGGCACCGATGTCGAAGCCCACCGGCGCGGCGATGCGCCGGAGCTTGTCCCCCAGGTCTTCCAGGCGCTGGCAGCGCTTGGCATGGGTGCGGGTGCTGCCCAGGGCGCCGATGTAGAAAGCCTCCGACCCCAGTGCCGCCCTGAGGGCCGCGTCGTCCAGGCGCGGCACGTGGGTGAGGCTGACCACCGCCGTGCGGCGGTCCATGCTGATCCCCGCCAGCACCTCGTCGGGTTCGCCGCACACCAGGGTCGTCCCGGGAAAGCGCACCTCGTCGGCGAAGGCGCGACGGGGATCGACCACCGTGACCGCAAAGCCCGCCTGTCGCGCCATGCCGGCCAGCACCTGACTGATGTGGACCGCGCCGCCGATGATCAGGGTCCAGGGCGCCTCGTGGGTTCTGACGAAGATCTCGTCGGCCACCACGCCGCAGGTCCCCTGTCCCAGATGCATCTGGGCGGCCACCAGCCGGGTCTCGTCCAGGGCGAGCGATCCGCTTGCTCCCTCGTCGCCGACCAGGGCCTGCGCCCCGGTGGCAAGCTCCAGGACCAGGGCGCTGGGCTTGCGCACGGCCTGCCGCCGCACCGCTTCCTCCAGCAGGTCGCGCTCCGGGTTGAACACCGCCACCCGGATGTTGCCTCCGCAGGGCAGCCCCACCGCCCAGGCCGTCTCATCCTCGACACCGAAGGCCAGTTGCCGGGGAGCTTCTCCCGGTTCCAGCTCGCGCGCCTCGGAGATCACGGCGGATTCGACGCAGCCCCCCGACACCGAGCCGGCGAAGGTGCCGTCGGCATCCACCGCCATGTAGGAGCCGATGGAACGGGGCGCCGAGCCCCAGGTGGCCATGACCACGGCCATGACCACCCTTTTCCCCTCGTCCATCCACTTCAGCGCGGTGGCCAGGACCTCGCAATCATCGGCGGCCATGTCGGCTGGATCGCACTTGATGGCGTCGAGGCACATGGGGCTACTTCCCGTTCCAGAGGTCGTCCACCTGCTTCCTGGCCACCGCCAGCAGAACGCGGCGGCGGTATTTCACTCCGGCCACCGTGGTCTTGAGCACGTTGGAGACCTTGCGTACCGCCTGGGTCAGCGCCTCGGCGGTCTCGTCGTTCCACGGACGGCCCCACAGGGCGTCGGTGGCGACCATCAGCGGCGCCGAATTGGTGCCGGTGATGGCGACGCGCAATCCGGCGATGGCGTTGCCGTCCCGCTTCAACGCCACCGCCACCCCGGCCAGGGGGAAGTCGATGGCGTCGCGCACGCGGACCTTGGAATAGGCGGCGGCCCAGCCGGTGGCCGGCGGCACCAGCACGGCCGCCACAACCTCGCCCGCATCGAGAGCCAGATGCTCGGCTCCGCTTTCCTTGAACAGCTCGGCCAGCGCGATCTGGCGCAGGCCCTTGGGGCCGACGATCTCGGCCGAGGCGTTCAGCACCATCAGGGCCGGGGCGACGTCGCCGTGATAGGTGGCGTAGCAGCGGTCGGACTTGACCACCACGTGGCACTTGTCGCCCTCGTATTTGAGGCAGAAGCCGTTGCCGGACCGCCACCACTCGGACTGGTTATAGAAGACGCAGCGGGTGTCCTGGCACAGATTGCCGCCCAGCGTCGCGGCGGCACGGTGGCTGGGACCGGCCACCAGCGAGGCGGCATGGGCCACCGCCGGCCATTGGCTGAGAATGCGGGCATCCTCGGCGATGGCTTCCAGGGTGGCGCCGGCACCGATGCGCAAGGCTCCGTCAGCGCCCACCGAAATGGTGCCGAAGCCGTTGATGCCGGTGAGGTCCACCAGCGTCTCGGGCTTGCCCAGGCCCCGGCGAAGATTGGGCAGCAGATCGGTGCCGCCGGCCAGGGGCTCGGCCCCCGGCGCGGCCAGGGCGGAAACGGCGTCGGACAGCGAGGCGGGCCGCAGAGTGCGGAAATCGGGAAGGATGTTCATTCTGCGGCCTCCTTGGCGTCGAGGAGTTCGGTGATGGTCTCGGGGCTCAAGGGGAACTTGGTGGAGCGCACGCCCACCGCCTCATAGACCGCCTCGTGCACCGCCGGCAGGAAGCCGGCCAGCATGCCCTCGGACGCCTCCTTGGCGCCGAACGGGCCGTTGGGATCGATGCTTTCGACGATGATCACCTCGATATCGGGGCTTTCCGCCATGGTCGGCACCCGGTAGTCGAGGATATTGCCGTGCAGCATCTTGCCGTCTTCCCAGCGGGTCTCCTCGGACAGGGCTTGGCCCATGCCCATCCATACGCCGCCCTGGGTCTGGCCCTCGACGGCCAGCGGATTGAGCGCCTTGCCCACGTCCACGGCCACCCACACCTTGTGGGCGGTGACGCGGCCGGTGATCTCGCAGACCGAGGCCTCGACCACTTGCGCCGCGTAGCAGAAGCCCATGGTGGCGCCGATGGCGCTGCCGCGGATCTTCTTGTCGCCCTGGAACTCGGTCGGGCAGGTGAAGGTGCCCTTCACCGTGATGGTGCCGGTGTCGATCAGCGCCGCCTTGACCACCTCCTGGAAGGTCAGGCCCGGGTCCTGGCTGCCGGCCACCATGAAGACCTCGTCGATGACCTCGATGTCCTCCTCGCGGGCGTCCAGCTTCTTGGCCGCCGCCTTGACCAGGATGGCCTTCATCTCCTCGGCCGCCGCGATGGAGGCGTTGCCCACCATGAAGGTGACGCGGGACGAGTACGAGCCGTTATCCTTGGGGGTCAGCGCGGAATCGGCGGAGATCACCCGGATACGGTTCAGGCGCACACCCAGCACCTCGGCCGCCACCTGGCTGGCCATGGTGTTGGAGCCCTGGCCGATATCGGCGGCGCCGGTCAGCAGGGTGATGCCGCCGTCGAAGTCGAGCTTCAGGTTGACGGTGGCGTGGGGCTCGCCGGTCCAGTGCTTGGGCGTCGAGGTGCCCGACACGAAGTGGGACAGCGCGATGCCGAGCCCCCTGCCCTTGGGCATCTTGCCCTTGCGTTCGGCCCAGCCCGAGGCCGCCTTGACCTTCTCCAGGCATTCCGGCACGCCGTAGCTCATGACGCGCTGGGCATACATGGTGACGTAGGGAATCTGCGGCAGCATGTTGCGCTGGCGAATCTCCAGGGAATCGATCCCCAGTTCCTCACCCATCTCGGTCAGCAGGGCCTCGAAGGCGGCCCGCGTGTCCACCGTGCCGTGGCCGCGCATGGCGCCGCAGGGCGGCGTGTTGGTGTAGACGCGCCACGCGTCGTGCTTGATGGCGGGGATGTGATAAAGCCCGTGCATCAGGGCGCCGGTGTAGAGGATGGTGATGATGCCGTAGCCGGCATAGGCGCCGCCCGCCTGGGTGGCCTCCAGGGCCAAAGCGGCGATCTTGCCGTCCGTCTTCAGGCCGATCTTCATCTTCACTTCCGTCCACGGACGGCCGCGATGGGCGATGAAGGTCTCCTCGCGGGTCTGGACCAGCTTGACCGTGCCCTTGGCCTTACGGGCCAGCAGGCCGGCGATGATCTCGAAGTGCAGGCACTCGGTGCGCGCCCCGAAACCGCCGCCCAGGAAGGGCTTGATCACCCGGATGCGGGCCGAATCCATCTGCAGGCAGGCCGCCACCTTCAGATGGACGTAGTACGGCACCTGGGTGGTGGTGTTCAGCGTCAGCATGTCGCGGACGGGGTCGTATTCCGCCAGGGTGGCGTTCAGTTCCATGTGAACGTGGTTGACCTCGGCGAAGGTGTAGACCTTCTCGCGGATCAGGTCGGCCTCATTGAAGGCGGCCTCCACGTCGCCGAACTCGGCATGGACCTCGCGCAGGACGTTGTTGGGCTTGTCGTCGTGGATGGCGATGGCGCCGTCCTTCATGGCCGCCTTGGGCGTCATGTAGGCGGGCAGCACCTCGTACTCCACCTTGATCAGACCGATGGCCTTCTCGGCGGTCAGTTCATCGATGGCCGCGACGGCGGCAACGGGGTCGCCGCGATAGCGGACCTTGTCGCGGGCCAGCGGATATTCGTTCTCGGCGATGGGCAGCACCCCGTAGGGGACCGGCGTTTCGGCCCCCGTGCAGACGGCGAACACGCCGTCCAGCGCCTCGGCCGCCGAGGTGTCGATGGATTTGATGCGGGCATGGGCGACGGGGCTCCGAAGAATGCGCCCCACCAGGGCGCCGGGGGCGGCGATGTCGGCGGTGTACTTGGCCTTGCCGGTGACCTTTTCCACGCCGTCCACCAGGGGGGTGCGGGCGCCGACCGTGCCGTTCTTGGGGAATTTCGGGCTCATTGGGCCGCCTCCTGGCATCCGCAGCGGGCCTGGGCCGCACTTTCCACCGATTCGATGATCTTCACGTAGCCGGTGCAGCGGCACAGATTGCCGGCAAGCGCCTCCTTGATCTGATCGCGGTTGGGATTGGGGTTCTTCCGAAGCAGCGCCTCGGACGCCATCAGCATGCCCGGCGTGCAGAAGCCGCACTGGGTGCCCAGCTTCTCGTGGAAGGCGGCCTGCAGCTTGGAGATGGTGCCCTGGGTCGCCAGGCTTTCCACCGTCTCGACCCTCTTGCCCGCCACCTGATGGGCGAGCGTCGAACAGGCCAGACGGGGCCGGTCGTCCACCAGCACGGTGCAGGCGCCGCACTCGCCGCCGTCGCAGCCCTGCTTGGTCCCGGTGAGGTTGGTCACCTCGCGCAGGTAGTCGAGCAGCAGCATGTTGTCTGGCACCAGATCCTCGCGGGGGCGGCCGTTGAGGGTCAATCGCAGGATGCTTTTCAAGGTCTTCCTCCCTCGGAAGCTTTGGGTCTTTTTGGTGTTAGTAGAGACGCTTGAGCAAAGAGATCAAAAGGCGCCGGGCGTCCTCGGACAGGCCGGCGGAAAACTCGCGATCCTGGCGGGCCACCGCCTCCTCGATGCGGGCCAGGGCCAGCTTGCCCTCGGCCGTCATGCGAAGATGGTAGGAGCGGCGGTCGTTGGGGGCGGCGTCGCGGCGGATCAGGCCCTTGTCCTCGAGCGCGTTGACCACCTTGACGATGGAGGAGCGGTCCACCTCCATCACCTCGGCCAGCGCGCTCTGGGTCAGGCCGGAATTGTTGGCGATCACCTGCAGCATGCCGTAGAGCCCCGGCGTGATACCCTCGGCGGCGGTGACGGTCTGGGCGAAGTGCTTGAAGGCCGCCACCTGGGCGCGGCGCAGATGGAATCCCAGCTCGTCGGTCATGGGACCGAACGAGGTTCCACTTCCTTCCTCCAACGCGGCGATCTTGGCCTGACTGCCCGGCATGGCGATACCCTCATTCCATTTCCGGACATTGTTGACCAGGTCAACGACGTTGGCAACAAGATTGTTTACCTAGCAAACAATCGCAGCAGGATTGTCATTCCGAGCGAATGCGAGGAATCTCCGCTTGGAGCGCCGGTGCCAATATGGAAAAGCCGTCCCAGAATGAGATCCCTCGCCTGCGCTCGGGATGACACTCTGAACGTCGGAAGGCCTCAGTCGGCCGATTGCAGCCCGCCGAAGCGGGTGTAATAGGCGGGGTGCGCCTCGGGCACCGGGCCTTCGGCGGTTTCCAGCATGCCCATGACGTGGGTCTCGGCCGCCGCCTGGACCAGCCGGTAGAGGTTGCGGCACAGCACCCGGGCCGAGGTCCCCGGCCAATGGGCGGGCAGCAATTCGTCGGGCAGCATGGGATCGCGCAGCAAGGCGCGGCGGTAGCCGTGCATCAGCAGGGTGCGGACCACGAAACACAGTTCGGGGTTCAGTTCGCCGTTGCCGGACAGGGCCTGCCACAAGGGCCGGAAGGTGTCGAGGAACTCGTTGTAATCGGCGGCCAGACGGTCCAGGTCCCAGCAGGTGTGGATCAGGTCGCGCAGCGCCTCGGGCGTCACCCAATCCTCGGCGCTGGCGGTCATCATCACGGCGCGGTCCTGCACGCCCGCCTCGGCCAGGGCCTGCCGCACCGCGCTGCGATCCGGATCGGGATGGACCAGGACGCCGGTGGCCAACTGGCCGAATCCCAGCCAACCCAGGTCACGGCGGAGCGAATCGCGGCGCTCGGCATCCATGCCCTCGATATTGGTCACCGCCAGGGTCCAGTTACCGTCCCACGGCTTGCCGTTATAGTGATAAATGCGGTTGTGAGCGGCCTCGAAGCGGCGGCGGCCCATCTCGGTCAGGCGGTAATAGCTGCGCCGCCCGATCTGCATGGAGGACAGCCACGCCTCCTTGGACAAGCGGAACACCGAGGTGCGCACGATGCGCTCGTTGAGGCCCAGCGGCTCCACCAGATTGATCACGCTGCCCAGCCAGGCACTGCCGCCATGGTGCGAAATGGCATCACCATAGACGGTAATGATCAGCGACTTCGCCTTGGGGCGAAGTCGCGCCAGAACCTGCCCTACGATTTCACCGACCCGCCGGTTCATGCCATCCTGCTTGGATTGAGGAGAATCCGCCCTTCCACGCGGCACATCCTAATGAAGCCGCGTTTTCGGGCAACCACGAATTTCATCGAACCGCAACGACGATCAATGGACTGGAAAACGCCATACGAAAGACCTATAGTCGCCCTTCCTTGGGAGGGGATTGGGGTTCCTTCCGACAATCCGCACAAAGCAGCCGAATCACAATGCCCCAACTCGCCCGTTTCGGTATCCGCGCCAAGCTCATTCTCATCTTCGTCCTGATCAAGGTCATTCCTCTGCTGGTGCTGGCGGGGTTTGCCTGGCGCGGCCAGGTCTGGCTGGCCGAGCGGGTGTCCGAGAACGTCACCGGCATGACGCGGGGCATGCGCGAGACCACCGAGCAGGTGGTGGCCGGCACCACCAACTCGGCGATCAAGGCCCTGGACGACGCCGCCAGGGAAAGCCTGGAGCGCCTGACCACCGACACCGCCCGCCAGGTCGCCGCCTTTCTTTATGACCGCGACGGCGACGTCCGTTCGGCGGCGATGATCGAACCCAGCGAGGAGAACTACCGCAACTTCCTGCGCGGCCGCACGCGTCAGGTGGAGCGCCATTACCCCTGGGTGACGACCCCGGACGGTTCCAAGTGGGTGCCGGGCCCCGAGGCCGTCCCCCATTACGACGCTCCGCCCATCAAGTCGTCCATCGAGGACAACCGCCGCAACTTCAACTACCGCCCCGCCACCGAAGGCGGCCTGAAGGTCGAGCGGCCGCTGTTCCTGGAAATGACCTTCATCGGCCTGGATGGTCGCGAGAAGGTCAAGGTCACCACCTCGGATTTGGTGAACAAGGACCTGCGCGATGTCTCGCGGCGTGAAAACACCTTCATCAAGGCCGAGACCTATTTCGACAGCCTCAAGACCTTGGGACCCGACAAGATCCATGTTTCGGACGTGATCGGCGCCTATGTCCGCTCGCCCATCATCGGACCGTTCACCCCCAAGTCGGCGGCGGCCAAGGGAATCGAGTTCGCGCCGGAGAAGGCGGCATTCGCCGGCACCGAGAATCCGGTCGGCACCCGCTTTCGCGGCCTGGTGCGCTGGGCAACGCCGGTGGTCCGCAACGGCCGTACCGTCGGCTGGGTGACGCTGGCGCTCGATCACGACCATCTGATGGAGTTCACCGACCACATCCTGCCCACCCCCGACCGCTACTCGCCCATCGCCGACGCGGCGTCCGGCAATTACGCCTTCATCTGGGACTACAAGGGGCGATCGGTGGTGCATCCCCGCCACTACTTCATCACCGGATACGATCCCGAGACGGGCGAGCCGGCGGTGCCGTGGCTGGATTCGGGCCTCCATGCCCAGTGGCAGGAAAGCGGCAAGCCCATCGGCGAGTTCCTGAAGACCGCACCCACCTTCCTCGAGCAATCCTTGAAGAAGAAGGGTGCCCCGGAACTGGTCAAGCAGGGGCTGCTGGGCCTCGACTGCCGCTATCTCAACCATGCGCCGCAATGCACCGGCTGGATGGACCTCACCAGCCAGGGCGGTTCGGGCTCGTTCGAGATCTTCTGGAGCGGGTTGTGGAAGCTGACCACCGCCGCCACCATTCCCTACTATACCGGACCTTACGGGCAGTCGCCGCGAGGCTTCGGCTTCGTCACCATCGGCGCCAACGTCGAGGATTTCCACGCGGCCGCGACCAAGGAGAAGGAGAACACCGACCAGATCCTGGCGCTGCGCAACCGTGACCTGCAGGCCCAGTACGACAACGTCATGGCGCTGATCGCCGCTCAGGTGGAGAGCCTCGCACGCCAGCTGTCGATCTCGACCCTGGTGATGATCATCGTCGTGATCGGCATCGCGGTGTGGATGGCCTCGTTCCTGACGCGGCGCATCACCGCCGTGGTGGGCGGCATCCACCGCTTCAGCGAGCAGGACACCGAATACCGCCTGCCGGTCCACGGCAACGACGAGATGGCCAGCCTCGCCGTGTCGTTCAACCAGATGGCCGACCGGGTGGGAGAATCCTTCGTCCGGCTGGAGGAAGCGCGCAAGCGGGCCGAGGAGGCGAGCCGCATGAAGAGCGAGTTCCTCGCCAACATGAGCCACGAGTTGCGCACCCCCTTGAACGGCATCATCGGCTTCTCCGAGTTGATCCGTGACGAGGCCACCGACGACGAAACCCGAGAAAACGCCGACATCATCGAAAAGAGCAGCCGCCATCTGCTGGAGCTGGTCAATTCCATTCTCGACATCGCCAAGATCGAGGCCGGCGCCATGACCCTGTCGGTCCAGCCGGTGAAGCTGGCCGCCCTGGTGTCCGAGGCGGCCGCCGTCCACCAATCGGCGGCCCAGGCCAAGGGAATCGGCCTGAACAGCCGGGTCGGCGAGGATTGCCCCGAAACCATCCAGGCCGACCCCCTGCGCCTGCGCCAGATTCTCCACAACCTGCTGTCCAACGCCGTGAAGTTCACGGACAAGGGTGACGTTTCACTCAGCGTCGAGCGGATGCCCGGCCATCTGCTGTTCCGCGTCACCGATACCGGTGCCGGCATCCCGGAAGAGATGCTGCATGCCATATTCGAGAAGTTCCGGCAGGTTGACTCCTTCCTCACCCGTTCCCACAGTGGAACCGGCCTCGGTCTTACCCTGGCCCGCCATCTGGTCGAGCTGATGGGCGGTACCATCGGCGTCGAATCCACACTGGGCAAGGGAACCGTCTTCCACTTCACCCTGCCCTGCCAATATTCCGGGAGCCCCGCATGAAGAACGCCCTGGTGGTCGATGACAACGACGTCAACCGCATCCTGGCGTCACGCCTGCTGACCAAGGCCGGCTGGACGGTTTCCGACGTGGATTGCGGCGAGGCCGCCCTCAGCTTCCTGGCGGCCAATTCGGTGTCGCTGATCCTGTTGGACGTCAGCATGCCGACCATGAGCGGCCAGGAGGTGTGCCGGCGCATCCGCGCGACGGGCCTGGGCGGCCCTGGGGTGAAGATCGCCGCCTATACCGCCCATGCCATGCCCGAGGAGGTGCGGGAATTCCTCGACGGCGGCTTCGATACCGTGCTGCTCAAGCCCATGTCGCGGGACCGCCTGAACGCCACCTTGAACGAGTTGGGATTCGCATGATCCGCCGTCGTCTGTTTGTCGCCGCCCTGACCGCCGCCCTGGCCGCCGCCCCGACAATCGCCGCCGAACGTCCGACCCAGGAGCAGGTGAAGGCCCTGACCCTGAAGGCCGCGGCCCTGGTGGCCGTCAATGGGGTGGAGAAGGCGCGCGAGGCCTTCCACCGCGAGGGAGAGTTCCGCTTCGGCGAGATCTACGTCAACGTCATCGACGCCAACGGTACCTGGATGATCTATCCGCCCAACCCCAGGAACGAGGGAAAGTCGGTGCTCAACGTCAGGGACAGCAACGGCAAGCTGCTGGTCCAGGAGATCATCCAGGTGGCCCGCGACAGGGGTGAAGGCTGGGTCGAGTACCAGTGGCTCAACCCGGCCAGCAACCGGATCGAGCCCAAGATCACCTTTGTCAAGGCGATCCCCGGCAAGGATCTCATCGCCTATATCGGGCTCTACAAGTAGCCGTCCTTAGAGCGACGAGCGTCAAATATGAAACGCGCTGTCATGCTGAGCGCAGCGAAGCATCTTTCAGCCTGAGGCGGCTGCCGCCATGGCGTGAAAGGCCCTTCGGCTGCGCCTCAGGGTGACAATCTGTCTCTGATTTGACGCTCGATGCTTTAGCCTTACCCCCAGATGTCCTGGGTGATGTTGGCGTACCAGCTCTCGGCATAAGAGGCTTCCAGCCCCCGGAACAGGGCCGAGGCGCCCTTGGGGCTGATACCGCCCGATCCGGGAACATCGGCGATCTTGCCGTTGATCACCCGGTAGACGCCGGCCACCGTGATGCCGTAATCAGGCGACAGCAGCGAGTAGCAGGTGTTCATCCAGATGGGATCGGGGGCCGGCAGGCCCTTCAGCGCCGCCACGATGGCGGCGGCGGCCACCTTGGCCTGGGAATTGGCGGCGAAGCCCGATTTCGGCTGGGGCGCCGCGCTGGTGGCGTCGCCCACCACGTAGATGTCGGGGGCCTTGACCGACTGGAAGGTCTGCGGCACCACCGGCACCCAGCCCGAGGCATCGGTCAGCCCGGCGGCGATACTGATGCGCCCGGCGCTCTGTTGCGGAATGTGGTTGAGCACGCTGGCCTTGTGGCGGGTGCCGAACTCGGTCTCCACCGTCAAGGTCTTGGCGTCCACCTTGGCCACCTTGCCGTCCTTCGACAGCGGCACCCATTCCAGCAGCCCCTTGTAGAGCTGGTCCCAGCCCTCGGTGAACAGCGGCTGCTTGGAGAAGGAATCCTTGGCGTCCAGCAAAAGCAGCTTGGAGCGGGGCTTTCGGGCCTTGAGGTAATGGGCGATCAGGCTGGCGCGCTCATAGGGGCCGGGCGGGCAGCGATAGGGATTGGCGGGAATGGTCATCACCACCACGCCGCCATCGTCCATGGCCTCCAGCTGGCGGCGCAGCAGCAGGGTCTGCGGCCCGGCCTTCCAGGCGTGGGGCGCCAGTTCGGCATCGGCCTCGGCATAGCCCTGCTCGCCCCACTTGATGTCGATGCCGGGCGACAGCACCAGCTTGTCATAGGGCAGCTTCTCGCCGCCCTGCAGCACCACCAGCTTGGCGGCGGCGTCGATAGCGGTCACCTCGGCGTGAATCACCTCCACCCCGTGGCCGCGCAGGCCCTCGTAGCCGAAGGTGTTGGCCTCCAGCGAGCGGAAGCCGCCGATCACCGAATTGCTGAACGGGCAGGTGATGAACCGGGTCGAGCGCTCCACCAGGGTCACCCGCAAGGAGGGGTCGAGGCGGCGCAGATACTTGGCGGCGGTGGCGCCCCCGAAGCCGCCGCCCACCACCACCACGCGGGGTCCGGTTCCGGCCGGGCCGGTGGCGCAGGCGGAAGTGAGCGAGGAAAGGCCGGCGGCGCCGGCCAGGGCCAGGAAGGAGCGGCGGTCGAAGCTGTTGGTCATGGCGAGAGCCCCCCTTCTCAGCGCAGATTGGCGAAATACTGGGCGACCGTGTCGATCTCGGCCTCGGTGAGGCCCTTGACCAGACGCGGCATGACGGTGGCGTTGGCCACCTTGTCGGCCTTGAAGTCGCGCAGCTTGCCGGCGATCAGGAAGGCGGGCTTGCCGGCAATGGCGGGAATGGCCCCCTCGTTGCGCCCCTCCGTCCCGTGGCAATTGGCGCAGACCGCCGCCGCCAGGGGGGCGGGCTCGGCGGCCGGAGCCGCAAGGGGAAAAGCGATAATCACAGCCGGAACGACCAGAAACGACAATGCCCGCATGGCAACCCCCATCTCGACAAGAGGAATTCGGAATATTCTACACGCTTTCGCCGACGAATACCCGCGCCTTGCGCAGGAAGACGGAAACCTCCAGCCCACGCCGCAGACCGAGCTTGTCCTTGATGTCGCGCGACAGCTCGGCTTCGACGATGACGCCATCGGCCAGCTCCAGCTCGGCGCGCACCACGGGACCCAGCACCACCACCTGGCGCACCCTGGCCTGGGGGATATCGGGAGACAGCTCCAGGACTTCAACGTCGTGGGGACGGATGAAGGCGGTGCCGGGGCCGTCGGCCCGCCCCTCGCCCACATGCAGGCCGCCCACCTGGGCCTGCCCGCCCGCCACCCGGCAGGGCAGCGCGTTGACGTTGCCGAGGAAGCAGTAGACGAAGGGAGTGGCCGGGCTGTCGTAGATCTCGGCCGGCGTGCCGATCTGCTCGATACGCCCCTTGTTCATCACCACCACCTCGTCGGCCACTTCCAGGGCCTCCTCCTGGTCGTGGGTGACGAACACGCCGGTCAGGCCCATCTCGTCGTGCAGATGCCTGAGCCAGCGGCGCAGATCCTTGCGCACCTGGGCGTCCAACGCGCCGAACGGCTCGTCCAGCAGCAGCAGGCGCGGCTCCACCGCCAGGGCGCGGGCCAGGGCGACGCGCTGGCGCTGGCCGCCCGACAGCTGGCTGGGATAACGCCCGGCCAGGCCTTCAAGCTGCACCAGATCCAGCAAGGTGCGGACCTTTTCCTTGATGGCCGCCACCGGGGGACGGTCGGCGCCCTTCCTCACCTTCAGGCCGAAGGCGATGTTCTCGGCCACCGTCATGTGGCGGAACAGGGCGTAGTGCTGGAAGACGAAGCCTACCTTGCGGTCACGGGTCCCCAGCCCGGTGGCGTCCACGCCGCCCAGGCGGATGCGCCCGTCATCGGGCTGCTCCAGCCCGGCCAGGATGCGCAGCAGGGTGGTCTTGCCCGACCCCGACGGCCCCAGCAGCGCCACCAGCTTGCCCTGGGCCACCTTCAGCGACACCTGATCCAGCGCGGCGAAATTGCCGAAGCGCTTGGAAATATTCTCGACCTCGATCATATCCGACCCTTCAATGTCCAACGGCGGCAAGCTCATCCCGGTGCCACCATTCGAGCGCCGATTTGACCGCCAGAGTGACAAGGGCCAGAACGGCGAGGAGAGAGGCGACCGCGAAAGCGCCGACGAAATCGTATTCATTGTAGAGGATCTCCACATGAAGGGGCATCGTATTGGTAAGCCCCCGGATATGACCTGAAACCACGGAAACGGCGCCGAACTCGCCCATGGCCCGCGCGTTGCACAGCAGGACGCCGTACAGGAGCCCCCAGCGGACGTTGGGCAGGGTCACCAGCCGGAAGGCGGCGAAGCCCGAGGCTCCCAGGGTCAGCGCCGCCTCCTCCTCCTCGCGCCCCTGCTCCTCCATCAGCGGAATCAGCTCGCGGGCGACAAAGGGGAAGGTGACGAAGATGGTGGCCAGCACGATGCCCGGCACGGCGAAGATGACCTTGAGGCCGTGCTCCACCAGCCAGGGACCCAGCAGCCCCTGCAGACCGAACAGCAGCACGTAGATCAGCCCAGAGATCACCGGCGAAACCGAGAACGGCAGTTCGATCAGCGAGACCAGCAGGCTCTTGCCGGAAAAATCGAACTTGGCGATGGCCCAGCTGGCCGCCAGCCCGAAGACGATGTTGAGCGGCACGGCGATGGCGGCGACGATCAGGGTCAGGCGGATGGACGAGAAGGTGTCGTCGGTGGAAAGAGCCCGAACATAGGCGCCCCACCCCTTGGCGAAGGCCTCGACCAGCACGGCGGCCAGGGGTGCCAGCAGGAACAGCCCCAGGAAGGCAAGGGCCAGAGCGGTCAGGCTCCAGCGCACCAGGGCCGGCTCATGGATTGCACGGTTGTTCATGCTCCCCCCATGCGCGCGCGGCGCCACTTCTGCAGCAGATTGACCGCCAACAGCAGGGCGAAGGAAATTCCCAGCATCACCGTGGCGATGGCGGTCGCGCCGACATAATCGTACTGCTCCAGCTTGGTGACGATCAGCAATGGCGCGATCTCGGACACCCCCGGCAGATTGCCGGCGATGAAGATCACCGATCCGTATTCCCCCACCGCCCGGGCCAGGGCCAGGGAAAAGCCGGTCAGCAGCGACGGCAGGATGGCCGGCAGGATCACCCGCAGGAAGGTCTGCACCCGGTCGGCCCCCAGCGAGGCGGCCGCCTCCTCCAGTTCCAGGTCCACGTCGTGCAGCACCGGCTCCACCGTGCGCACCACGAAGGGCAAGCCGATGAACACCATGGCCACCACCACGCCCAAGGGCGTGAACGCCACCTTGACGCCCAGCGGCTCCAGCAACCGTCCCAACCAGCCGTTGGGGGCGTAAAGGGCGGTCAACGCGATGCCGGCCACGGCGGTGGGCAGGGCGAAGGGCAGGTCGATCACCGCGTCCACCAGCCGGCGCCCGGGAAAGGGATAACGCACCAGCACCCAGGCCACCAGCAGGCCGAACACGGTATTGATCAGCGCGGCGGCCAGGGCGCCGCCGAACGACAGGCGGAGCGCCGACAGCACCCGGGCATCGGTGAGAATGGCGCCCCACTGGGCCCAGGTGGTGCCGGCCGCCTTGATCACCAGCGCCGCCAGCGGCAGCAGGACGATCAGCGACAGGTAAGCCAGGGTGAAGCCCATGGTCGGGCCGAACCCGGGAATGACGCTGGGCGCCCGGCGCGGCAGGGAAAGGGCGAGGACGGCCATTCCCCCCGCCCCTACTTCTTGGCCGTGATGCGGTCGAACACGCCGCCATCGGAGAAATGCTCGGCCTGGGCCTTGGTCCAGCCGCCGAACACGTCGTCGATGGTGAACAGCCTCACCGGCGCGAAGGTGGCGGCGGTCTTCTTCGCCACGTCGGGATCGCGGGGACGGTAGAAGTTGCGGGCGATGATCTCCTGCGCCTCGGGGGTGTAGAGGAATTCGAGATAGGCCTGGGCCACGGCGCGGGTTCCACGCCTGTCGACCACCTTGTCGACCACCGCCACCGGCGGCTCGGCCAGGATGGACAGCGACGGCGTGATGATCTCGAAATTGGGGCCGAATTCCTTCAGTGCCAGGACCGCTTCATTCTCCCACGACAGGAAGACGTCGCCGATACCGCGCTGAGCGAAGGTGGTCAGCGACCCGCGGGCGCCGGAATCCAGCACGGGAACGTTCTTGAACAGCGCCGCGACGAAGGCCTCGGCCTTGGCGGCGTCGCCGCCGTTGCGATCCAGCGCATAGCCCCAGGCGGCGAGATAGTTCCAGCGCGCCCCGCCCGAGGTCTTGGGATTGGGAGTGACGACCGAAACGCCCGGCTTGACCAGATCGCCCCAATCCTTGATCTGCTTGGGATTGCCCTTGCGGACCAGGAAGACGATGGTCGAGGTATAGGGCGAGGAATTGTAGGACAGGCGCTTCTGCCAGCCGGCATCCAGCAGCTTGGCCTTGTCGGCGATGGCATCGATGTCATAGGCCAGCGCCAGGGTCACCACATCGGCTTCCAGCCCGTCGATCACCGAGCGGGCCTGCTTGCCCGAGCCGCCATGGGACTGGTTGATCTTCAGGTCCTCGCCGCTCCGGGCCTTCCAGCGCTTGATGAAACTCTCGTTCAGCGCCTGATACAGCTCGCGGGTGGGATCGTAGGAGACGTTGAGCAGCGTCCGGCTCTCGGCCGCCTGCGCACCGGGCAGCAGCGCCGCCATTCCCAGGGCCAGCATCACCGCGAACATGGCCGCCAGCAGCAACCGCCGCACCTCATCACCATGAAAACCGACCATCGGACCCTCCAAATTCACACCCGAGCCGTAGAGCTCATTATTTAGACTACTAATCTGTAGACTATTGGGGAGATAGCGTCAAGCGGCCTGAATGGCATCCTTTCGTCGATGTGGGTATTCGCCTCACCGTATTAGATGCTAGAGTGCCGCCTCGAACCGGGGGAGAGGGGATGACACTGCCCGACCATACGACGAGTTCCCACCGGGAGACGGTGGCGGTGATCGATATCAGCGAGAGCCACCGCCGCCAGGTCGAGCACGCCCTGACCTCGTTCTATCGCATCGCCACCTACGGCAGCACCACCCTGGCCATGGCGGCCATGGCCAAGGTGCCGCCCTGCGCCATCGTGGTGGACCGTGGGGCCGGACCGCAGGATTCCTGCGATTTCATCGCCGAGCTGCGCGGCGACCCCAGCTTTGTCGACACCCCCATCGTGTTCATCAGTTCCAGCGACGATCCGGCGACGCGCAAGGCGGCCAGGGACGCCGGAGCGGATTCCTTCCTGGCCAAGCCCTATCGCCGCAGCATGCTGATCCGCGCCATCTCGCAGCAGATCAACAAGGCCGTCGAGCGCCGCTGGGAGAAGCTGCCGACCCTGCAGCGGGACGCGCTGGTCGGCACCATGGACATCTTCAACAGCGTCAGCGACGTGATCGAGAGCGGCGAGCCCATCGCCTATTCCAAGGTCACCGACGCCTGCGGCCCCCTGGTCGAGGCGGTGGGCACCGGCGAGTTCCGGGTCATCCTGGACGAGGTGCGCGGCCACGACAATTTCTCCTACGCCCACAGCCTGGGGGTCGCCACCCTGCTGCTGCTGTTCGGCTACACCATCGGGCTGAAGGGCGACGAGCTGTCGCTGCTGGGCAGCGGCGGCCTGCTGCACGATGTGGGCAAGATGTCGATTCCCTACGACGTCCTGAACAAGGTCGGCATCCTGTCCAAGGAAGAGCATGACCTGATGAAGAGTCACGTGACCGGCACCCACGCTTACCTGGAGAAATGCCTGGATCTGCCGCGCAACATCCTGCTGATCGGCAACCAGCACCACGAGCGTCTGGACGGGTCGGGCTACCCCAGGGGACTGAAGGGCGGCGAGCTCAACGAACTGGCCCGCATGTCCGCCATCGTCGACGTCTTCTGCGCGCTCAGCGACCGGCGGCCCTACAAGCCGGCGCGGACGGCGGAACAGGCCCTGCAGATCATGATGGACGACATGCCCGGCAAGCTGGACATGCAGTTGCTGTCCCTGTTCCGTGAGATGCTGCTGGATTCCGGCCGGTAGGGACGATGATGCGGCAAAGATTGCGGATCCTGCTGATCGAGGACAATCCCGGCGACGCCCTGCTGATCAAGACCGCCCTCAAAGAGGCCCATTCCGCCAGCTTCATCGTCATGCACGAGGAGACCCTGGCCGGGGCCATCGAGCGCCTGACCGTGAGTTCCACCTTCGATGCGGCGCTGCTCGACCTGGGCCTGCCCGATTCGGAAAGCGCCGACACCCTGTCGGCCCTGCTGGCCGCCGTCCCTCCCCTGCCCGTGGTCATCATGACCGGGCTGGACGATCCCCAGGTGGCCGAGCAGGCCATCGAGCAGGGCGCCCAGGACTTCCTGGTCAAGGGCGAGATGGATTCCCGCTCCCTGGCCCGGACCCTGCAGAACGCCATCTACCGCTTCCGCAGCGAGCGCGAAAGGCTGCACCTGACCGACATGCTGGCCAGCGAATACGACCGCATGGCCGAGGAGCTGTCGGCGGCCCGCAACATGCAGTTCGACCTGCTGCCCCGCCCCAACCGCCTGGAGCGTGTCCGCTCCACCCTCGGCCTGGCGGTGGAGGGCTACTTCAAGCCGTCGTCCGATATCGGCGGCGATCTTTGGGGATGCATGGAGGGAAGCGACGGCTGCCTGACCCTTTATGCCCTCGACTTTTCCGGCCACGGAGTCGGAGCGGCGCTGAACGTCTTCCGCCTTCACACCCTGATCAGCGAACTGAAGGGCCAGTCGGTCGATCCGGCCGGCACCCTGATCCAGCTCAACGCGGCACTGCACGGGCTGCTGCCCCGCGGTCAGTACGCCACCATGGTACTGGCGGTCATCGACACCGCGGCCGGAACCATGACCTGGTCGGGAGCCGGCGCGCCGCGCCCCCTGCTGTTCGACCCCGATGGCGACGTGGAGCGGCTCGACACCATCGGCACGCCGCTGGGTCTGTCGGGGGCGGGGCGATACTTCAACCGCTCCATCCCCTTCCCGCCCGGCTCCAGCCTGTTCGTCTACAGCGACGCCATGACCGAGGCGCTGCTGCCCGATGGCGACATGTTCGAGGATGAGCGGCTGCAGGACCTGATCCGCCGCCATCACACCAGGGAAGCCGGCATCGCCATCACCCCCATGGTCGAGGACTTCCTCGACACGGTGCGGACGCCCTTGTCCGACGACATGACGGCGGTGGCGGTCACCCGCCTGCGCAAACCGGATTGAGACCTAATCCGGCCGCTCGGTCCTGAGACGCTTGACCTCGCCCCGCTTGGACTTGGAGTCCATGCGGCGCCCCGCCAGGCGTTCCAGTTGCAGACATCGAAACGCAGCTGCACCGCCGTGCTGGTCTTGTTGACGTTCAGCGCGTCATAGCCAGACGCCGGGCATGTGGCTACCCCATGCTTTCAGTGGTATTGTCGCGAAACGCTTCCTTTGCCTACGGTGCCCATGCGCGCGACGGTTCCCCCCGACCTTCTCGACTCCGTTGTGGCCTTTTTCCAGCCACAGCGAGTGATCCTGTTCGGGTCTCGGGCGCGCGGAGACGACGACGCGGATAGCGACGTTGATCTTCTGGTGGTGGTTGACGACGACACGCCCGCGGAAAAGGTCACGCTGCAAGCCGGGTACGAGTCCCGCCGCTCCTACCGGAAAGCCGCCGATGTCATTCCGGTCCGCGACTCGGTCTTCCGCAAGAAGCGGAATATCGTGGGAACACTGTCATTCAGTGCGGCCCATGACGGCGTGGTGGTGTATGAGCGCGGCTGATCCGGAAGACATTTGGTCCGTCGTCGAGCAATGGATCGCCCATGCGCGATCCGACCGGAGGGCGGCGGAGGTTTGCCTGAATGCTCGCCCGCCTCTTCTGGACGCCGCCAGCTTCCACTGCCAGCAGGCGATTGAGAAGTTGCTCAAAGCAGCCCTGGTGTGGGCGGAAGTTCCATTTCGGAAAACCCACGATCTTGCGGAACTGGGGACTGCCGTCGTCGGCATGTATCCGTTTCTGGCCGATATCGTCGCAACCGTCGAACCGTGGACGACCTGGAACATTGCTTATCGCTACCCAGGCGACGATGTGCACGACTCATTGCCGACCCCGGAAGTGATCGCCGCGGCGCTGACCATCATCGATCAGTTCGTCATGGCCATCCGGGATTTGCGGAACCCTGCCTGAGGCATTTGAACGCACCGGCTAATCCGGCCGCTCGGTCCTGAGGCGCTTGACCTCGCCCCGCTTGGACTTGGAGTCCATGCGGCGCTGCTGGCTGCCCTTGGTGGGCTTGGTGGCGCGGCGGACGGGAGGCGGCGGCTTGGCGGCCTCGCGGATCATCTCGATCAGACGGTCGAGCGCCGCCTTGCGGTTCATCTCCTGGGAGCGGGCATCCTGGGCCACGAGGACCAGCACGCCCTCCTTGCTCAGCCGCCGGCCCGCCAGGCGTTCCAGATTGGCTTTCACCCGGTCGGGCAGGTTGGGCGAATTGCGGACATCGAAACGCAGCTGCACCGCCGTGCTGGTCTTGTTGACGTGCTGCCCGCCCGGCCCGGCGGCGCGGACGAAGCTTTCCTCGATCTCGGACTCGTCGATGGCGATGCGATGGGTGACGGGAATCATGACGGCAGTATAGCCCAGGCACCATCCCTCGGTAAGGTTTCGTCACGAGATGCCGGGCTGTGACGATGCCGCACATTCGGTATAGTTCGATTCAGGTCATTCGGCTAAGTGCACGGGGGTTTGGATTTGAGTGCCAGGCAGCCGGGTTCGGACAGGGCCTCCATCCTCGCCAACGTGACGGCGGGGGTGATCCGCTATACCGCCCTGGGATTGCTGGCCTGGACCCTGCTTCTCGGGGGATCGCTGGCCTGGAACATCGCCAAGCAGCGCGAGATCACCCTGGAACTGGCCACCAATACCGCCCTGGCCAATTTCAACAAGGACGTGGCCTACCGCCTGTGGGCGTCGGGCCACGGCGGCGTCTATGTGGAGCCCACCGAGAAGACTCCGCCCAGCCCCTGGATGGCCCACCTGCCCGACCGCGACCTGGTGGCCAATGACGGGCGGCTGCTGACCCTGATGAACCCCGCCTACATGCTGCGCGAGATGATGCAGGACCATGGCGAGCTTTACGGCATCAAGGGCCGCATCGTCGGCACCGTCTACCTTAATCCCAACAACGAGGCCGATCCGTGGGAGGCCGATGCCATCCGCCAGTTCGCCCAGGGGAGCAAGGAAGAGGTGATGGAGGTGTCCGACATCGACGGCGCCCCCTTCCTGCGCCTGTTCAAGCCGTTCCGCATGGAGCCAAGCTGCCAGAAATGCCACGGCCATCTGGGCTTCAAGGATGGCGAGGTCCGAGGCGGAATCGGCGTTTCGGTGCCGCTGGCCCCCTATCAGGCGGGCGAGGCCCGGGTGGTGCGGACCATGGCCGCCACCCACGGGACCGTCTGGCTGACGGGGGTGCTGGCCATCGGCTGGATCTCGCGCCGCAGCCATGTCCGCCTGGCGGCCAACGCCAGGATGACCCAGGCCCTGAGCGACAGCGAACGGCATTACCGCGCCATCGTGGAAACCTCCTCGGAGGGCTTCTGGATGACCGACACCGAAGGCCGGATTCTCGAGGTCAACAATGCTTACGTGCGGCGCTCTGGCTACAGCCGCGACCAGTTGCGCGCCATGTCCATATCCGACCTGGATGCCGAGGAAACCGGCGAGGAAGTCCGCGCCCGCATCGGGGCGGTCACCCGCGGGGACATCGACCGCTTCGAGACCCGCCATCGCACCGCCACCGGCCAGGTCTGGGACGTGGAGGTCAGCACCTCGTACTTTCCCGGTGGCGACGGTCGTCTGTTCGTGTTCCTGCGCGACATATCCGAACGCAAGCAGGCCGAGCGGATTCTGGCCGAAAGCGAACGCCGCTTCCGCGAGATGGCCGAAACCATCGATCAGGTGTTCTTCGTCGCCGAGCGGGATTACCGGAAGTTCCACTACGTCAGCCCGGCCTTCCGCCGCTTGTGGGGACGCGACCCGGCCGAACTGCTCAACGATCCCGCCGTCTGGCCCGCCTGGATTCATCCCGAGGACCGCGAGGCGGTGATGGCCCTGGTGGCATCGCGCATCGGGTCGGGGGAGTACGAGGCCGAGTTCCGGGTCATCCGTCCCGACGGCTCGGTGGCCTGGTTGCACGCCAAGTCCTTCGAGGTCGACGATCCGGCGGGTGGCTCACCCTATACCCTGGGCTTCCACACCGACATCACCCTGGCCAAGACGGTCGAGGAGGAATTGCGAGGCAAGAACCAGGCGCTGCAGCGGTCCAACGCCGAACTGGAATCCTATGCCTATGTCGCCTCCCACGACCTGCGGGAGCCGCTGCGCAACATCACGTCGTTCTCCTCGCTGCTGGCCCGCCGGCTCGAAGGCCGGCTGAGCGGCGAGGAGCGGGAATTCATCAAGATCGTCACCGACGCCGCCAACCGCATGGACAGCCTGGTGCGCGACCTGCTGGAGGTCAGCCGCGTCGGACGCAGCGAACGTGCCATGGCTCGGGTCTGTCTGGACGAACTGGCCAATTCGGCCAGGGATGGCCTGCGCAGCCAGATGCAGGCCGCCAACGCCGAAATCGAGATCGCCTCGCCCCTGCCCACGGTCATGGGCAACGATGACGAGCTTTACCGGGTCCTGCTCAACCTGCTGGGCAACGCCCTCAAGTATCACGGCCCCGATCCGGTCCGCATCGTCATCGACTGCCGGGCCGACGGGCCGGACATGTGGCGGGTGACCATCGCCGACAACGGCATCGGCCTCGAACCGGGCAAGGGGTACGAGGAACGCATCTTCGGTCTGTTCCAGCGCCTGCACCAGCGCGATGAATATGGCGGCGGCACCGGGATCGGCCTGCCGGTCTGCCGCAAGATCATCGAATGCCACGGCGGCCGCATCTGGGCCGAGTCCGAGGGGCTGGGCAAGGGCACCCGCATCGTCTTCACCCTGCCGAAACTGCCGGACTAGCGTCCCCGGCTGAGTTCCATCTCGGCCCGGGCCAGGGCGGCATCGAGCTGGGCGCGCAAGCCCCCCTTCTCCGCCGCCGGCGCCTGGCGGAAGCGGCGGAGCAGATCGTCGGCCTCCATCAGGATGGGACCGGCCCCCAGGGCGGAATTGGCCGAGGCCCGGACCTTCAGGGTCTCGATCTCGGCCGACTTGGCCGCCGCATAGGCGTTGTCGGCGGATGGGGCGGGCCTGTCGGCCGCCAGGGCGCCACCCAGCCACAGGGACAGGGCCAGCGCGGGGATCAGGCTGCGAAACGCGGTCATGATGCACCTCCGGTATTCAATCTATACCCCCCATTCGCGAATCACCACCATGGCGACGGCGCGGAACAGACGTTGCAGGGCGGAACGCCCCTCCCCGTCCAGATGGACCTCGCCGCGCAGCATCACGGGCTCGGACGCCACGCCCGCCACCGAGAGACGGACACGGTAGAGGGCCGCGTCGGGAACCAGGGCCTTGTCCACGAAGCGGGCCGGAACGGTTCCCCCGTACTGGACCGCCAGGGCGGGATCGGGAAGGCCGCGCACCGCCGTGCGGTCGATCTCGACGATGGCGGCGGGAAGTCCCGCCCGCGCGCCCTCGGCCAGGAACAGGGCCTTGCCCCCGGGCCGGATGCGCGGCAGGTCGTCCTCGGCCACGTAGGCCTCGATGATCGCCCCCGGCGCGCGCACCGCCATCAGGGCCTCGCGCGGGCTCAGCCACTGGCCCTCGAGCAGGAACGGCGAGACATCGGCCACCCAGCCGGCGATGGGCGCCCTGAGGGTCAGACGGTCCTTGTCGCGCAGCAGGGCGGCGTGTTCGGCCTGGACGGCTTCCAACTGGCGGGCGACGGCCTGGGAGCGGTCGCGAAAGCCGTCGTCGAACCCCACCGAGGACAGTTCGTATCGCAGCACGGCCATGCGCCGCGCCGTCTGGACCAGACGATAATCGATCTCGGGATTGTCGAGAACGGCCAGCACGCTTCCCGCCTCCACCCGGTGCCCCTCACGCGTCTCCACGGATTTCAGCAAGGCCGGAACCGGAGGATAAACGGTCACGTGTCCGGCCGCCTTCAGCATGGCGGGCGCCGAGACCCGGCTGTTCCAAGGCACCAGGGCAAGCAGCAGTGCCAGCCCGGCCAGCCCCAGGGTCCAGCGCGACCGCCGCGAGGCCAGGATCGCCCCGGAACGGTCGCGCCACTCCCTGATCTCGGCGGCGATGGGCCGCAGGACGAACCAGCCGATCTCCACCACGAACAGAACGATGCCGACCACCTTGATGAAGAAGTGATAGACCAGCACCGCGATACCGAGGAACAGGGCCAGACGGTAGATCCACACCGCCCAGGCGAAGACGATCAGCAGACGGCGGCGCCCGGGCGGCAGCGGTTCGGGTTCGGGCTCGCGCAGGGAGAACAGCACTTCGCGCAGGTGCCAGCGGGCCAGGGCGAAGGCCCGGTTGTGCAGATTGGGCATATCCAGGGCGTCGGCCAGCAGGAAGTAGCCGTCGAAGCGCATGAACGGGCTGAGATTGATCAGCAGCGACGAGATCCAGGTGGTGGCCGCCAGGGTGAAGGCCATCTGCCGCATGATGCCGTCGGGCAGCAGCGCCCAGGCCAGTGTGGCCCAGGCGGCCAGGGTCAGTTCCGCCAGCACCCCCGCCCCGCCGATCAGCAGGCGCCGACGGCGGTCGGGCAGCTTCCACGCCTCGTTGACGTCGGTGTAGAGCACCGGCATCAGCACCAGGAAGGCCACCCCCATGGTCGGCACCCGCAGGCCGAAGGCCTTGGCGGTCAGCGCATGGCCCAGTTCGTGGATGATCTTGGCCAGCCCCAGGGCCACTCCGAACGCCGCCAGCCCGGTGATGGAGAACTGGTCCACCAGGGTGGTGGCGAAGACGTCCCACTGGCGGCCCACCAGCAGCAATCCCGTCAGCAGGGCGGCGATTCCGGCCAGACGGAAGGTCCGGCCGCCCAGCCACGCCACCCACGGCAGCAGGGTGTCCAGGACCCGGTCGGGCCGCAGCAGCGGCACGCGGAAGAACAGGTAATGGTGCAGCAGCCACTCGGCCCACGACGTGCGCGACGCCCGCGCGATGGACAGCAGCCGCCGGGTGTGGTCCGGCCCGGCGGGCCGCAGCAACTGACCCCGGGCGAGGAATTCCACCATCTCCGCCACGTCCTCGGCCTCCACCGCCAGGGTGGTCTCGTGGCGGATGGTGTCCGCCACCGCCTCCGGCCACCCCAGATGCCAGCGCGACAGCATCTCGAAGGCCGGCCAGGACAGACGGAAGAACTGATTGCGCAGCGGGTCGTGCAGCATCCAGCTGGGCGCCCCGTCCGCTCCCCGCGGCCCCGGATGCACGGTCAGTTCCTCGCGCAGCGGCGGCAAGGCGGCGGTGACCATGGTCAGAAGCCCACGAACTGGCGCACCGCCACCAGCGGCTTGCGGAACAGCCACCAGATCAGCGGCACGCTGTCCCCGTCGATGCGGGCCGTTCCCTTGAGGCCCAGGCGCGGCTTCTCCTGCCCCTCGGCCAGGACCGCCCGCACCCGGTGAGCCAGGGTGGCGTCGGGTCGGGCCGAAGGCTCGTAGGCCACGCTGCGCACCACGGCGCGCAGCGGCGACAGCGGCCGGGAATTGAGAAACAGCGTCAGCCGCGCCCCCGGCCGCGCCTCGCCGGCATCGGCCACCGCCAGCCAGGCCTCCACCTCGGTGTCGGTCTCGTCGGCGACCAGCATCACCTTCTCGCCCACCACGACCGGGCGGCCGATCCAGTCGGACGGATCGTCGAGAACGGCAATTCCCGGCCCTGGTGATTTCACCCGGATGCGTTCCAGCTGACTTTCCAGCCACTTGGCCTCGGCGGCCTTCTCCTCGGCCCGGCCGGCCAGGATGGCCACCTGGGCCTTGGCCTTGGAATCGAAAACCTGGGCCTGGGCCGCCTGACGGTATTCCGCCTCGGCGGTGGCATGCTGCTGGCGGGCGATGTCGAGACGGCCGGCAAGCTGGGTGGCGTCCAGGTCGAACAGCGGCTTGCCCTCGATAACCGCTTCGTTGGGCCGCACATGGATGCGGTCCACCACGCCATCGAGCGGCGAGCGCACCACCAGGGGATGGGCGGGCACCATGTCGGCGGGCGCCAGTACCGAGCCGGTCACCGGAAACAGCGACAGGGCCAGCAGCCCCACCGCCACCATCTGCCGCCGGCGGCTGGCCTTCAGCCGGCCCAAGGCCTTGGCCAGGGGTGACGGGCGATGGAAACGGGCCAGCGACACGCTCACCGCCTCGCCCAGTCGGGCCAGCAGGGCGACGTCGCCCTCGTGCCATTTCTCCTCGGCGGCATAAAACAGGGCCGCGCCATCTCCCAGCGGCAGCCACAGGGCGTGGGGCGGCAGCCATTCCCCCCACTGCCCGGCCAGGGTGTCGGGCAGATCGGCGGCGGACAGCGTCACCGCCTCGGCACGCGACGAGAGATGGCGGCACACGCCCTCCATCCACAGCAGGAAGGGAGCGTTGCGATCGGGAAGCGCCAGGCCGGACACCGCCTGCACGCCCTTGTCCCGCCGCCACAGCACCGCCTGGCGGTAGGGAACCAGGGTATGGGCGTCGTTGACCGCCACGAAGGCGATCTCGGCGGCGTCCGCCGCCCGCAGGATACGCCCCTCCACGTCGAGCAATCCAGCCAGACGCAGGGCCGTTCCGGCCTCGATCTCCATCATGGGGGCGGGGCCAGCAGGACCTTGCCCGACATGCCGGCCGTAAGCTCGGGGAAATGACCGCCGATGGCGCCCGCCACCCGCACCGTCTGGCTGACCGGATCGATGCGGGCGCCCACCCGGATCAGCTTGACCGGATAGGTCTTGCCGGTCTCGTCGATGGCGGCCTGGAAGACGTGGCCGGGCTTCAGCCACACCAGCCACTTGGAGGGCACCACGAAATCCAGCTCCAGCACCGAATCGTCGAGGATGTCCAGCAGGGCCTGCCCCGGCTGGACGTATTGCTGCCCCCTCACCTTCTGCTCCACCACCCGGCCGTCGAAGGGCGCGGTGACGGCGCATTTGGAAACCATGGCGCTCATGGCGGCGACCTTGGCGCGGGCCTTTTCCGCCTCGGCCACCGAGACGTCGGTCTCCAGCTTGCCCACCGTCTGCAATTCCAAAAGCCGCCGGTTGACCGCCAGGGTCTTGTCGGCGGCGGATTGGGCGGCGCGGGCCTCGTCCAGCTGGGCCCGGTTGACCGAACAGTCGAAGGCGACCAGCACCTGTCCCTTGGTGAAGCGCTCGCCCTCGCGCGCGCCGATCTTCTCCACCTTGGCGCCGATCTCGGCGGCCAGGGTGGTGAAGTCGCGGGGTGAAAGCTGGGCCCGCAATTCCTGCCCCCAGGCGGGGGCGGCGCAGGCAAGCGCCGCCATCACCGCCAGGGCGGCACGCCTCATCGGCCGGAAGCCTGATGCAGGCCGCGGATGTGGGCGACCACGGTGCCCACCGTCTCCTCGGTCAGGCCGGCCTGGGCATCGCCCTTGATCCACTGGGTGTTCTCGCTGGTCAGCGGCTCGGGGGCCGGCGGGGCGGCCCCGGCCACCGCCGGTGCGGGAGCGGGAGCGGGCTCCGCCGCCAGGCCATGGCGGCCCCAGGATTCCAGCCCGGCGGCCACCGCGCGGGACAGGGACTTGAGATCGCCGCCCTCGGCCTTTTCCACCTGCAGGTCGTGGCCGATGGTCGCCTGGATCTTGGCGTAGGCCTGCTCCACCTGGGCGTAGGACTGGAAGCGGCGCAACTGCGAGGCAATGGCCGAGGCGCGCCCCGCCACCCGCTCCAGGATGCCGGTGGCGTCGTTGGCGGTCCTGGCCTCGGACAGTTCGAACAGCCGCTTGTCCACCTGCCACAATTCGTCCGATTGCTGGTACTGGCTGACGGCGTTGTGGAACTGGCGCTCGCTCACATGCACCTGGGCCAGCACCGCCATGCGCAGCGCCTTGCGCCGGGCATTGGCGACGTTCTCGTTGGTCTCGGCATAATCCAATTGCGACTTGCCCGAGAACACGTTCATGACGTTCCACGACAGCTTGGCGCCCGCCTCCCACCAGCGATTGTCCATCAGGAACGAATTGCCGTCCCAATTGCGGCCGCTGGAAAAGGTGATGCCGGGCAGCAGCTTGAGGATGGCCTTCTTGGTATCGTCGATGGCGATGCGCGACAGATAGCCCTGCTCCAGAAGATCGGGATTGCCGGCGAAGGCCAGTTCCTCCATGCGCTCCAGCGGCAGGGTCCAGTCGGGTACCTTCATCTCGGCGGGAACGTCCAGCACCAGCCTGGTCCCCGGCGGCACGTTGATCAGCGCCGCCAGCTCGATGTGGGCGGTGGACAGCTCCTGCTGGATGGCGGTCAGCTGGCGCAGCGTCTCCAGCAGGGATTTCTGGTAGCGCAGGGATTCGGCCGGGGCCTTGAGGTTTTCCCGCTCCACCTGCCGGGCCTTGCCCAGGGCGTCCCGGGCCTCGGACACCGCACGGTCCACCTCGGCGTTCAGCACCTGATAGGCGGCGGCGCGCCAGAAGGCGAAGCGCACCTCGGTCACCAGGTTGTGCACCGCCTTGCGCCGGCGCTCGGTGGCCACCAAAGCGCGGTCGGCATTGGCCTTGGCGGTGTAGTAGGTGACGCCGAAATCCAGCACGTTCCACGACATGGTGAGATCGGCGGTCTTGCCCCGCTGGTCGGCCGACACGCTGTAGGCCCCGCCGCGCTGGCCGGTCTGGACGTCGTGGGAGACGGTGGCGTTGGGCTCGGAGCGGTAGGTGTAACCGGCATTGGCGGTCAGCTTGGGCAGCATGTCCCAGCGGTCCAGCTCGGTCTGTCCCAGCGCCAGCGCCTCCTCCATCATCTTGGAGCGCTTGTCCAGGTTGTACTTCAGCGCCCGGGCGATGGCCTCGGACACCGACAGCGGGCCCGACAGCGGCTCGCCGCCCTTGAACATGGTCTCGCGGTCGGCAACCGCCTGGGTCTTCAATTCCTCCGCCGTGAACGGCTCGGGCGTCACCGCGCAGGCGGCGAGCAAGGCGACCAAAGAGGCGGAGGCCAACAGGCGGCCGGCGCGCTTCACATCAACCATCGTCAACTTCCCCCTGTTCATCATCTCTATGCGGCACGGCCCTTGCCTGACAGCAGGCTTGCCAGCACCCTGGCGTCGGATTTCTGTCCGTCGCGGCTCAGATTACGCAATTGTTCCGTCAGGCCGGGACGCCCCACTGCCTTGGCCAGCTTGCCCGGCTGGCCGAGATCGCCGCTCTGGCCGGGCGCGCCTTGGCCGGGGGCGCCTTGGCCGGGGGTACCCTGGCCTTGGCCACCTTCGGGAGCCACGTTGCCCTGGCCGGTGCCCACCTGGATCTTGAAGGTCTGGACCGCCTCGCGGCCCTCGTTGTCCTTGGCCACCACCTTGACCACCACCTCGCCCTTGAAGCCGGGCGGCGGCGTGCCTTCGAAAGTGCCGGTCTGCGGATTGAAGGTCATCCAGCCGGGCAGCGCCTGCCCGTCGGCCCGCGTCGCCACCAGCGTCACCGTGGCGTCGGCCTTGGTATGGGCGAAAGCCTCGGCGGGAATGGTCACCGCGATGCGTGCCCCCTCGGCGATCACCGTATCCCGCATGGGGGCGTTGACCACCAGGGCATCCCCGCCTCCCGGCGGCTTGGCCGCCACGGCGATCTGGAAGGAATTGCCGATCGGCGCCGTCAGTACGGCAGGAATGATGGCGACCCGGCCACCGTCACCTGTGACGGGAGCGACGGGACTGGTGATCGTGGGACCGATCGCCGGCCCCGCCGGGGTGGTCAGCCCTCCGGTATCGCCGAAGCCCTTGCCGCTTCCGGTCTTGGTGTCGCCGCTCTCCGTGTTGATGACGGTTCTCAGGCTGTCCGAGCCCTTGTCGTCATTCCCGTCCTTCGTCTTGGTGTTGGTGTCCTTGACCGTATCGACAACGACCTTCACACCACCGTCGCTAATCGAGGGCTTCGCCTTGATCTTCAGCGTCGCCGTCTTGGTCGCCGTGGCATTGGAGGGGTCGGTGGCGGTGAAGGTCAGGGTCACCGAATCCACGGCCGTGGTCGGGTTGCCGGAAATCACGCCCGCCGTGCTCATGGTCAGGCCGGCCGGCAGGCCGCTCACCGTATAGCTCAGCGTGTCGTTGTCGGCGTCGGTGAAGGTCCCGGCCGGCAGGCTGAAGGAATAGGCGCTGCCCACCTGTCCCTCGGTCAGGGTCAGGGTCCCGCCGCCCGCCGCCGGGGCGCTGTTGACGGAGATGGCGGCATTGACGGTGGAACCGCCCAGACCGCCGTCATTGGCGGCCTTGGAGGCCTGGGCGGTGAAGCTGCCGGCGCTGCTGCCCGACGGCGTGAACTTCAGGCCGGCATTGCCCTCGGCGAAGGTGATGAAATCGCCGTTGTTGATCTGGGTGGTGCCGTCGTTCTTGTACAGCGTGCCGTTGGTGATGCCGGTGATCTTGAAATGGGTGGTTTCCGCCCCGTCACTGGCGCTGCGGCTCAGCACCAGCCCGCTGGTGGTCTGGGTGGACGGCGCGGTCGAGGCGGCGGTGACGCTGGGCGTGTCGGCGATGGCGGTCAGCGTGATGGTGCTGGTCGCCGTGCTGCCGCCCAGACCGCCATCCACCCCGGACTTGGAAGCCTGCACGGTGAAGGCGCCGTTGCCGCCGGTGGTGGCGTTGCGATTGGCGGTGGGGCGGAAATAGACGTTGGTGGTGGCGCCGGCGCTGGCGATGAAATCGCCGTTGCTGATCTGGGTGGTGTAGTTGGAATCCGAATACAGCGTGCCGCCGGTGATGCCGGTGATCTTGTAATGGGTGGTCTCGGCCCCGTCGGCCGCCGCCCGGGTAATGGCGATGGCCCCCGAATCCGCGTCCTCGTTCACCGTCGGGCTGGCCACGCTGGGCGTGTCGGCGATGGCGGTCAGCGTGATGGTGCTGGTCGCCGTGCTGCCGCCCAGACCGCCATCGGCGTTGGATTTCGATGCCTGCACGGTGAACGCGCCGTTGCCGCCGGTGGTGGTGTTGCGGTTGGCGGTGGGGCGGAAGTAGACGTTGGTGGTGGCCCCCCCACTGGCGATGAAGTCGCCATCGTTGATCTGGGTGGTGTAGTTGGAATCCGAGTACAAGGTGCCGCCGGTGATGCCGGTGATCTTGTAATGGGTGGTCTCGGCCCCGTCGCCCGCCGCCCGGGTAATGGCGATGGCCCCCGAATCCGCGTCCTCGTTCACCGTCGGGCTGGCCACGCTGGGCGTGTCGGCGAGGGCGGTGAGCGTGATGGTGCTGCTCACCGTGCTGCCGCCCAAGCCCCCATCGGCATTGGATTTCGATGCCTGCACGGTGAACGCGCCGTTGCCGCCGGTGGTGGCGTTGCGATTGGCGGTGGGGCGGAAATAGACGTTGGTGGTGGCGCCGGCGCTGGCGATGAAGTCGCCGTTGCTGATCTGGGTGGTGTAGTTGGAATCCGAATACAGCGTGCCGCCGGTGATGCCGGTGATCTTGTAATGGGTGGTCTCGGCCCCGTCGGCCGCCGCCCGGGTAATGGCGATGGCCCCCGAATCCGCGTCCTCGTTCACCGTCGGGCTGGCCACGCTGGGCGTGTCGGCGATGGCGGTCAGCGTGATGGTGCTGCTCACCGTGCTGCCGCCCAGACCGCCATCGGCGTTGGATTTCGATGCCTGCACGGTGAACGCGCCGTTGCCGCCGGTGGTGGTGTTGCGGTTGGCGGTGGGGCGGAAGTAGACGTTGGTGGAGGCCCCCCCACTGGCGATGAAGTCGCCATCGTTGATCTGGGTGGTGTAGTTGGAATCCGAGTACAAGGTGCCGCCGGTGATGCCGGTGATCTTGTAATGGGTGGTCTCGGCCCCGTCGCCCGCCGCCCGGGTAATGGCGATGGCCCCCGAATCCGCGTCCTCGTTCACCGTCGGGCTGGCCACGCTGGGCGTGTCGGCGATGGCGGTCAGCGTGATGGTGCTGGTCACCTGGCTGCCGCTCAGGCCGCCGTCGTTGGAGGCGCTGGAAGCCTGCAGCACGAAGCTGCCGTTGCCGCCGGTGGTGGTGTTGCGGTTGGCGGTGGGACGGAAATAGACGTTGGTGGTGGCACCCGCATTGGCGATGAAGTCGCCGTCGTTGATCTGGGTGGTGTAGCCCGCATCGGAATACAGCGTGCCGCCGGTGATGGAGGTGATCTTGTAGAAGGTCTCGCCGCTGCCCCTGGTGATGGCGATGGCGCCGGAATCCGTATCCTCGTTGACGGTGGGATTGGCCACCGCCGCGCCCACGGTGATCGTCCCGGTGACGGTCGCCCCCCCCAGTCCGCCATCGGCGCCGCTGGTGGAGGCCTGAGCGGTGAACGAGCCGTCGCTGCTGCCGCTGGGGGTGAACTTCAGGCCGGCATTGCCCTCGGCGAAGGTGATGAAATCGCCGTTGTTGATCTGCGTCGCGCCGTCGTTCTTGTACAGCGTGCCGTTGGTGATGCCGGTGATCTTGAAATGGGTCACCTCGGTGCTGTCGGCGGCGTTGCGCGACAGCACCAGACCGCTGGTGGTCTGGGTGGAGGGCGTGGTGCTGGAACTGGTCACCGACGGCGTGTCGGCGACGGTCGTCACGTTGATGGTCACCGTGTCGGTGTCGTTCAGCGTCCCCGTATGGGCATCGGTGGAGGAGATGGTCAGGGTGGCGTAGCCGTTGCCCGAGGCATTGGCGGTGGGCGTATAGGTCACCGAGCCCAGGGCGTTCTGAACCTGCGCCACGGTGCCGACGATCTGCACCGAGTTGGAACTGTTGCCGGTAATGGTGGCCCCGCCGCCGGTGGTCACCGCGATGGTCCCGGTGCCCGCCGCCACGGACACCACCGTGGTGAGCGTCGTGCCGGTATCGGCATCGGCGACCGACAGGGCGTTGCTGTTGCCCGCCGAGAACACCAGGGCGGTATCCTCGTTGGTGGTCTGGGCCGCCGGCTTGGTGTTGACCGGCGCGTCGTTGATGGAGGTGGCCGTCACCTGGGTGGTGGCGTTGGCGGTGCCGTTGCCGATGGCGTCGGCGGGGGTCAGCGTGAAGGTGGTGACCACCGTGCCGGCCGGCGCGGTCTGGTTGATGGTCGGGGTGAACACCAGGGCCTGGAGCAGGGTCTGCAGCGCCGCCGGACTGGCCCCCGACAGGGTGTAGCTGCCCGCCGACCCGGTCAGGCCGCCGCCCCCCGAAGACAGGGTGCCGTTGGCCCCCGTATAGGTGATGGCCAGGGTCACCGCGGTGGCGTCGGGATCGGTGAAGGTCACCGACGAGAACGGCGTGGTGGTGGCGTTGTCGTTGACCGTGCCCGCCGTGGTGAAGGTGCCGCCCAGGGACGGCAGGTCGTTGACGCTGGTGGAAACCACCGTGGTGGTATTGTTGGTGACGTTGGAATTGACGCCGTCGTTGACGGTGATGGTGAAGGTGGTGGTCTCGGTGGACCCCGCCGTCACGCGATTGTCGGTGGGATCGAAGGACAGTTGCCGGATGGCCGCCTGGGCAGCCGCCGCGCTGCCCGAGGACAGGGTGTAGGTCCCGCCGCCGGCATCGGTGAAGCCCGAGGCGGTGAGCGACGCCGAGGTGAAGACACCCTTGGCGGCGGTGTCGAGCGCCACCGAGACGGTCACGTTGTTGCCATCGGCATCGGCGATGGTGACGCCCGAGAAGGGCGATACCGTGGCGGTATCGTTGACCGTCTGGCCGGCGCTGGCCCCGCCGATGGTCGGCAGGGCGTTCATGGTGACGTCCACCTTGGCGCCCAGGGTCTGGTTGCCGGCACTGTCCTTGGCGGACATGTAAATGTCGTAGGAGGTCCCGGGCGTCAGGCCGGTCACCGAGAAGATGTTGGTGTAGGGACCGGTTCCCACCGCCGCGTTGCCGCTCTTGAGGATGGTGACGCCGCTATAGGTGGCCGCCGCCTCGACCTGGGCGGCGGTGGGCGCCGTCGCGCCATCGGCGACGATCACGTAATAAAGCGTCCCGGCCTCGTCGATGCTGCCCGTCAGATCCAGGGTGGTGCCGGTGACGCTGGACTTGTCGGGAGTGATGTCGAAGGTGGGCGGGGTGACGTCGGGAGTCTGGATGTTTGACAGAACAATGTTATCATAGACGAAATTATAGTTTCCGTCAGATGAGGTAATCGTTATCGACGATATTCCCTGCAGCTTCGCCTGATCTCCGGCGGATAAATTAGCAACAACAACCGAAGTACTTGACGCGCTGAGCGCCGACAGCGTTACACTTCCCTTGCTCGTCGTAAATATAGGGGTGTCATTATTCCCGGGCCACTCGGCAAGGGTAAGCGAAGTAAGATCGAACAGCTTTCCACTCACCAGGGATACGACCGTTTGCGTTTCCTCGCCGACAGTATGGTCATTCCAGGCCACGGTCCCGGTAAGCAAGGCGAGGTCGCCGCCACCATAATTGGCTTCCGTGTCGAGGATCATGTTCCTGGTGGTCGATACGAACTGTATGGTCTCACCGGAATCGACCTGGGTCATCGTCTTGCTGCCACCGCCGCTGGTGGAAGCCTCGAAGTCGAAGGATGCCCCAACCAGAAGACCGGCATAGATGGAAGGGGCGAGCGCCGTCGCTTCGACTATTGACGCCGAACGTTCGAGTACCCAGTCACCACCTTTGTCGGTGGCCCCGGTCGCATCGTCGGACGCAGCCACATCGGCTCCGGTCGCATTGGCCAATGCGGTGATGAACCCTTGACCGGCCTCGCCCCTGGCCACGTTGCAGCCATAGAGCAGCAGATCGCCATCGGCATCGAGGGCCTGGCCGATCACCGACAGTTCCATCCGCACCGTGGTGTCGGACATACCATTGGCGGTGATGGTCCTGGAGCCCAGGTAAAGGGTGCCCTCGGACCCGTGGCTGAAGACATGGATGGCGTCGTAGCCGGAATGGGTCTCGGCCCATTGGGCCATCTGGGCAAGGCCGTCGGCGCCGCCGCCGATCTCGACGATGGCCACGCCGTCACGGATGCCGGCCTCGATGACCTTGTAGTCCTTGACCGAGGTATCGACGAAGGCCACTTCCTTGCGGCCGCTGTCCTTTGACGGGTCGGCGTCGCGCACCACCACCGGGGCGGGAGCGGCCTTGATGGCGGCGTCGGCGGCCTGGGCGGCGTCCACCACGGCGGCGCCGTCGAACATCAGCCGGGGTTCCAGCGCCATGATCATCGGCCCCAGGGACGAGAGCCGCGACCGGTCGCGGCGGCGGATGGGCTTCATCTCAGTCATGACGGAAACTCCCGGAAACACACTGCCGCACCGTGGCGACGATGGACGAGCTCACGCCCAGATATCGGGAACGCCCCCGCCCTTGGATAATCCACAGTCGCACGGCCGCATCCATTACGCGCCAAAGCCCAATCCCAGAACAAGGAATTATACCATGACGTGCATACTATCAAGCGACGAAATGTGGCGCCCGGTAACAGATATCAGTGATCATCCGCACTGCGGCATAACTGTTGGCTTGTCCACTGTGAAGACATTAATCCGTCATTCGGGCCGTTTACCCTCTTAGGGAGTTTCTTTCCCTTGAAAATCAACCCCACGGGACGCATCCCGTTCCGCCAGCCGGCACGCCACCTCGTCCATCGCCTCGCCCCAGCCCTCGCCGAAGCGCTTCTGGCGGATCAGCCGCACCGAGGGATAAAGGCGCGAGGTCTCGCCCTGCTGCCCCCAGCGGAAGCAGGCGACATGGGGAAGCAGGATCCAGGTTTCCTTGCCCAGGGCGGCGGCCACGTGGGCCAGGCTGGTATCGACGCTGATCACCAGATCCAGACGGTCGATCACCGCCGCGGTATCGGCATAATCGGCACAGCCGTCCAGCACGTTCACCAGCGGCAGGTCGGGCCGCACCTCGCCCACATGGGCGCTCACCGGCCCACGCTGAAGACGGAAGAAGCGGATGCCGGGAAAGCGTCGGACCAGCCGCGCCACCTCGATGGCCGGCATGGAGCGGATGGAATCCATCAGATAGCCCGGCCCTCCGGCCCAGCACAGGCCGACCTTCAGGCCGTCGCCCCCGGGCAGCGGCACCGAACATTGGGCCGGCGGACGCAGGAAGGGCACCGGCACCGGGGCGATGCCCGGCTCGCCGCCGTCCAGCACCTTCATCAGCGACATCATGGGTATGACGCGGTCGTGCTCGCCGTGCGGTTCGGCCAGGGAGCGCCACTCGTCCACCCCGGCGATGGACTCGCGGGCGAGGCGCAGCAGCGGCTCGGCCAGATGAACGACCAGGCGCCCCTTGACCAGCGGGCGGATCAGCGGGATGTAGCGCAGGCACTGGACCTGATCGCCCAGCCCCTGCTCGCCCAGCACCAGCAGGGTTCCCTCCATGGCCTCGCCATTCCATAGCCGCGCGTGATCGATGGGATAGAATTGCAGCCGCCCCTCATAGCCGGGCAGCCCCTCCTCCCACCGCCCCTGGGCCATCAGCGCCAGGGCGCGGTTGTTGATGGCATCGGAACTGGCGGGATCGAGGTCCAGCGCCCACCCGGCCTCCGCCACCGCGTCGTCCAGGCGCCCCATCAGATGGCAGGCGACCGATCGGGCGAGGTAAGTCGGCGGCCCCGTCACGCCCATCGCCTCGGCCCGTTCCAGTTCGCGCAGACCTTCCACGGGCCGTCCCGAATTGATCATGGCGCGGGCCAGGACGGAAATCGCCATGGGATTCTCGGGATAGAGCATGTTGGCGGTGCGCGCCACCGCCAGCGAATCCTCGGGCTGCTTGTCCAGGCGCAGCAGATCGGCCAGCATCACCAGCCGCTCGCCCAGTTCCGGCCACTGGTGCACGCACAGCCCGGCCAGCGCGCGGGCGGCATCGCCGAACCGGCGCAGCCCGGAATAGGCGTTGACCACCCCCATCATGGCGCGTGAGTCCGAGAGATCCCGCTCGGCACAGGGATAGTAGGCCTCCAGCGCGGCGGCCCAGTCCTGCCGCTCCTCCGCCCGCCGCCCCAGGGCGAGGCGCGCCTCCACCCCATCGGGGTCGAGGGCCACGGCGCCCTTCAGCGCCTCGAAAGCCGCATCCCCCTGTCCCATGCGCGCCAGCACCTCACCCCGCAGGCGAAGCGCGTCCCCGTCCTCGGGGCAGGCCTCCACCAGCCGGTCGGCCAGGCCCAGCGCCTCGTCCATCCGGCCCTTCAGCAGGCAAATCCCCACCAGTTCCCGCAATGCCCGGGTGTCGGCGGAATCGGCGTCCAGGTCCCGCCGCAACTGCTCCTCGGCCAGAAAGGTTTCCAGCGTTACAGCCACAGTCATTGGTCGCACTCCATTTATTACCGCCATCACTAAACAGGTATGAATTGCCTTGTAACCACGCTTAAGTTGTCGTACCAGTTTGGTAAACAACTTTAAACCAGGTGCACAACCATGACCGCCTTCGCCGGAGCCATCCCCATGCTGGGAGGCCTCTCCCTACGCTTTGTCGCGCCGTCGGACCGGGATTTCCTGCTGGAAATGTTCATGGCGGCGCGCCCCTGGTTCAACTGGACCACCCTGGAGCGCGACGCCATCCACGTCCTTTATGAACAGCAGTGGAGCATCACCCGCGCGGGAACCGGGGCCATGTACCCGGAACATCTCGACTTCGTGGTGGAAAAGACCGGCCAGGCGGTCGCTCACCTGGTGGTGGATCTCGGCTATCACGACTGGCGGATCACCCAGTTGGAGGTACATGCCATGGCACGGTCCAAGGGCATCGGCAGCGATGTGGTGCGCAGTCTGCAGGCAGCCGCGGCCAAAACCTCGCAACCGCTCAGCGTCTCGGCCATGATGGCCGCGCCCAACGCATTGCGTTTCTGGGGACGGCTGGGCTTTGGCGTGGTGGCGCAGTCCGCTCCCATGCTGCATCTGGCCTGGTTCCCACCCGGCCACCCGGCACTGGCCTCGGCGGCTCAGTTGAAATAGACCCCGAACCACGCCCGATTGTCGCCGGGCATGATGCGCACCACGTAAACCGGCCCCACCGTTCCGAAGTCGGGATGACCAAGGGTGTAGTGGCCGCTCTTCGCATCGCAGGGAAGAGGGGCGGCCAGGGTCAGGACGAAGGATTGGCGGGGCGCGTTCGGCATGGTGGATTGGGGGCGATCCTCGACCCGCAGCAAGGTGGGGGCCAGCACCACATTGCCCTGGGAATCGGCCAGGGCGATGACGGTATCCTGATGCGGACGAAAGAAATCGGAGCCGATGGTGGCGATGTCGGGCATGGCTTGAGTCCACTGGTGGCTTGGAAATCGGCCCGCCTGGCAGGGCGGGCCGATGAGTATCATCGCGACAGGAGAGCACGGCCGATGATGGCCGCTCCCTGTCAGGACCGCATGGGATAGAGACCGTTCATGGCGATGATGAAGTTGATCGCCAGCGAAGGCTGATAGTTGTTGAAGCCCACCGGGTTGGTGGAACCGCCCCCGAGACCGACCGTGACCGCCCCGCCGGTCACCGCGTTGATGTTCACGGTGGCCGCCGGGCTTCCGGGGGTATAATTGGCCGAGGGGGTCACCGATCCCGACAACCCCTGGAGATTGGCGGTAGCGGCGGCCTTGGTGGTGTCGTAGGGGCCGGTGAAGGCCACGGTACTGGCACCAGCCTTACCCCCAACCCCGCCCAGATAGACGTTGGCCGCCGAAGCCGGGGCCGCCGTGCCGGCGGTGCTTGTGTTGACCGTGCCTCCCACGTTGACCGACAGCGAACCGGCGGCCGATACCGCCGGGATGGTGACCGACTGCGTGCCCATGGTCGGCGAGAAGCTTGCCGGGTGGTTGTGGGCCGGCAGGTTGTTGAGGCCCAAGGTGATGGTCGCTACCCCGACCGACGAGCCGATCGAAAGGCGGGGAAGAGGCGAAACACCAGTGTTGAAACCGACCGGAGACCGGCCGCGCAGGTCCGGAATACCCATGGTGGACGTTCCGCTGCCGCCGTAGATATTCCCGAATATGGAATACAGGGCCTGGTATTGCGCAACCGGAATAATCGCGCCGTTACATTGGCTCCAACTTTCCGGCGCCCAATCCGCCGGCCAAATAAGGATCGTTCCAATAAAGGCGTCCATCTTTCCCCCCTTCGGGTTGGCGAGCCTCCCGCCCAGGCGGTTGCGCTCGCTAAGGTTGTTCAACTTTGTCGTAGCCAAGTTGATTGCGCCGAATAAGGCACCGCCAACCATCCATTACGAGCACATGCATCGTGCTATACATATTTATGCAGATGGACAGACAGCTGCACAACCTTAAAAGATATTTTATTTGTGATGATCGTTTTAAATATGTGTTTTGTCAATTGTATACAATTAATACGACTGCACGGCAAAGGCGTCACAGCCAGCCTCTCCGACGAGAGTGGGGCGAGAGCGCTATTCGGTTCCCAGGCATGAAGTCCCAAGCTCATTCAGGTGCCAGCCGCCTGATACTCTGCTAGGCTGATCCAGTCGCATTGTCTTTCCACCAGGGGATTTGCCACATTGACCGTCGCATGGCGCATTACCGGCATATATGCCGCCGTCGGGTTGAGCTGGATATTCCTGTCGTCGGCCGCCGTGTGGATCGGCGTCGACGAGCCTCCCGGCCTGGCGTCCCTGCTGGAAATGGCCAAAGGAAGCGCCTTCGTCCTGGTGACGGCCCTGTTGCTGCTGGTGCTGCTTGCCCGGTGGGAAAAGGAACTGAACCGGCGCGGCGCCGCCCTGGCCGAGACCAACCGCGAGCTGACCGAGGTCAACGCCCGCCTGTCCGGCATCATGCGGGGGTCGCAGGATCTGATCGCCGCCTGGGACCGCAACAAGCGCCTGACCGCCTTCAATCCCCGCTACCAGGCGGTGTGCTGGAACTTCTTCGGCCGCGACGCCAGGATCGGCATGTCCATCGACGAGCTGTTCGGCCACGTTCCCGACCGCCACCGCCTGTTCTCGGAATGCTGGGACAGAACCCTGGCCGGCGAGTCCTTCGTCCAGTTGCAATCGCTCACCATGGATGGCGACACCGCCTGGTTCGAGACCAGCTACGGCTCGCTCCCCGGTCCCGAAGGCATCCCTTCGGGCGGCTTTCATATCGTGCGTGACGTCACCGACCGGATCCGCGCCGAGGAAGATCGCCGCACCCACGCCGAAAAACTGGCCAAGACCGTCGAAATCCTGACCGAGGCCAACAGCGAGTTGGAGCGCTTCGCCTACGTGGCTTCCCACGACCTGCAGGAGCCGCTGCGGACCATCGCCTGTTTCGCCCAGTTGCTGGAACGCGATTATGGCGGCGGCCTGGACGAGCGCGGACGGCAATACATCGAGCTGGTCACCGGCGGAGCCATCCGCATGCACGACCTGATCAACGATCTGCTGGCCTATTCCCGCACCACCCGGAGCGAAGGGCGGATCGAACTGGTGTCGGCCGGGGCGGCCTGCCAAAGTGCCCTCAACAACCTGCGCGAGGCCATCGATTCAAGCGGAGCGGAGATCGTCGTGGCCCCCCTGCCGGACATCAACGCCGATTCGGTCATGCTGATCCAGATATTTCAGAACCTGATCGGCAACGCCATCAAGTACCGCAAGGCCGGACTCACTCCACGCATCGAGGTCGCCGCCGTGCGCCAGGATCGGCAATGGCTGTTTTCCATCGCCGACAACGGTATCGGCTTCGACCCCACGGAGCAGGACGTGTTCGAGCTGTTCCGCCGCCTCCACCCCCATTCCGGCTACGCCGGAACCGGAGTCGGACTGGCCATCTGCAAATGGATCGTCACCCGGCTGGGAGGCCATATCTGGGTGGAATCAAGCCCCGGTGCGGGAAGCACCTTCCACTTCACCCTGCCGCTGGGCGATGAATCTCGGCCAGCTGCCGCGCCCGTTTGATCGCCGCCTCCAGAACGGGCAGCACCTCGGCGGGAGCGGCGGCATACATCAGGTTCTCCACCAGCCCGAAATCCTCGACCACCATGCCGTGCTGGCGGCAAAACAGGCGCCCATCCTCGTCACGGTCATGGGGGACGCGCTCCTTGTAGGGCCGCATATCCTCGGACCAGGCGATCACCGGCTTGCCCAGGGCCTCGGCGTAGCCCATCTCCCAGGTGGTTCCGGGACAGGCCCCGGGGCCGCGAAACGGCGACACGCAGGCAATCACCACATCGCATTCCCGAATCCGCAGGATATTGCCCTGACGGATCACCGTCGCCAGTTCGGCCGGCGGCAGCGTCAGATGATCAGCCTGCGGCTCAAACGGCGCCACACCCACCAGGCCATGCTGGCCGCACAACTCGACGAGGTAGTCGAGCAGGGCCTTGGCGGCCGGATGGAACACCGCCGGGCCGGCGAGATAGGCCTTGGGCTTGTCGGTCATGGAGCGGAAATTCCTCAGGCCAGGACGTCCAGTGCGTCCTTCTCGGTCCTGGCGACACGCGAGAAGGTGCGGGCGGCCAGGATATAGGCCTGCTTCGCCTGGCCCAGATCCACCACCTCGCGCAGCAGGTCAACCCCGCCCTCGGGCGGCAGCGGCACATAACGCGCCCCGGCCGGGCCGGCCGAGACCACCTGCCCCCTCTGGGCCTGATAATCGGGAGTGGTGAGGTTGGCGATGTTGTCGGCGGCCTTCCCGGCAACCCGCGACTGGGTGGCGAGGCCACTGAGCAACGTCGTCGAGGCGATGGAGGAAATCATCAAGGTCCGGCCGCTTGGTTCAGTCTTCCATCATGCGCCCCCGACCGCCGTCAAGGCAAGCCGATCGACGCTACGGCAAGGTCCTAGACGAGGTCCCTGAACCATCCCAGGGACTGGTCGGCATCGGGGCGGCGGGCCGGGTCGGGATCAAGGGCGGCCGCCACCCAATCTCGCAGAACCGGCGGAACGTCGGGGGCGAGGTCCACCATGCCCGCCCCCTCCCCCGGCTTGGCGGGCAATCGTCCGCAAAGCATGCGATGGGCGAGGACGGCGGCCGAATAGACGTCGGCCTTGCCGTCCACCGCCCCGGTGCCACGCAGCTGTTCAGGGCTGATGTAGTCGAGCGTGCCGAACCATGCCCGGGGAGCGGCATCCGGGCTATCGCCCCGGCGCGCCATGCCGAAATCGCACAGCTTGACCACCCCCTTCTCCGTCGAGGTCAACAGAATGTTGCTTGGCTTGACGTCGCGATGGACGATTCCCTGCCTGTGCAGGTAAGCCAGCGCGGCCAGGAGTTGAAGCAGGATGCGAAGGGCGACGGCGGAAGGCAGGCTTTTCGGAAGTTCGATGTCATTCATCCCCGCCTCGGCCACATCGAAGCCGATCAGGCGAGGCAGGTTGACCGGCATGAAGGGCAGCACCAGATAAGGCGTTCCGTCCTCGGCCCGGCCGATCTCATGCACGCCAAGGACGTTGGGATGGTGAATGGCGGCCATGATACGGCCCTCGGTCACGAAGCGGCGCAGCCATTCGCGCCGGGTGAACGGCGGCTCGGCTGCCTTGGCCGACACCGCGAACAGCTTGATCACCACCAATCGCCCCAGCGCGGGGTCCATGGCCAGGAAAAGCCGGGAAAAGGTGGTGTCGATCAGATGCCGTCTGACCTCGTAACGCCCCAGCCGCTCCATCCCCCACTCCCAAAAAAAGGGCCGCCCCGAGGGGCGGCCCCCTTGTCCTTGCCGGTTGCCGCGGTTACCAGACCACCTTCTCGATGTTGGTGAACTCGATGGTGTCCTGGCTGCCATCGGCGTTGGTAACCACGATGGTGCCCTTTGCATCCTGGGCCCCATTGGCCAACTGAGCCGTATGGTGGCCGTCGGCATCGACGGTGACGGTCCAGTTGGCGCCGCCTTCGATGTTGACCGAGGCGATCTGATCGTCATTGGTCAGATCGATGGTGTCGGTCCAGTTGGAGCCGCGACCGCCGTCCACCACGTCATGGCCGAAGCCGAAGTCGAAGAGGAAGGTGTCGTTGCCCTGGTCGCCCCACATCACGTCGTCGCCGGAGCCACCCGTGATGGTGTCGTTACCGCGGCCACCGTGGATCTGGTCGTTGCCCGAGCCGCCGTCCAGGACGTCGTTGCCCGAGCCGGTCACCACGATGTAGCCGTTGGACATCTTGGCATCGCCGTAGATCACGTCATCGCCGGCACCGGCGCTGATGACGTCGTTGGTATCGTTCTCGACGATGGACCAGCCGCAGCCGCTGCCGCCATGGCCACCGCCCGAGTAGCGGTAGGCCGCGCCGCCCTTGCCACCCAGCAGCAGGTCGTTGCCGACGGTGCCAACGATGTTGTCGTCGCCCGCGTTGCCCACCAGGGTGATGCCGGGAATGGTGGTGCCACCACCCGCCGCCGCGCCGTCGCAATGGACGATTTCGTCAACCGAGGCGCTGTCCAGGTTGCTTCCCTCGGAGGTGACGGCCGAGACATGGACGTCGAAACCGGAGGTGCCGGAGGTGACGTTCAGGTCGAGGGACACGGCGCCGTCGTAATGCTCGCTGTCCACCTGGAAGTCCCAGCTGCCATCGGCATTGTGCACCAGGGTGCCCTCGTTGCCGCTGTAGCTGAGCGAGGCGCCCGACGCCAGGGCGTCGATATGGTAGGTCAGGTCCTCGGACCCGTCGGTGTCCACCAGGGCGCCCTGCATGTTCAGGGTATAGCCGCTGGCCGTGCGGGTGATGGAGGAGTCGACGCTGAAATTGACCCAGTCGCCGGTGTTGTACAGGCGCTCGGCCGCCGTGTTGTTGTAGCTGTAGGTCAGGGACGCGCCCGAGCTGTGAGCCGAGTTCTCCGCCTCCACGTTGATGCCGTTGATCACCACGCGATCGACGACGACGTCGTTGGAGTTCCAGTTGCCGGTGGTGGAGACGATCTTGACGTCGGCGCCACCGGTCAGCAGGGAATTGTCCACGGTGTAGGTGTGGGCCTCCCAGCTGCCGGACGAGGTGATCTTGACGTTGGACGCCACCTTGGTGTCGCCCACATACAGGTCGTAATTGGCATCCTTCTTGGCGTCCACATAGACAGTGATCTTGCCGGTATCGTCGCCGAGATGAGCCGTCGAGGCCCCCTTGGAGGCGATGGAGGCGTCGAAGCCGGTGGCCGCGTCGGCGTTGGCCTCCACGTTCAGCGTACCGCTGGTGCGGGTCGCGATGCCCGTATCGGTCACCACGTCATAGCCGATGGTGACGTCGCCCGACCAGTTGGCGTTGGGCGTGAAGGCGTAGCCTTCGTTGCCCTCGGCATCGGTGGCCTGGATGAAGGTCCCCACCACGTTGCCCTGCGAGTCCGTGGCGGTCAGGTTGTCCACGTGCAGCGTGTTGTCCACGTCGGTGGCATTGGCCAGCAACTGCTCGGTGGTGATGAAGATCTGGGTATCTTCCGAAGTGCCCGCCAGGGTGGTCGGGCCGGTCACCACGGTGGCGTCGTCGCCGGGGTTGAAGTCCAGAGCGACCTTCTGGGTGGTGACGCCGCCCATGCCGTCATTGACGGTCACGGTGAAGCTGTCGGTGCCCTTGAAGCCGCTGTCGGTGGCGGTGAAGTGATACTCGCCCGTATGGCTGTCGATGGTCACGACGCCATGCGCCGTATTCAGCGAGGTGATGGGCGTGCCGTTGGCCGCCGTGCCGAACGAGTAGGTCAAGCTGTCGCCGTCCGCGTCGGTGACGTGCACCGCGCCATCGGCATGGCCGGTGGTGTAGTTGGTCTCGACACTGGTAACGGCCGGCGGATGGTTGAGATCCACCTCGTCGCCATCGACGGTCACGGTCAGCTGCTCGAAATTGCTGACCTTGAGGCCGCCCAGGGAGTTGAAGGTGAAGCTCTTGCCCGCATTGGCCGCATCCGCCACGAAGGAGGCGAAGCTCATCAGTTCGGTCCGCACCGCCGTGGTGTACTCGGCCGGGCTGAGGTCCACGGTCAGGGTGTCGGTGCCGGTGCCGCCGTCATAGACGTCGCCCGCCGTATTGCCGCCCAGCGCCACCACGGTGTCGTTGCCCGCGCCGGCCAGGATGGTCTCGGCCGAAGCCGAACCGGTGACGGTGTCGATGCCGGTACCGGCGTCGATCACCTCGACGCCCTTCAGGGTGACGCGCGAGAAGTCGAGGATGTCGTTGCCGCCCGTCGCGGAAATGGTGTCGGTGCCCGACCCCATGTCGATGGTCTCGATGGAGCGGAGGTTGGACAGGTTGCTGGTGACGTGCAGGGTATCGCTGCCGCTGCTGCCCAGGATGGTGTCGGTGCCGATGCCGCCGTCGAAGGTATCGCCCACGCCGTCGGTGCTGCCCGACACCTTGAACACGTCGTTGCCCACGCCGCCGAACATGGTGTCGGCGCCGGCGCCGCCGGTGATGGTGTCGTTGAAGCCGCCGTCGAAGTTCACCTTGAACGACGAGGTGGTGACCGCCGTCGTGTTACCGTCCAGCGTGGTGACCGCCATGTTGATGGTGCCGCCCACGCCGTTGGTCGAGGTCATGGTCAGGCCGGTCAACTGGCCGGGGGTGAGCGTCCAACTGCCGTCGGCGTTCTTGATGCCCGCCGACAGGGTGGCGCCGCCGGGAATGTTGGACAGCGTGACGGAACCGATGGACTCGCCCGAAATCGCCGCCGCCGACAGGTTCAGCTTGACGGTCACCGCCGTGTCGCCCTGGGCGTCGTCGCCGTAGATCAGGTCGGCTGCAGAGCTGCCGTTGATGATGTCGTTGGCGGAAGAGCCTTCGGCATACTTTTCAGTGGAGCTGACCGTGGTGGTCACGCTGCCCTGGGCCGCCAGGCTGGCGTCGGCGGCGGAAATGGTCGCCGCGTCGGCCTGGGCGTTGACGGTGATGGCCACGGTCTGGTTGACCACGCCGCCCTTGCCATCGGACACCTGCACCGTGAAGTTGTCGGTGCCGTGCCAGTTCTTGTCGGTGGCCGTGAAGGTGTAAGTGCCGTCGGCGGCCACGGACAGGGTGCCGTTATGGGTACCGCCCGACACCACCGAGTAGCTCAGGCTGTCGCCGGTATCCACGTCGGACGCGTTGATCTTGCCGGTCACCACGGTGGCGGCGTTGGTGGTGCTCTCGTTACCGGTACCGCCGGTCACCGAGGAGACCACCGGCCCGTCGTTGGAGCCGGTCACCGTGACGTTGACGGTGCCCACATTGGACTCGGCGCCGTGGTTGTCGGTGGCCACCACCTTGAAGCTGTCGGTGACCGACTTGCCGACGCCCAGGCTGGCATTGGCCGCGTTGGGCGTGAAGGTGTAGTCGCCGGTCGAGGTGTTGATGGTCACGGTGCCGTGGTCGGTGACCAGGCTGTTCACATGGTTGCCGCTGGCGTCCACCAGCGAGTAGCTGACGGTGTCGCCCGCATTGGCGTCCACCGCGCTCACATGGCCGGTGACCGCGCTGTGGTCGTTGGCGGTGGCGGCGTTGGCGGTGGTCAGGGTCGGCGCGCCGTTCTCGACGGTGACCGTCACCGTCTCGGTGGTGGTGCCGCCATGGCCATCGGACACCACGACCTTGAAGGTGTCGGTGCCGCTGTAATTGCCGGTCGGCGTATAGGTGAAGGTGCCGTCCGGATTGAGGACCACGGTCCCATGCTGGGCGCCGTCGTTGCCGGTCGCCAGGGTGAAGTTGAGCTCGTTGCCGTCGGCGTCGGTGGCTTCCACCTGTCCGCTCACCGAGGTGTTGATGGCGGTGCGGACGCTTTCGGCCGCGCCGGTATCCGGTCCCTCGTTGCCGAGGTCGAGGGTGACCTCGGCCTGGGCGGAGGCCGAAGCCGTGCTGGAGCCGTCCACGCTGGTGGCGGTCACCGACAGTTCGATCTCGCCGGTGAAGCCCGGCGCCGTGGTCAGGGTGAGCCCGTCCAGGTCCGAAGCGTTCAGGGTGTAGGAGCCATCGGCACCGGGAGTGAGCGCCACGCCGTCCTGCGACAGGATGGCACCGGCGGGCAGGCCGCTCAGGACCACCGTATGGCCCTCGGAACCGTCCATGTCGGGGAAGCGGGCCGTCACATCGACATCGTGGGTGGAGGTCGGCTCGGCCGCGTTCCACGACACGCTCATGTTGACGTCGTTGAAGTCGTTGTCGCCGCCGCCGTTGAGGTCTTCCCAGTTCTGGTTGCCGGTGACGTTGCTGCGATCCTGGAGGTGATCGCGATCATCGGAATTGAGGTCCTTGTTGTCGAACAGGACCTTGGCGCCTTCGCCGGTCAGGACGGTGCCATTGGCGTTCAGTGCCTGCCAGTTGCCCGAGGAATCCTGGGTGAAGGTCACCGCCGAGCCGTCGCGGATGCTGGAGTTCTGGTCGCCGTTGGGAATGATGAAGAAGCCGACCCGGTCGGGGTCCACGCCCTCGATGGTGACCGATTGGCCGTTGGTGTCGTGGACATCCTTCCAGATGACGCCGCCGCTCACCGGGTTGCCATTATCGTCCATGACGTAATAGCCGTAGGTGTTGTGGTAGCCGGCCGAGGCGCTGGCGTCGTTGTTGGTGACGGTGAAGCTGCCGCCCGGATTGACCGTGCCCTCGCCGATGGACAGCGCGACCGTCGCCCGGTCGGCCACAGCCTCCACATCGACGCTGACCGTCTGGGTCACCGTGCCGCCGTTGCCGTCGCTGACGGTGACGGCGAAGCTGTCGGTGCCCGACCAGTTGGCGTCCGGGGTGAAGGTGTATTCGCCGGTCTCGGAATTGATGGTCACCGTGCCGTGACCGGTGTCGAGCGAGGTGATTGGCGAGCCGTCGGCCTGGGTGCCGAACGAGTAGGTCAGGGAGTCGCCGTCGATGTCGGTCGCCTGCACCGAGCCGCTCACCGCGTGATCCTCGGTGCCCGTGCCGTTGGTCACCGAGGTGATCACCGGCAGGTCGTTGACGTCGTCCACCTGCACGGTGACGGTGGCCGTATCGGTGCCGCCCTTGCCGTCGCTGATGGTGTACTCGAAGGTGGCGGTGCCGTGGTAGTTGGCATCCGGCGTGAAGGTGATGGTGCCGTCGGGGTTGAGGCTGACCGTGCCGTGCGCCGCGTTGCCGACGCCGGTGATGGTCAGGGTGTCGCCGTTGACGTCGCTGTCGTTGGCCAGCAGGTCCGAGGCCTTGATGGTCAGGGCCTTGTCCTCGTTGGTCTCGATGGCCTGGGCACCCTCGTTGGTGCCGGCCTCGCTGCCGATGCCCAGCACGGTGGTGACCGAAACGTCGCCGCCGTTGGCCTCGGTGGAGGACACCGAGGTGGTGATGCCCGACAGGGTGTTCTCGGTGACCGGCGACGAGCTGACCAGGGTCAGGGTCACCGGCGAGCCGGAGCTCACCTGCACGGTGTAGCTGCCGTCGGCGTTGGCGGCCAGGGTCTGGCCGCCGAGTTCGACGGTCACGCCCGCCGGGATGTTGTCCAGGGTCACCGAGGACAGGGTCTCGCTGCCGTCATTGTCGTTCAGCGTGGCCTCGATGGTCAGCGGGGTCTTGTAGGTGGTGGTGGTCGTGGTGGTGGTCGTGGTGCCGCCGAAGGCCGAAGCGTCGCCGATCACCTGGCCGTCCGAGAACTTGATGTTCTCGAAATTGGCCAGACGCTGCTGCAGCTGGCTGTCGGCCATGTACTGGGCCTTGGTGTAGCTGCCCAGCTGGATCGAGTCGGTACCCGAACCACCGTCGATGGTGGCGTAGACGTTGCCCGACACATAGACCGCGTCGTTGCCGCTGCCCGTGTTCACCTTGCCGCCGTTGATGCCGTGGTCAATGACCACCACGTCGTCGCCCGCGCCGGTGGTGACGGAACCGCCGTTGGCGATGCCATCGATGTGGATCTTGTCGTTGCCGCTTCCGGTGGTGATGTTGCCGCCGGAATTGGCGTCGCCCTTGACCTCGAGAGTGTTGTTGCCGTCACCCAGGTTGATGGCGGCGTTGGCGTTGCCGCCCACCAGAACGGTATCGTTGCCCGACCCGGCGGTAACCCCCGAATTCACGGAGCCGCCCACCTGCATGGCGTTGTCGCCATCGCCCAGGTTCAGGGTGGCGTTGACGGCACCACCAACCTTGACGCTGTCGTTGCCCGCGCCGGTCAACACCGAGCCGCTGGCATCGCCGCCGATCTGCACCGCGTCGTTGCCGTCACCGGCATTGACGGTGCCGCCCAGGCTGCCGTTGATCTTGATGGCGTCGTTGCCGGAGCCGGTATCCATGCCGACGTTCCAGAACGAACCGTTGACCACGACATTGTCGTCGCCCGTGCCGGTGCTGACCGAAGCCCAGGTATCGCCGCTGATCCTGACCGCGTCGTTACCCGAGGTCCCGGTCACCGCCGTGCCACCCGCCACCGTGGTCGTGGTGGACGGATTGATGTCGGACACGCCGGAAACCGAGAAGGTGAACGGGCTGGCCGTGGTGGTGGTGGTGGTGCTGGTGTGGGTCTCGGCGACCGAGGCCCCCAGATCCACCGACAGGGCGGGCGCATCGGCCGCCGCGTCGATGGTGCTGTCGTCGCCCGCCACCGGGCCCTGGTTGAACTCGCCCACGTCGACGCTTGCCGAGGTCGAGGCGGTGCGCACGATGGCGCCGGTATCGGCTTCGGTGGCGGTGGCGGTGGCGCCCAGGGTGAAGGCGTCGGCGCCCGCCGGCACCCGCAGCGTCAGCTGGTCCAGGTCGCCGGAAGGCAGCGACCAGGTACCGTCTCCGTTGTCGGTGCCGACCACCTGGCCGGCGGCGTTCAGGATCACCGCGTCATCGGGCAGGCCGGTCAGGGTGACCGTCAGGCTCTCGGAGCCGTCGGTATCCTTCAGATTGGCCGCGACGTTCAGCGGATAATCCACCACCTGCTCGCCGGGCTCGACCGCCTCGAAGCTGATGGAGTTGATCAGGAAGTCGTTGTCGCCGCCACCAGGCGCCGAGAACACGATCTGATCGAAGCCGCCGTTATCCGTGGCATGCAGGCTGATGGCCGGATCGACCGAATCGGTGATGCCGGTCACGGTGCCCTCGCCCACCTTCACGCCATCGCGGAACAGGTCGTAATGGGCCTTCTCGTTCGACGCCAGCCAGGCGAACTTGACGTCGGCGGTGGAGACATCGTTGTCGAAATTGACGACGATCTTCTCGGACCGGCCGCCCGACTGCCCCAGCTCGGTGGAGTCGCCCGAAGCGCCGCCAGCCACGCCGAAGCCCGCGGGACCGGTATGGGTGGACAAGGTGCCAGCCGAACCGTCCAGCTTGACGGCGGAGACGGAGAAGCCGCTGTCCGTGGCGTTCATGTTGGCGAGGCTGATGGTCACGTCCTCGGACTCGCCGCCCAGGGTCACCGAGGAACCGGTGCCCAGGTTCAGGCTGAGTTCGGGCGCGTCGGCGATGGCGCCCACATCCAGCGAAGCGGTGCCGCTGGTGGTGCCGCCATGGCCGTCGGTGACCGTGTAGCTCACATCCACGTTGCCGCTGAAATCGCCGGTGGGCGTGAAGGTATAGGTGCCGTCGCCGTTATCGCTGATGGTGCCGTTGGTGGCGGAAAGGTTGCTCACCGACAGCGTGTCGCCATCCACGTCCGAGGCATTGGCCAGCAGCTGGGCCTTGGTGAAGGTGATGGAATTGTCCTCGGCGGTGTCGCCGAGATCCACCGCGCCGCTCACCACCGGGCCGTCATTGCTGCCGGTGATGGTCACCTGGACGTTCTGGGTGGCGGTGCCGTCGGCCGAGGCCACGGCGAAGGTCTTGGTCATGCTTTCGCCGGCGCCGAGCGCCTGCACGTCGGCGTTGGCCGAGTTGACCTGGAAGGTCCACTGGCCGTTCTCGCCGATGGTGAAGGTGCCCTCGTCGGTCTGCACCGACCCGGCCTGCACGTGGTTCTGGCCGGCATCGACATCGGCCACGGTCAGCGTGCCGGTGGCGACCGTATTGCCGTCCTCGCCCACCGTGCCGACGGTGGTGCCGGTGATCACCGCGCCATCGTTGGACCCGGCGATGGTGACGGCCACCGTGGAGGGAGCGCTGGTCATGGTGCCGTCGGTGGCGACCACCTTGAAGCTGTCGGTCTGCACATCGCCGGCCCGCAGAGCCTGGGCGCCCGCATTGGGAGTGAAGGTGTACTCGCCGGTGCTGGAATTGATGGTCACCGTGCCGTGGGCGGTGGACAGGCTGTCCACCTGGTTGCCGTTGGCGTCCATCAGGTGGTAGCGCACGCTGTCGCCCACGTCCTGATCGCTTCCCACCACGCGGCCGGCGCCCGAGTGATCCTCGTCGGTCGCCACGTTGGTGATGCTGCTCACGGTCGGCGGATTCTCCAGCGAGATCTCGCGACCGTCCACGCTGACCTTCAGGCTTTCCCAATTGGAGGCGTCGAGCCCCAGGGTGTCGAAGTGGAAGCTCTGGCCCTGATTGGCCGGATCGGCCATGAACGCCTGGAACTCCAGCAACTCGGCCCGCACCTCGGCGGTATACTGGGCGGTGGACAGCTGCACCTTCATGGTGTCGCTGCCGGCGCCGCCGTCGTAAACGTCGCCGCTGCTCTGGCCGCCGACCACCACGCCGAGGTCGTTGCCGGCCCCGCCGCTGATGCTGTCGGCGCCCCAGCCGCCGTTCAGGGTATCGGCCCCGTCGCCACCCAGCAGGGTGTCGTTGCCCGAGGCACCATAGAGAACGTCGTTGCCGGTGCCGCCCAGGATCATGTCGTTGCCCTGGTTGCCCATCAGCACGTCATTGCCCGAGCCGCCGTCGATGGTGACGTCGCCGTAGGCATACTGGGTCGATGTCAGATCCACCACGTCGTTGCCGTCGCCGGCATTGATGCTCTCGATGCCGTCGATGCGCGCGCCGCCGGTGGGCGAGGCGCTGTAGCCGTCATCCAGGAACAGGGCGTCATTGCCGCCGCCCATCACCAGGGTGTCGGTGCCGGCACCGCCCCGGAACACGTCCTGGCTGTCGCCGGCGCCGGTGATGGAATAGGTCTCGTTGGTGCCGCCATGGGTGGGGTCACCCACGTTCTTCGCCACGAAGCCGCCGCTCCAGGAGCCGTCGGTCGAGTAGTTCAGCACGTCGTTGCCGTCGCCGCCGTCAAGCAGGTCCGAGCCCGTGCCACCCGACAGGGTGTCGTTGCCGGCGCCACCGAACAGGCTGTCGTTGCCCGCGCCGCCGTCCAGGGTATCGTTGCCGGCGGCGGTGCCGCCGAAGGTGATATCGAAGCTGGTGGTGGTGCTGGCCGACGAGCCGTTGGACGCCTCGGTCGAGGTCGCCGTCACGCTCAGGTGCAGGCTGGTCCCCTCGGTGGTGGTCACGCTGAGGCCGGACAGCTGGCCGGGAGTCAGAGTCCAGGTGCCGTCGGCGTTCTGGGTGCCGGCCGACAGGGTCGCGCCCGCCGGCAGGCCGCCGATGGTGACACTGCCCAGGGATTCGGAGCCATCGGCATCCGCCAAGCGGTCGCTGATGTTCAGCGGAACCGTCACGGTGCCGGTGCCGTCGCCATACAGAACGTCGTTGCCCGACGAACCGTTGACCACGTCATTGCCCGAACCGCCGCTCAGGGTATCGTTGTTGGCGCTTCCGTTCAGGGTCTGGTTCTGGCCGGCGCCAAGGTCCACGGTGATGTCGGAGGCCGACAGGACAGGCGCGTCCGCCACCGCCGCCACGTCGAAGCTGGCCGTGCCCTGGGTGCTGCCACCCTGGCCGTCCGAGATGGTGTAGGACAGCTCCACCTCGCCGCTGAAATCGGTGGTGGGCGTGAAGGTGTAGGTGCCGTCGCCATTATCGACGATGGTGCCGTTGCTCGCCGACAGATTGCTCACCGACAGCGTATCGCCATCGACGTCGGAAGCATTGGACAGCAGGTCGCTGGCCCGGATGGTGACCGAGTGGTCCTCGGTACCGGCGGCCAGACTCACCTCGCCGGTGGTCGGGCCGTCATTGGCGCCGTTCACCGTGATGGTGACGTTCCGAGTGGTGCCGTCCTCGGTCTGCACCGTGAAGGTCTTGGTCAGATGGTCGTCGGCCCCCAGAGACTGCACCGCCTCCGAGGCGTTGTTCAGGGTATACGACCAGTTGCCCTCGGCATTGATGGTGAAGGTGCCGTGCTCGTCGCTCTGGCTCGAGACGACGAAGGCCGCCTGATCGTCGCCGCCCTGGCCGCCCTGGCCCTGGCCGCCCTGGCCCTGACCGCTGTTGCCCTGGCCGCTGTTGCCGGAATTCTCGGCATTGTTGTTGCCGCCGGAATTTCCGGGCGCCTCCTGGTCACCGTTGCCATGGCCGTTGTTGGCATGGCCGCCGCCCTGGTCGGCATCGGTGGCGTCAAGGTCGCCCGAAGCCACCAGCGAGCCGTCCTCGGTCACCGAACCGGTGGTGTCGCCGGTGATGACGCTGTCATCGTCAACTGCCGTAACGTCCAGCGTCGCCGACCCCGTGGTGGTGCCGCCATGGCCGTCCGAGACGGTGTAGGTGATGTTGACGTCGCCGTTGAAATCGGCGTTGGGCGTGAAGGTATAGGACCCGTCGGCATTCTGGGTGATGGTGCCGTTGGTGGCGGACAGGTTGCTCACCGACAGGGTGTCGCCATCGATGTCCGAAGCATTGCCCAGCAATTGCTGCGCCGTGAAGGTGATGGAATTGTCCTCGGCCGTATCGCCGAGATCCACCGCGCCACTCACCACCGGCCCGTCGTTGGAGCCGCTGATGGTCACCGTCACCTCCTGGGTGCCGGTACCGTCGGCGGAGGTGACCGTGAAGGTCTTGGTCATGCTCTCGCCGACCCCAAGGGCCTGCACGTCGGCATTGGCGTTGTTCAGCGAGAAGTTCCACTGGCCATCCTCGGCCACATGGAACGTGCCCTCATCCGTCTGGATGGTGGCCGCCTGAACCTTGGCCTGACCGGCATCGGCATCGGAGACGTTCAGCGTCCCCGAGGTCACCAGGGTGCCGTCCTCGCCCACGCCGCCCGAGGCGTCGCCGCTGATCACCGCCGCGTCGTTGGCGCCGTCGATGGTGACGCTCACCGTCTTGGTGGTGCCGTCCGCCGTCTGCACCTCGAAGGTGCGGGTCAGCTGCTCGCCCGCCGCCAGGGACTGCACCGCCTCGGACTCGTTGTCCAGGGTGTAGGACCACTGGCCGTCGGCGTTCACCGCGAAGGTGCCGTAATCGTCGCTCTGGCTGGCCGCCACGAAGGTGGTGGCCGAATCGATGTCGGTGGCGTCGAGATCGCCCGAGGTCACCAGGGTGCCGTCCTCGCCCACGCCGCCCGAGGCGTCGCCGCTGATCACCGCCGCGTCGTTGGCGCCGTCGATGGTCACGCTCACCGTCTTGGTGGTGCCGTCCGCCGTCTGCACCTCGAAGGTGCGGGTCAGCTGCTCGCCCGCCGCCAGGGACTGCACCGCCTCGGACTCGTTGTCCAGGGTGTAGGACCACTGGCCGTCGGCGTTCACCGCGAAGGTGCCGTAATCGTCGCTCTGGCTGGCCGCCACGAAGGTGGTGGCCGAATCGATGTCGGTGGCGTCGAGATCGCCGCCGGTCACCAGGGTGCCGTCCTCGCCCACGCCGCCCGAGGCGTCGCCGCTGATCACCGCCGCGTCGTTGGCGCCGTCGATGGTGACGCTCACCGTCTTGGTGGTGCCGTCCGCCGTCTGCACCTCGAAGGTGCGGGTCAGCTGCTCGCCCGCCGCCAGGCCCTGCACCGCCTCGGACTCGTTGTCCAGGGTGTAGGACCACTGGCCGTCGGCGTTCACCGCGAAGGTGCCGTAATCGTCGGACTGGCTGGCCGCCACGAAGGTGGTGGCCGAATCGATGTCGGTGGCGTCGAGATCGCCCGAGGTCACCAGGGTGCCGTCCTCGCCCACGCCGCCCGAGGCGTCGCCGCTGATCACCGCCGCGTCGTTGGCGCCGTCGATGGTGACGCTCACCGTCTTGGTGGTGCCGTCCGCCGTCTGCACCTCGAAGGTGCGGGTCAGCTGCTCGCCCGCCGCCAGGCCCTGCACCGCCTCGGACTCGTTGTCCAGGGTGTAGGACCACTGGCCGTCGGCGTTCACCGCGAAGGTGCCGTAATCGTCGGACTGGCTGGCCGCCACGAAGGTGGTGGCCGAATCGATGTCGGTGGCGTCGAGATCGCCCGAGGTCACCAGGGTGCCGTCCTCGCCCACGCCGCCCGAGGCGTCGCCGCTGATCACCGCCGCGTCGTTGGCGCCGTCGATGGTGACGCTCACCGTCTTGGTGGTGCCGTCCGCCGTCTGCACCTCGAAGGTGCGGGTCAGCTGCTCGCCCGCCGCCAGGGACTGCACGGCGTCCGAGGTGTTGTCCAGGGTGTAGGACCACTGGCCGTCGGCGTTCACCGCGAAGGTGCCGTAATCGTCGCTCTGGCTGGCCGCCACGAAGGTGGTGGCCGAATCGATGTCGGTGGCGTCGAGATCGCCCGAGGTCACCAGGGTGCCGTCCTCGCCCACGCCGCCCGAGGCGTCGCCGCTGATCACCGCCGCGTCGTTGGCGCCGTCGATGGTGACGCTCACCGTCTTGGTGGTGCCGTCCGCCGTCTGCACCTCGAAGGTGCGGGTCAGCTGCTCGCCCGCCGCCAGGCCCTGCACCGCCTCGGACTCGTTGTCCAGGGTGTAGGACCACTGGCCGTCGGCGTTCACCGCGAAGGTGCCGTAATCGTCGCTCTGGCTGGCCGCCACGAAGGTGGTGGCCGAATCGATGTCGGTGGCGTCGAGATCGCCCGAGGTCACCAGGGTGCCGTCCTCGCCCACGCCGCCCGAGGCGTCGCCGCTGATCACCGCCGCGTCGTTGGCGCCGTCGATGGTGACGCTCACCGTCTTGGTGGTGCCGTCCGCCGTCTGCACCTCGAAGGTGCGGGTCAGCTGCTCGCCCGCCGCCAGGGACTGCACCGCCTCGGACTCGTTGTCCAGGGTGTAGGACCACTGGCCGTCGGCGTTCACCGCGAAGGTGCCGTAATCGTCGGACTGGCTGGCCGCCACGAAGGTGGTGGCCGAATCGATGTCGGTGGCGTCGAGATCGCCGCCGGTCACCAGGGTGCCGTCCTCGCCCACGCCGCCCGAGGCGTCGCCGCTGATCACCGCCGCGTCATTGGCGCCGTCGATGGTGACGCTCACCGTCTTGGTGGTGCCGTCCGCCGTCTGCACCTCGAAGGTGCGGGTCAGCTGCTCGCCCGCCGCCAGGGACTGCACCGCCTCGGACTCGTTGTCCAGGGTGTAGGACCACTGGCCGTCGGCGTTCACCGCGAAGGTGCCGTAATCGTCGGACTGGCTGGCCGCCACGAAGGTGGTGGCCGAATCGATGTCGGTGGCGTCGAGATCGCCCGAGGTCACCAGGGTGCCGTCCTCGCCCACGCCGCCCGAGGCGTCGCCGCTGATCACCGCCGCGTCGTTGGCGCCGTCGATGGTGACGCTCACCGTCTTGGTGGTGCCGTCCGCCGTCTGCACCTCGAAGGTGCGGGTCAGCTGCTCGCCCGCCGCCAGGGACTGCACCGCCTCGGACTCGTTGTCCAGGGTGTAGGACCACTGGCCGTCGGCGTTCACCGCGAAGGTGCCGTAATCGTCGCTCTGGCTGGCCGCCACGAAGGTGGTGGCCGAATCGATGTCGGTGGCGTCGAGATCGCCCGAGGTCACCAGGGTGCCGTCCTCGCCCACGCCGCCCGAGGCGTCGCCGCTGATCACCGCCGCGTCGTTGGCGCCGTCGATGGTGACGCTCACCGTCTTGGTGGTGCCGTCCGCCGTCTGCACCTCGAAGGTGCGGGTCAGCTGCTCGCCCGCCGCCAGGCCCTGCACCGCCTCGGACTCGTTGTCCAGGGTGTAGGACCACTGGCCGTCGGCGTTCACCGCGAAGGTGCCGTAATCGTCGCTCTGGCTGGCCGCCACGAAGGTGGTGGCCGAATCGATGTCGGTGGCGTCGAGATCGCCCGAGGTCACCAGGGTGCCGTCCTCGCCCACGCCGCCCGAGGCGTCGCCGCTGATCACCGCCGCGTCGTTGGCGCCGTCGATGGTGACGCTCACCGTCTTGGTGGTGCCGTCCGCCGTCTGCACCTCGAAGGTGCGGGTCAGCTGCTCGCCCGCCGCCAGGCCCTGCACCGCCTCGGACTCGTTGTCCAGGGTGTAGGACCACTGGCCGTCGGCGTTCACCGCGAAGGTGCCGTAATCGTCGGACTGGCTGGCCGCCACGAAGGTGGTGGCCGAATCGATGTCGGTGGCGTCGAGATCGCCCGAGGTCACCAGGGTGCCGTCCTCGCCCACGCCGCCCGAGGCGTCGCCGCTGATCACCGCCGCGTCGTTGGCGCCGTCGATGGTGACGCTCACCGTCTTGGTGGTGCCGTCCGCCGTCTGCACCTCGAAGGTGCGGGTCAGCTGCTCGCCCGCCGCCAGGGACTGCACCGCCTCGGACTCGTTGTCCAGGGTGTAGGACCACTGGCCGTCGGCGTTCACCGCGAAGGTGCCGTAATCGTCGCTCTGGCTGGCCGCCACGAAGGTGGTGGCCGAATCGATGTCGGTGGCGTCGAGATCGCCCGAGGTCACCAGGGTGCCGTCCTCGCCCACGCCGCCCGAGGCGTCGCCGCTGATCACCGCCGCGTCGTTGGCGCCGTCGATGGTGACGCTCACCGTCTTGGTGGTGCCGTCCGCCGTCTGCACCTCGAAGGTGCGGGTCAGCTGCTCGCCCGCCGCCAGGCCCTGCACCGCCTCGGACTCGTTGTCCAGGGTGTAGGACCACTGGCCGTCGGCGTTCACCGCGAAGGTGCCGTAATCGTCGCTCTGGCTGGCCGCCACGAAGGTGGTGGCCGAATCGATGTCGGTGGCGTCGAGATCGCCGCCGGTCACCAGGGTGCCGTCCTCGCCCACGCCGCCCGAGGCGTCGCCGCTGATCACCGCCGCGTCGTTGGCGCCGTCGATGGTGACGCTCACCGTCTTGGTGGTGCCGTCCGCCGTCTGCACCTCGAAGGTGCGGGTCAGCTGCTCGCCCGCCGCCAGGGACTGCACCGCCTCGGACTCGTTGTCCAGGGTGTAGGACCACTGGCCGTCGGCGTTCACCGCGAAGGTGCCGTAATCGTCGCTCTGGCTGGCCGCCACGAAGGTGGTGGCCGAATCGATGTCGGTGGCGTCGAGATCGCCCGAGGTCACCAGGGTGCCGTCCTCGCCCACGCCGCCCGAGGCGTCGCCGCTGATCACCGCCGCGTCGTTGGCGCCGTCGATGGTCACGCTCACCGTCTTGGTGGTGCCGTCCGCCGTCTGCACCTCGAAGGTGCGGGTCAGCTGCTCGCCCGCCGCCAGGCCCTGCACCGCCTCGGACTCGTTGTCCAGGGTGTAGGACCACTGGCCGTCGGCGTTCACCGCGAAGGTGCCGTAATCGTCGCTCTGGCTGGCCGCCACGAAGGTGGTGGCCGAATCGATGTCGGTGGCGTCGAGATCGCCGCCGGTCACCAGGGTGCCGTCCTCGCCCACGCCGCCCGAGGCGTCGCCGCTGATCACCGCCGCGTCATTGGCGCCGTCGATGGTGACGCTCACCGTCTTGGTGGTGCCGTCCGCCGTCTGCACCTCGAAGGTGCGGGTCAGCTGCTCGCCCGCCGCCAGGCCCTGCACCGCCTCGGACTCGTTGTCCAGGGTGTAGGACCACTGGCCGTCGGCGTTCACCGCGAAGGTGCCGTAATCGTCGGACTGGCTGGCCGCCACGAAGGTGGTGGCCGAATCGATGTCGGTGGCGTCGAGATCGCCCGAGGTCACCAGGGTGCCGTCCTCGCCCACGCCGCCCGAGGCGTCGCCGCTGATCACCGCCGCGTCATTGGCGCCGTCGATGGTGACGCTCACCGTCTTGGTGGTGCCGTCCGCCGTCTGCACCTCGAAGGTGCGGGTCAGCTGCTCGCCCGCCGCCAGGGACTGCACCGCCTCGGACTCGTTGTCCAGGGTGTAGGACCACTGGCCGTCGGCGTTCACCGCGAAGGTGCCGTAATCGTCGCTCTGGCTGGCCGCCACGAAGGTGGTGGCCGAATCGATGTCGGTGGCGTCGAGATCGCCGCCGGTCACCAGGGTGCCGTCCTCGCCCACGCCGCCCGAGGCGTCGCCGCTGATCACCGCCGCGTCGTTGGCGCCGTCGATGGTGACGCTCACCGTCTTGGTGGTGCCGTCCGCCGTCTGCACCTCGAAGGTGCGGGTCAGCTGCTCGCCCGCCGCCAGGCCCTGCACCGCCTCGGACTCGTTGTCCAGGGTGTAGGACCACTGGCCGTCGGCGTTCACCGCGAAGGTGCCGTAATCGTCGGACTGGCTGGCCGCCACGAAGGTGGTGGCCGAATCGATGTCGGTGGCGTCGAGATCGCCCGAGGTCACCAGGGTGCCGTCCTCGCCCACGCCGCCCGAGGCGTCGCCGCTGATCACCGCCGCGTCGTTGGCGCCGTCGATGGTGACGCTCACCGTCTTGGTGGTGCCGTCCGCCGTCTGCACCTCGAAGGTGCGGGTCAGCTGCTCGCCCGCCGCCAGGCCCTGCACCGCCTCGGACTCGTTGTCCAGGGTGTAGGACCACTGGCCGTCGGCGTTCACCGCGAAGGTGCCGTAATCGTCGGACTGGCTGGCCGCCACGAAGGTGGTGGCCGAATCGATGTCGGTGGCGTCGAGATCGCCGCCGGTCACCAGGGTGCCGTCCTCGCCCACGCCGCCCGAGGCGTCGCCGCTGATCACCGCCGCGTCGTTGGCGCCGTCGATGGTGACGCTCACCGTCTTGGTGGTGCCGTCCGCCGTCTGCACCTCGAAGGTGCGGGTCAGCTGCTCGCCCGCCGCCAGGGACTGCACCGCCTCGGACTCGTTGTCCAGGGTGTAGGACCACTGGCCGTCGGCGTTCACCGCGAAGGTGCCGTAATCGTCGCTCTGGCTGGCCGCCACGAAGGTGGTGGCCGAATCGATGTCGGTGGCGTCGAGATCGCCGCCGGTCACCAGGGTGCCGTCCTCGCCCACGCCGCCCGAGGCGTCGCCGCTGATCACCGCCGCGTCGTTCACCGAGGCGAGGTCGAAGGTGGCCGTACCGGGGGTGGAACCACCCTGGCCGTCCTCGATGGTATAGCTCAACTCCACCTGGCCATTGAAATTGGCATTGGGGGTGAAGGTATAAGTGCCGTCCTCGTTATCGACGATGGTGCCGTTGGCGGCCGACAGGCCGCTGATCGACAGGGTGCCGCCATCGATATCGCCGGCATTGGACAGCAGATCGCTGGCCTTGATGATGACCGACTGATCCTCGGTACCGCCATCCAAGGTCACGTTGGCCGTGGTCGGGCCGTCGTTCACCGAGGCGACATCGAACTTCGCCGTACCGGCAACCGTTCCGCCCTGGCCATCGCTGATGGTGTAGGCGAGGTCCACCTCGCCAAAGAAATTGGCGTTGGGGGTGAAGGTATAGGTGCCGTTCCCATTATCGACGATGGTGCCGTTGGTGGCGTTGAGGTTGGAGATCTCAAGATCGCCGCCGTCCACGTCATAGGCATTGGCGAGCAGCTGATCGCGGGTGATGGTGATGGAATTATCCTCGTCACCGCCGGCCAGAACCACCGTATCGCTGACGAACGGGCCGTCATTGGAACCGCTGATGGTCACCTGGACCTGATCGGCTTCGCTGACCGCGCCATGATTGTCGATGGACACCACCTTGAAGGTGTCCTTGGCGACATCGCCAACCCCAAGACTTCCCGCCGCGTCACCGGGGGTGAAGGTATATTGGCCGGTTTCGGCATCGATGGTCACCACACCATGGTCGGTCGCCAGGCTTGTCACCTGATTGCCATTGGCGTCCAACAGGGCATAACTCACCGTATCGCCGTTATCCACGTCGTGGCCGGCGGCGGTTCCGCTGATGGCGGTATCCTCGTCGGTGCTGAGGTCGGCCGCCGAAACGGTCGGACCGTCGTTGCTTCCGGTGATGTTCACCCCGACATTGGCGATGGTGGGCGTTCCGCCCTGCCCGTCATCGACGGAGACCGTGAAGCTGTCGCGGGCCGACGCGCCGAGCTGGATATTGTCCGCCTCATCATTCGGCGTGAAGGTATATTCGCCGGTGGCCGGATTGATAGTGACAGTACCGTATGTCGTATCGAGGCTGGTAACACGGTTGCCGGCGGCATCGACCAGCGAGAACGTCAGGGTGTCGCCATCGGCATCAAAGGCAGGGACGACGCCGGTGATCGGAGCATCGTCATCGACGGTGGTCACCTCGCTGTCTCGCGCCGTCGGCCCCTGATTGACCGCCGCCTGAATCTCGGGCGCCTCGTCCTCGGGAGCCTCTTCCTCGGCGGCCGGGGCCTCGGGGACGCCTTCCTGCGCCAGGGCGTTGGCGACGAACCCGCCGGGAGGGGTCAGGGTCACCGGCTGGCCGAGGGCCGGATCCTGCTCCTTGAACTCCGCGTCGGGACGCGCCAGGTCGGGAAGCTCGCGCACGTTGAGCGGCTTGGCGCCACCCGGGTTGACCGTGATGGCCGCGGCCTCTTCCCGAATGTCCACCGCCAGGCTTTCCAGCTCGGGCGGAGCGACCGAATTGTCCTTGGACGATTCGATCTCCACGTCGATGGCGATGTTCGCGCCGCCAGCGATGCCGCCCAGGTTCTGCACCTGCGGGCTGCCCGTCGAGCCCTGCTGCACGTTGGCGAGGTTGCCGAGCTGGGTGTCGCTGACGTCAACCGCTCGCGCCACGTTCAGTCGGGCATCGCCCAAATTCTGGTTCTGGACGTTCTGCAGCACCGTCAGGTCGTCAAGCGCCTGCTGTGCGTTCTCCGCGCCATCATGCTGATCGTCGGCATGCTGGTCGTTCGGAGGATTGGAGTTGTTGTTCTCGGCCATTGCAGAACTCCCCAGGCAAAAAAATACCCGGCCTCAAAGAGGTCCGGGTCCGCATCCGGTATTATGCACGCGTGGCGCCAGGATATGCAACCGAATTTCGTAGACATACCTATGGCCGGGGCGAGGCGCTGGTATGACCATTGCGCTTCGGGCATGGCGCCCCTGCGTTCACGGGCGTGGAATCAGGCCGGCCATCGGCGATACAGTCATTGTGCATTGCAGCAAAAGGAGACGCCGCCGTGCTCGAGGAATGGATTCGCAATGTTCCCCTGACCCTGGTCGAGCGCATCGTCGCCGACCGCAAGGTCCAGGGAACCCCCATCTGGTCGCTGGCCAGCATCGAATTGCTGCGCCGGCGTCAGGCGACACCCCGCGCCGCCTGACGGTCACATGTCGATGACGTGGAGCATGAACTCCATCGGATAGAACATGCCGACCAGCCCGGCGGCCACGCCGCTCTTGTCGTGAAACACCGATTTGAAGAAGACGCCGCGCCGGGTCAGCCCGTCGCCGTACTTCACCGACGAGGCGTAGCACTGGGTGCCGCCCGCCTCCATCAGCCTGATGTCCGCCTCGTGATAGACCTGGGCCAGGTTGGACGGCGCGATCTCGAACACGGTCTTGCCCACCACCTCGTCGTGGCCGAATCCGAGCATCTGGCAGAAATGGCTGTTGCAGCCGAGATAGCGGCCATTCCGATCCTTGAAGAAAATGGGATGGGGAATGACGTCCATCAGCGCCGCCACCATGTCGGTGTCGGTCAGGATATGCCAGGGCGGCGACGGGTTCCCGGACATTATGTTCCCTGCGCGATGACTCTGCCGTCCATCTTCTAGCACCGGCGGCCGGACGCCGGAAGCCCTGCGGGACGGTCTGCATATATAGATGCGGCGCCGCAGAACTTTATTACTTTTTGAGGGGCCGATTCGTAAGGGACTTGCGGACCCGCGAGGCCGCCGTCTATTCTTCCGAGCCTTCCGAAAGCAGGGCGCGGCGCCGATTCGCGCCCGTTTTCCAAGGCCCAAAACGGGCAATGAACTTAGAGAGTGGGAAAGACATGGCAGACAGGGCTTTGATCACGGTCGACGGCAACGAGGCGTGCGCCTCGGTGGCTTACCGGGTCAGCGAGGTGGCGGCGATCTATCCGATCACGCCGTCTTCCACCATGGGCGAACTGGCCGACCAGTGGGCCTCGGAAGGGCGCAAGAACATCTGGGGCGTGGTCCCCGACGTGGCCGAGATGCAGCACGAGGGCGGCGCCGCCGGCGCGGTGCACGGCGCGCTGCAGGCGGGCTCGCTGGCGACCACGTTCACGGCCAGCCAGGGCCTGCTGCTGATGATTCCCAACATGTACAAGATCGCCGGCGAGCTGACGAGCTTCTGCATGCACGTCACGGCGCGCACCGTGGCCACCCACGGCCTGTCCATCTTCGGCGACCATTCCGACGTGATGGCCTGCCGCCAGACCGGCTTCGGGCTGCTGGCCTCGGGCTCGGGCCAGGAAGCCCACGACATGGCGGCCATCGCCCATGCCTCGACGCTGAGGGCCCGGGTGCCGTTCCTGCACTTCTTCGACGGCTTCCGCACCTCGCACGAGGTCACCAAGATCGAGGAGCTGAACGACGAGGACCTGCTGGCCCTGCTGGACGCCGATTCCATCGCGGCGCACCGCGCCCGGGCGCTGTCCCCCGACCATCCGACCCTGCGCGGCACGGCGCAGAACCCGGATACCTTCTTCCAGATGCAGGAGGCCCGCAATCCCTGGTACGAGGCCTGCCCCGGCATCGTGCAGCAGGAGATGGACGCCTTCGCCAAGCTGACGGGCCGCGCCTACAAGCTGTTCGACTATTGCGGCCACCCCGAGGCCGAGCGGGTGGTGATCATCATGGGCTCGGGCGCCGAGACCGTGCACGAGACCGTCACCGCCCTGGCCGCCAAGGGCGAGAAGGTGGGCGTGCTGAAGGTCCGCCTGTTCCGTCCCTTCTCCATCGACGCCTTCGTCTCCGCCCTGCCCACCAGCGTGCGCGCCATCGCCGTTCTGGACCGCTGCAAGGAGCCGGGCGCCATCGGCGAGCCGCTCTATCTCGACGTGCTGGCCGCCCTGGCCGAGGCCAAGGCGACGGGCAACCGCGCCACCGCCGCCGACCCGGTGATCATCGGCGGCCGCTATGGCCTGGCGTCGAAGGAATTCACCCCCGGCATGGCCAAGGCGGTGTTCAACGAACTGGCGAAGGCCAGCCCGAAGCGCCGCTTCACCGTGGGCATCACCGACGACGTCACCCATCTGTCGCTGGAGCCGGACGCGTCGTTCAAGCTGGACCAGCCCAAGGTCAAGAGCGCCGTGTTCTTCGGCCTGGGCGCCGACGGCACGGTGGGCGCCAACAAGAACTCCATCAAGATCATCGCCGAGAACGCCGGCTTCCAGGGCCAGGGTTACTTCGTCTATGACTCGAAGAAGTCGGGCGCCATCACCATCTCGCACCTGCGCTTCTCCCCCGAGCCCATCCAGTCCGCCTATCTGCTGGATTCCGGCGACGCCGACTTCGTGGCCTGCCACCACTTCGTCTTCCTGGACAAGTACGAGGTGCTGCGCTACGCCGCCAAGGGCGCCACCTTCCTGCTGAACTCGCCCTATCCCGCCGACGAGGTGTGGACCCACCTGCCGCGCGAGGTGCAGCAGGAGATCATCGACAAGCAGATCAAGGTGCATGTGATCGACGCCCGCAAGGTGGCCCTGGCCACCGGCATGGGCAACCGCATCAACACCATCATGCAGACCTGCTTCTTCGCGCTGTCCGGCGTGCTGCCCAGGGACGAGGCCATCGGCCACATCAAGAAGGCCATCGAGAAGACCTACGGCCGCAAGTCGGAAAAGCTGGTGGCCAAGAACTTCGAGGCGGTGGACGAGACCCTGCACCACATGCACGAGGTCGCCATCCCGGCCGAAGCCACCTCCAACCGCTCGCTGCCGCCCATCGTGCCCGAGGACTCGCCCGACTTCGTCAAGCGCGTCTCGGCCCTGATGCTGGCCAATCACGGCGATAAGCTGCCCGTCTCCGCCTTCCCGGTGGATGGCGTGTGGCCCACCGGCACCGCCCGCTTCGAACGCCGCAACATCGCCGCCGAAATCCCGGTCTGGGACGAAGGCCCCTGCATCCAGTGCAACAAGTGCGCCCTGGTCTGCCCGCACGCCGCCATCCGCGCCAAGGTGGCCAGCCCGGCCGACATGGCGAACGCGCCCGCCTCGTTCAAGCGCATGGATTATCGCGGCGCCGAGTTCAAGGGCGACGCCTACATCATCCAGGTGGCGCCAGAGGACTGCACCGGCTGCACGCTGTGCGTCAAGGTCTGCCCCGGCAAGGACAAGAAGGACCCCAACCGCCTGGCGCTGCGCATGGAGGCCAAGGACCCGATCCTCGAGACCGAGAAGAAGAACTGGGCGTTCTTCGTCGACCTGCCGGAAGTGAATAAGGAGAAGCTGGGCACGCCCACGGTGAAGACCGCGCAGCTGCTGCAGCCCCTGTTCGAGTTCTCCGGCGCCTGCCTGGGTTGCGGCGAGACTCCTTATATCAAGCTGATGACCCAGCTGTGGGGCGATCGCCTGATGATCGCCAATGCCACCGGCTGCTCGTCCATCTATGGCGGCAACCTGCCCACCACGCCCTACACCCAGAACGCCGAGGGACGCGGCCCCGCCTGGGCCAACTCGCTGTTCGAGGACAATGCCGAGTTCGGCTTCGGCTTCCGCCTGGCGGTAGACCAGCACAAGAACCAGGCCAAGCTGCTGCTGGCCGCGCTGACCACCACCGGCCAGGTGCCGGAGAAGCTGGCCAACGAGATCGCCCACGCGCCCCAGGGCACCGAGGTGGAGATCGCCGTCCAGCGCAACCGCATCCTCGACCTCAGGAAGGTTCTCGCCGGCCTGAAGTCGGCGGAGGCCCGCCAGCTGGAGCAGGTGGCCGATTATCTGGTCGAGAAGGTGGTGTGGATCGTCGGCGGCGACGGCTGGGCCTATGACATCGGCTATGGCGGCCTGGACCACGTCTTCGCCTCGGGCAAGAACGTCAACATCCTGGTCATGGACACCGAGGTTTATTCCAACACCGGCGGCCAGCAATCCAAGGCCACCCCCATCGGCGCCTCGGCCAAGTTCGCCATCGCCGGCAAGACCCTGCCCAAGAAGGATTTGGGCATGATGGCCATGGCCTACGAGGACGTCTACGTCGCCAACGTGGCCTTCGGCTCCAAGGACGTGCAGACCATGCGCGCCTTCCAGGATGCCGTCAGCTATCCCGGCGTCTCGCTGATCGTCGCCTACTCCCACTGCATCGCCCACGGCTACGACCTGGCCCACGGCCTGGACCAGCAGAAGATGGCGGTGGAAGCCGGCTACTGGCCGCTCTACCGCTGGGACCCGCGCAAGATGGGCACCGGCGAAAGCCCGCTCACCCTCGACAGCAAGGAGCCCAACGGCAAGCTGTACGACTTCATGAAGGGCGAGGCCCGCTTCCAGATGGTGGAACGCGCCGACCCCGAGCGGTACCGCCAGCTGGTCGAAAGCGCCGAAAGCCAGCTGCGCCGCCGCTTCGCCATGCTGCGCCGCTTCGCCGGCCTCCCCGACGCCCCGCCGCCGGCGGGCGGGGACAAGGCGGCGGCGGAGTAGGACCGTACTGTCACCCTGAGCCAAGGGCGAAGGGCCTTTCACCAAAGCCGCAGGACGGTGAGTGAAGGGCGCTTCCCCTCGGCCGGGATGACGGATGAGACCGATGGCGGGCTATCGCCCGCACCCATCCGGGGCGATGCCCCGGACCCCCTTTAGATGTTTAGTCCCGGCATTTGATGGTGCATTCTTGTCCACGGAGTGGAAGGAGGCACTATGGGCCAGGTTCTACACGGCAGCGCCACGACGACAGAGGCAGTCCGTCGAGCAATACAAGATAGTCAAGAGAGCCTGAGGGCCCTTGCCAAGCGTTACGGGATCAACCCCAAAACGGTTGCCAAGTGGAAGAAGCGCCGATCCGTCAGCGATCTGCCGACGGGGCCGAAGGAAGCCAAATCCACGGTGCTGAGCATCGAGGAGGAGGCCATCATCGTGGCCTTCCGCCGCCATACCTTGTTGCCGTTGGACGATTGCCTGTACGCCTTACAGGCGACGATCCCGCACCTGACCCGCTCTGCTTTGCATCGTTGCTTGCAGCGCCACGGCATCAGCCGTCTGCCGGAGACTGAGGGTGACAAACCGGCCAAGAAGAAGTTCAAGGCCTATCCCATCGGCTATTTCCACATCGACATTGCCGAGGTGCGGACCGGATGGACTCACATTTCAAGTGCAACACCGAGATCGATGGCTTTTCCGAGGAAAGCCTCAAGCGGAGTTCGATATCCGAGGCACTTTCGCGGGGTGAGGTTGTAGTCCATGGCCAGGTCGTCCAGATCGGCCTGGGAAACTGCCGCGAGATCTGTTTTTCGCGGCAGTCCCCGCCGCATTCGCCCGATGGCGTTCTCGACGCCGCCCTTCTGCCAGGGGCTATGGTGTTCGATGGGGTGTGAGGGGGATTTGTTGATGGATGAAATGGGCTCAGAGTCCATTTCATCCAAACTACCGCGTTGACTGCTTTCAACCCGCTTAGGTTGTTGAATATGCTCATGCGATCTTCTAATATTGTGCCACGCCCTAATTCGCCGCGCCGCCTTTGATAGGCCAGAAGCGGGTATTCAATTGCAAAAGTTGATTGGCTCAGGACAACGCCAATGGTATATGTTTCAAACTAATTTACACTTATTTCGGAGGGCATTCTGTGGAAGCAGAGGCAAAGGCCATACAAGAGGTAGCAAAGAGCACAGGAAAAGCAATAGACGCAGCCCGTGAAGCTGGGATCTTTATTTCAAAATTTATCTCCGGCCCAATTGAGCAGGGAATTGGAATATTTGAAGATAAACTCAAATATATGCGCTGGGAGCGGCAGGTAAGGCTAATGCAACGCGCACAGGAATTTCTCACGAACATCGGACTTAAGGCCCCAACTCGTCAAATTCCATTAAATATTGCGATACCTATATTACAGGGAGCCAGCCTTGAGGAAAATGATGACCTTCAAGACCGATGGGCTATGTTACTTGTCAACGCTGCGAACGCCGATTTTCATGGTGAAATTCGTCGTTCTTACGCGGCAATTCTTGAGCAAATAACACCACTGGATGCATGCCTTCTTGATGTGCTGTACGACTTGCCGTTCGATGAAAGCCAACATCGCGGTATAGCCACCGCCAAACTCCCCATTAGTGCCCATGTTGTGGATGAGAAGGAAAATGAACTACCTCCCCCAAGCGAGGAAATTGTCATTTCGCTCAGCAACCTAGTTCGTCTCGGATGTTTGCGCCCCGGCATGACCTGGGGTGGCGGTGAGATGTTTGGGCGGGTCAACCCCACCATTGCAGGTAAAGCATTTGTAGAAGCCTGCCACCTACGTCGAACCTAATATTCTCACATGGCTCACTTGTTGAGTCCTCTAAAAGGCAGATTCTGCGCAACCTCATGTGCGCTATCAATTCGATAATCCCCACCCCATCAGGTCCAGGAGCCCCGGCTCCTGGTGGGAGCGCGAGGGTAAAACCCTCGCATCCGGCAAAAGCCGCCTTCTCCTTCACCCGATGCGGCGCAGCAGTTCCTCAAGGGCGGCCTCGATTTCCCCGACCCAGCCGTTGATTTCATCAATGGACGGAGGCGGCGGCAGGCCCAGGGGATCATCGACCGGGTAGCGGTAGGCCGTGGCATAGGGGGTGAAGCGGGCCAGCGGCGCCAGCATGGCGGTGAGGGACGACGGCGGCAGCAACCCCACCAAGACACGAATATCGTGGGAATACGGCGCATTGATGCCCGCGCTCACCAGGACGGCCTTGACCAGTTTCTCGGCGGCCTGCTGGCAATGATAGGCGGCTGCTTCCCCGGTGGGTTCGGGGCCGAACAGGCAATTGCGGGCGGCTTTCAGGTCGCGTTCGACCACCGCCAGCCAGGGGCGGACCTCGTCAATGTCCATGGACGAGGCGCCCTTCGGACCAGGCGGCGCGGCTGAGGGTTCCCGGCACCAGCTTCTTGCGTTCGAACACCGAGCGGCGGCAGGGGATCACCTCCACGGCCACGTCGAAGCCGCTGGTGGCCTCGAATGCGTTCAGCATGCTCAATTTCTCGGGCGGCGTGTCGTCGGGCATCACCACGAGCAGGTCGTAATCGCTGTCAGGGCGGTTGGTGCCGCGTGCCCGCGACCCGAACAGATAGACGGCCTCGGGCTGGAGCGCGGGGACGATGCGCTGTAACAGCCTTTCCAGGTTGGGGTCATCCCGCGGATTCAGCGAACCGGCCATTATTCATCCTCCACCGGGGATCATAGCAAAGAAGCGGTCGAAGGGCAGTGGGGAAGACGAGCGCCCCCATCCCCTTGCCCCCCGCCCCCGTCTCCGCTAGCCTCGACGGCACTGGTAATACCGGAGGCGGATGATGCGGATTTTGGTTCTGGGCGCGGGAGCGACGGGGGGGTATTTCGGGGGACGGCTGGCGGAGGCCGGGGCCGATGTGACCTTTCTGGTGCGGCCCAAGCGCGCTCAGTTGCTGGCCGCCAATGGCCTTTCCATCGAGAGCCCGCACGGCGACGCCAAATTCCCGGTCAGGACGGTGACCGCCGATACCCTGTCGGGTCACTGGGACATGGTGCTGCTGTCGTGCAAGGCCTATGACCTGGACGAGTCCATCAAGGCCATCGCGCCGGCGGTGGGGCCGGACTCCACCGTGGTGCCCATCCTGAACGGGCTGGCCCATTACGGTCCGCTGGACGCGGCCTTCGGGGCCGGGCGGGTGATCGGCGGGCTGTGCCACATCTTCTCCACCCTGGGTGCGGACGGGCAGATCCTGCACATGAACACTATCCACCGCATCACCTTCGGCGAGCGGTCGGGGGGCACCTCGGCGCGGACCGAGGCGCTGGCCAGGGCCTTCGCCGGCGCCAAGTGCGAGACCCGCCATTCGCCCGAGATCATGCAGGAGGCCTGGGAGAAGTACGTTCTGCTGGCCCCGCTGGCCGGCATGACCTGTCTGATGCGGGCCAGCGTCGGCACCATCGTGGCGACCGAGGAGGGCGAGGCCTTCACGCGGGAGATGTTCGAGGAATGCGCCGGGGTGGCGTCCCATGCCGGACATGGGCCGCGCCCCGAGGCCCGCGACCTGGCGCTGGGCTTCCTGACCCAGAAGGGCTCGGCCATGACCGCCTCCATGATGCGCGACCTGGAGGCCGGCGGCCCCACCGAGGGCGAGCACATCGTCGGCGACATGGTTCGCCGCGCCCGCGCCGCCGGGCTGGCCGCTCCCATGCTGCGCACCGCCCTGGCCCATCTGCAGGCCTATGAGATCAGGCGGAAGGGGTAAGCTTTTCTAAAACCTGTCATTCCGAGCGTATGCGAGGAATCTCCGCCTGGCACGATGGTGCCGGTTCTGAAACACCGTGCCAGAACGAGATCCTTCCTCCCGTTGGTCGTCAGGATGACAGATCGAATAGATCAGCAATCGGCGTACCAGCGGGTGAAGAAGGTGTCGTCGCCTTCTTCACGCAGCCCCATGGTGGGGGCACCGCTGTCGTCGATCAGGCCCATCTCGTGCAGCCAGCGCACCACCTTGCGGAAATGGGCGAGGTTGTGGAGGCTGCTGCCGCCTTCCAGCCAGTTCTGCTCGAGGAAGGCCAGCACGGCGGGCTGGCCCAGTTCGGCCTCCCACAGGATGCCGAGCAGGGAGCACAGCCCCTCCTCCACGTCGCGCTCGGGCAGGAACAGCGACTGCACCGCGTCGGCCTCGGCCTTGCGCCCCGTCTCCGGCCCGGCGCCCAGGCCGAAATCCAGCACAGTGCGGCGCTGGGGCGAGGACAGCTGGTAATGGGCCACCTCGTGGATCAGCACGCTGGGCTCCAGATGCACCGCCACCGCCTCGCCATCCCAGGTGAAGTGCTCCTGGGGGCTCATCTCCAGGATCTTGAAGCCGAAGCGGCGGCACAGCTCCACCGCCTCCTTCCGGTGCTGGGGCTCGGTGGACAGCGTCAGCAGATCGTCCTCGGGCACCAGGGCGGTGACGCGGCGGAACACGGCGAGCGCCAGCGGATCAATGGCCAGGGCCGCTTCGAATTCGCATTTCAGCCGGGCGAAGCCGGTATGGTCGATGGGTGTCAGAATCATGGGAGCGGTTTTAGTCGCGGACCTTGACCTTGGCAAGGGGGGGCGCTAAAGGGGGCCTTCCGTTTCCCCCTCGCGCTCTCAAGGACCAAGCATGGACAGGATCCGCATCATCGGCGGGACGCCGCTCAAGGGCACCATCACCATCGGCGGCGCCAAGAACGCCGCCCTGGCGCTGATGCCCGCCTGCCTGCTGACCGGGGAGACCCTGGCGCTGTCCAACCTGCCCCATCTGGTGGACATCACCACCATGGCCAATCTGCTGGCCCAGCACGGGGTGACGATGGCGCTGAACGGCCATGCCTCCAACGGCGGCCATACAGGACGGGTGCTGGAGCTGACCGCCGCCACCATCGGCAACACCACCGCGCCCTACGATCTGGTGCGCAAGATGCGCGCCAGCGTGCTGGTGCTGGGGCCGCTGCTGGCCCGCTGCGGCGAGGCCCGCGTGTCGCTTCCCGGCGGCTGCGCCATCGGCACCCGTCCGGTGGATCTGCACCTGAAGGCCCTGGAGCAGATGGGCGCCAGGATCGAGCTGGACGGCGGCTACATCGTGGCGTCCGTCAAGGGCCGCCTCAAGGGCGCCCACATCATCTTCCCGCAGGTCACCGTGGGTGGCACCGAGAACATCCTGATGGCCGCCACCCTGGCCGAGGGCGAGACGGTGATCGCCAACGCGGCGCGCGAGCCCGAGATCACCGATCTGGCCGAGTGCCTGGTGGCCATGGGCGCCCACATCGAGGGCATCGGCACCGGCACCCTGAAGGTCCGGGGCGTGGAAAGCCTGCACGGCGCCGAGTACTCGGTGGTGCCCGACCGCATCGAGACCGGCACCTACGCCGTGGCCGCCGCCATCACCAGGGGCGACATCGAGCTGGTGGGCGCCCGCTTCGACCTGATGGAATCCGTCAACAAGGTGCTGACCGAGTGCGGCGTCCAGGTGGAGGAGACTCCGCGCGGCATGCGGGTGCGCGCCGACCAGGGCGAGATCACCGGCGTCGACATCATGACCGAGCCCTATCCCGGCTTCCCCACCGACATGCAGGCCCAGCTGATGGCGCTGATGTCCACGGCCCATGGCGCCTCCATGATCACCGAGACCATCTTCGAGAACCGCTTCATGCACGTTCCCGAGATGACCCGCATGGGAGCGCGCATCAACGTCCACGGCTCGTCGGCCATCGTGCGCGGCACGCCCAGGCTGTCGGGCGCCCAGGTGATGGCCACCGACCTGCGCGCCTCGGTGTCGCTGGTCCTCGCCGCCCTGGCCGCCGAGGGCGAGACCATCGTCAACCGCGTCTACCACCTGGACCGCGGCTACGAGCGGGTCGAGGAAAAGCTGGCCGCCTGCGGCGCGAAAATCGAGCGCCTCAAGGACGGCGTGGCGGAGTAATTCGGAGCGCGGGCGTTCCGCCCGCTTTCTTGGGGGCGGGCGGGACGCCCGCGCTCCCCCCCCCTATTTGTGCACCAAGGCCACCAGCTTGGCGATCCAGCCCAGCTTCCAGGCCAGGACCAGCGCCGCCACCACGACACCCGCGAACACCACGGAACGCCACGGCGGCTCCTTCTGGGCGTAGGGGTCCTTCAGCGAGCGCTGGGCGCCGTCGGGCAGCTTGGCGAGGTGGGTCAGCGCCGTGCCGAACGGGATGTTGATGCGGGCGTGGGTGTTCACCGCCCAGCCGTTGGCGTCGAGGATCGGCCCCAGATGCCGCTGGTGCAGCTTGAACGAGGCGATGATCATGCTGGGTCCCGACACCGCCAGCACCGCGCCCAGCAGGGCCAGGGGGATCTGCCACCACGGCAGGGCCAGGAAGCCGGTCACCACCGAGGCCAGCGCCGTACCGATGGCGCCTACCGCCAGACCCAGGGCGGCGAAGATGCCGGCGAAGCGGCCCGCGTCGAAGGGAGCCGGCGGCGCGGCCGGGGCGGCAACAGCCGGCGCGGCGGCGGGAGCGGCCGGAGCCGGAGCGGGCTTGGCGCCCGGCAGCGGAATCTTCGGCGTCACCGCCAGGGCGGCGGCCTGGTCGTCGGCGGCCTTGGCCCGGGCGGCGGCCATCTTCTCCACCGTCTGGGCGATGATCTTGCCCACCTTCTTGTAGGGCGCCCAGAACGACTGGCGGATGCTGATGGGATGATCGACGATGTGGACGATGGTGGCGTCCCAATCGCCGCCCTTGCGGTCATAGAACACGCCGTTGCGCCCGACCATCAGCTGGTCGGAATCGCCATCGGTGACGGCGGCGGCGATGTACATCTTCTCGCCGTCCTCGGCGCCCCTGCGCCGGCACTCGCAATAGACCAGATAGATGCGGCTGAGCGTGGCGATCACCGCATGCTTGGCCGGGTCCTCCACCCTGACGCACAGGTCGCACGAGCGGCCGTCGATGAACAGGGTGCCCGCCTGGAACACCGCCTTGTGCTTCCTGGTGTAGAAGTCGCGGAAAGCCACGAAATTGTTCAGCAACACCGCCAGATCGCGGCAGCAGCGCAGCAGCTTGTCCACGGAATCGATGGCCTTGGCCTCGGCCTCCAGCGCCAGGTCCTGGCCGATCAGGCTCTCGATCGCCGCCCGGGCGTCCATGGCCAGGATGGCCCGGATCCGCTCGGTGCCCAATCCCGCCACCGGCCCCTCGGGCATGTCCTTGGCCCAGGCGGCCCGGGCGGCGAACCGCTCCTTGATCGCCGCCCAGTCCTGGGCCGACAGGGTGTCGCGCTCGCCCAGCAGCGGCACCACCACCTCGGCCCTGAAGCGGGACATGGCCGCGCCCCAGGCCGGATTGAGCCCGGCCCCCAGCGGCAGGTCGGCGCCGGCGGTCACGCCGGCCAGGGGGAATTCGGCCAGGACGGGCGAGTCCGGCGACAGCAATTGCCCGGCCAGCGCCGCCCAATCCTCCTCCGAGCGGTTGAGCGGTCCGGCGGCGCGGCCGTCGAAGGCGGCGAGCGCGCAGCGGGTGAACCAGTCGTCCAGCTTGGCCGCCACCAATGCCACCGCCTCGGCGGCATGCCCGGATTCGCCGGCCACCGGATTGAGGGCCGGATCGGCGTCGGCCTTGGCCGCCCAGTCGGCATGGGCCTGGGCGGCCTCGAAGAAGGCCTTCACCTTGTCCATGTTGATTCCGGGCAGCCCGCCGCGATCGGTCTCGCCGCCCAGGCAGGCGATGATGTCCTCGATCACCGAGCGAAGCGCGGGGTCATCGACGATCTCGGCCGGCACGATGCCGTCGCCGTTGAAATCGTTGGCGGCGAAAACCTCCTGCACGCCGGCCACCTCGGCCAGGGTGATGGTGTCGGAATCGGCCTTGCCGCTTTTGGCCAGGATGCGCCGGGCGGCGGCCAGCACGGCGCGGCCCTCGGGCTTGGCATCGTCGATCTCGGCGAGCGGAAGCGCATCCTCGCGCCGCAGCAGCAGGTCGGGCTGCTTCAGGAGATTGCCGGCCCATTCCACCACCGCGATGACCTCGCCGGCGCGAATGCGGCCGTCCTTGTCGGCATCGATGATGTCCAGCGTGCGCTGGTCCAGCTCGATGCCCCGGGTCGGGCAGGAGAGCGCCGCCCACAGCTTCTGGTCCAGCGAGCCCAGGCTCATCAGCGCCCGGCCGGTGTCGAGCCGCACCTGGTCGAAGCCGCCCGCCCGGAAGAACTTCCACTGCATCGGATTCTGGGTGTTGCCGCTGTCGTCGCCCATGCCCGCCCCCTGGAGTTGAACGTTTCCATCATGCCCGAAGCGGGGACGGAGGCAAGCGTTACACTCTGTTACCCCTGCCCGTCCGCCGGACATCCGCCCGTTACCTTCGCATGATCTAATACACCCATGAGCGGGAATGAGTGACAGGAGGCAATCATGAAGACCATCCTCAAGACTCTCGCCGCCTTCGCCCTGGCCGCCTTCGTCGCCTCGTGCGCGGCCCAGGCCGCCGACCCGTCCCCGACGCCGCAGACCTGGGGTCCCGGCTGGCGCCATGAACAGATGCTGAAGGCCCAGAAGGACGGCACGTTCGTTCCGGGTCAGGGTCCCGGTTACGGCCGTGGCATGTGGGGCGGTGGCCCCGGTTATGGGCGCGGCATGATGGCGGCGGCCATCGGCCCGGACGGCAAGATCGACCCGGCCAAGCTGCCCGTCGATTGTCCGATGCGTCAGAGCCTGATCCAGGCGCCGGCCAAGTAGCGACGAAATGCGCGAAGCCCCGCCCCCGGCTTGACTCTCGGGGGCGGGGCTTCGATTCTAGGGGAATGTTCAAGCGCCTCGCCCCCCTGCTCGTCTCGACCCTGCTGGCCGCCCCGGCCTGGGCCAAGGACGAGCTTTCCATCGGGATTACCCAGTATCCCGCGACGCTCAACCCCTCCATCGAGTCCATGCTGGCCAAGACCTACGTCCTGGCCTTCGCCCATCGCCCCATCACCGCCTACGATTCCTCGTGGCAGCTGACCTGCCTCTTGTGCGAACAGCTGCCGACCATCGAGAACGGACTGGCCAGGGTGGAGACCCTGGAGGGCGGCAAGAAGGGCATCGCCGCCACCTACACCCTGCGCGCCGACGCCAGATGGGCCGACGGCACGCCGGTTTCCACCGACGACGTGGTGTTCAGCTGGGAAGTGGGGCGCCATCCCCAGTCCGGCGTGGCGGCGGCCGAGCTGTTCCGCCGCATCACCCGCGTCGAGGTCAAGGACAGGCGGACCTTCACCCTGCACGTGGACAAGCTGACCTTCGACTACAACGCCATCAACGATCTGCGCCTGCTGCCCGCCCACGTGGAGCGGAAACGCTTCGAGGCGGCGCCCGCCGAGTACCGCAACCGCACCGCCTACGACCAGGAGTCCACCAATCCCGGCCTTTATAACGGTCCCTACCGGATCAGCGCCGTGGTTCAGGGCAGCCACGTGGTGCTGGAGCCCAACGCCCATTGGGGCGGGACCAAACCGGCGTTCAAGCGCATCGTGGTCAAGGCCATCGAGAACACCGCCTCGCTGGAGGCCAACCTGCTGTCGGGCGGCATCGACATGATCGCCGGCGAGCTGGGCCTGCCGCTGGAGCAGGCGCTGGCCTTCGAGAAGCGCCACGGCGCCCGCTTCGCGGTGATCACCCGGCCCAGCCTGTCCTACGAGCATCTGGACCTCAACCTGTCCTCGCCCCTGCTGTCCGAGCCGAAGGTCCGCCGCGCCCTGCTGCTGGGGCTTGACCGCGAAACCATCTCGCGCCAGCTGTTCGAGGGCCGCCAGACCGTCGCCCAATCCATGGTGCCGCCGCTGGACTGGGTCTACGCCGCCGACCTGCCCAAGGCCGCCTTCGACCCGGCCCGCGCCAACCAGTTGCTGGACGAGGCCGGGTGGATGGCCGGACCCGGCGGAATCCGTGTCAATCAACGGGGCGAGCGCCTGTCGCTGGAGCTGGTCACCACCGCCGGCAACCGTTCGCGCGAACTGGTGGCCCAGGTGATGCAGGCCCAGTGGAAGAAGATCGGCGTCGATCTCCGGATCAAGACCGAACCGCCGCGCGTCATGTTCGGCGACACGGTGACCCGGCGCAAATTCCCCCACATGGCGCTGTTCGCCTGGTACTCGGCCCCCGAAAGCGTGCCGCGCTCGACCCTGCACTCCGCCATGATCCCCCACGCGGCCAACAACTGGTCGGGCCAGAACTACACCGGCTATGCCAGCCCCGCCATGGACAGGCTGATCGATGCCGTCGAGGTGGAGCTGGACAAGGACAAGCGCAAGGTCCTGTGGCGCGACGTCCAGGCCCTTTACGCCGCCGACCTGCCGGCGCTGCCGCTGTTCTTCAAGTCGGATTCCTTCATCCTGCCCAAGGCGCTGAAGGGGGTGCGGCCCACCGGCCACCAGGACCCCTCCCCCTATTGGGCCGAGCACTGGCGGTGGGAGTGACCGCAAGACTGATACAGTCGGCCCTCGTCCTGCTGGCCATGTCCTTCGTGGTCTACGGCCTGATGGGCCTGATGCCCGGCGACCCCATCGACCTGATGATCGCCGGCGACCCGCGCATGAGTTCCGAGGACGCGCTCAGGCTCAAGACGCTTTACGGCCTCGACCGGCCATGGACCGAGCGCTGGCTGCGCTGGCTGGGGCAATTGCTCCAGGGCGAGCTCGGCTATTCCCGCCTCTACGCCCGCCCGGTGGCCGAGGCCATGGCCCCGGCGCTGGGCAACAGCGCGCTGCTGATGCTGTCGGCCATGATCCTGTCCCTGTCCATCGCCATTCCGCTCGGCATCCTCGCCTCGCTCCGGCCCGGCGGCCCGCTGGACCGGCTGGTCAACCTGCTGGCCTTCGCCTCGGTGTCGGTGCCGGTGTTCTGGCTGGGGCTGATGCTGATCGTGGTGTTCGCCGTGTCGCTGGGCTGGCTGCCCGCCGGTGGAGTGGAGACGGTGGGCGGCGGCGGGCTGGCCGACAGGCTGCGCCACATGATCCTGCCGGTCTCCGCCCTGGCGCTGGCCGGCATCGGTCAGGCGGCGCGGCACATGCGGGCCGCCATGATCAACGAGGCCGCCGCCGACTACATCCGCACGGCACGGGCCAAGGGCTGCGGCCCCGCCCGGGTGGTGCTGGGCCATCAGTTGCGCAACGCCCTGCTGCCCATCACCACCATCGTGGCGCTGGAATTCGGCGGATTGTTCTCCGGCGCGCTGATCACCGAGACGGTGTTCGCCTGGCCCGGCATGGGCCGCCTGATCTACGAGGCGGTGATGGGCAACGACTTCAATCTCGCCCTGTCGGGGCTGCTGCTGGCCACCGCCATGACCCTGGCGGGCTCGGTCCTCGCCGACCTGGCCTATGGCCGCCTCGACCCCCGGATCGGCCGGCCATGAGGGCGGGCGCCGCCATCCTACTGCTGCTGCTGGCCGCCGTGCTGGCCGCCCCGTGGGGACTGCCCGCCCCCGAAGCCATGGACCTTGCCCTGCGCTTCGATCCGCCGTCCCCGGCCCATCTTCTGGGCACCGACGATCTGGGCCGCGACATCGCCGCCCGCCTCGCCCAGGGCGGTCTGGTGTCTCTGGGAGTCGCCGCAATCACCGCCCTGATGGCGGCGCTGATCGGCACCACCATCGGGCTGCTGGCCGGCTATCACGGCGGCTGGGCCGATTCCGTGCTGATGCGCCTCACCGACGGGGTGATGTCGCTGCCGCTGCTGCCCTTGCTGATCGTCATGGCCGCCGCCGACCCCGCCAAGCTGGGCGTGCCGCCCGGCGTGACCGAATCCGAGATCTTCGCCATGCTGCGCCCCGCCCTGATCATCGCCTGCATCGCCTGGACCGGCGTGGCCCGGCTGGTGCGCGCCGCCACCCTGTCGGTGCGCACCCGCGACTATGTCCGCGCCGCCGAGGCCATGGGCGCCCGCCCCGGGCGCGTCATGCTGCGCCACATCCTGCCCAACGTCGCCTCGCCCATCGTGGTGGCCACCACGCTGTCGGTGGGCAACATCATCCTGATCGAAAGCGCGCTGTCCTTCCTGGGGCTCGGCATCCGCCCGCCGCTGGCATCGTGGGGCAACATGCTGACCGGAGCCATGGACGTGGTGTGGAGCGCCCCGCTGCTGGCCTTCTGGCCGGGCATCGCCATCTTCGCCACCGTTCTGGGGTTCAACCTGCTGGGCGACGGGCTGCAGCGGGCGCTGGACCCGAAAGGGTGAAATCATGGGCTGCCCTCTATCGTCGTCCCGGCCTTGAGCCGGGACCCAGGGGTCACAAACGACGATGCTTACGGAAGCCCCCCCTGGACCCCGGCTCAAGGCCGGGGTGACGGAAGTGGGAGATAGATTCAGCAAACCCCAAAATTCTCAATATAAAGAGAGGGTTCGGGAGGCATGCCTCCCGATGGGGCCGGGGCAAAGCCCCGCTTCCCCGTCCCCCTCAGTGGCTGAACAGCACCGGCACGGTCATGCACTCCAGCATGTGGCGGGTGGCGCCGCCCAGCACCATCTCGCGCAGGCGCGACCGGCCGTAGCCGCCCATGACCAGCAGGTCCACGTCCTCGTCGGCGGCGCGCGACAGCAGCATCTCGCCCACGTTGAGGTCGTCGGAGGCCACGTGCTCGCACACGGCGTTGACGCCGTGGCGCGACAGGTGCAGGCAGATGTCGGCGCCGGGAATATCGCCGTGCCCGGCCATGCCGTGGCCGGGATTGATGGCGATGACGTGGACGGTCTGGGCGCCGGCCAGCAGCGGCAAGGCGTCGTGGACGGCGCGGGTGGCTTCCCGCCCGCCGTTCCAGGCCACCATCACCCGGCGTCCCAGGGTGGGGAAGCGTCCGGCGAAAGGCACCACCAGCACCGGGCGGCCCACCGCCATGATCAGCTCGTCGGCCAGGCGCGGAGACTCCGACTGGGGCTCGGACTGGCCGATGACCGCCAGGTCGGCGTAACGGGCGTGCAGCGCCAGTGTCTCGGCCCGCGGGCCGGTGACGTCGCGCCACTCCCGCGTCACGCCGGCCCCCGCCTCGAAGGCGGCGACCATGGCCTCGACCCGCCGGGCGGCATCGGCATCGGCGGCGGCCCCGATCTGGTTGAGGTCGCCGCCGAACTGGGCGGTGACGTGGGAGGGCAGAATGGCCTGATCGCGGATGTTGAGGGTGATCAGATGGGCCTGGAAGCGGGCGGCGATGCCGGCCGCCAGCTCGAGACGGACCCGGGCACGCGGGTGATCGTCCACATGAACCAGGATGTCCTTGTAGGTCATGACCGCCCCCCGAAATGTTCGCGACGGACTCATCTTAGACCCAACCGGGGGTGGGGGCCAAATCACTCCGTGTATTGCAGCCCCCAGCTAATAGCTGGTCGCCTCGCAGGACTGGCGATGGAGCTTCAGCACCTTGCACAGCTTGGTGGCGTCGGCGCGGGTCTTCATGGGGCCGGCGACGATGCGCCAGCGGGTACCCCGCTCGCCCTGGTCGATCTTGGGGAAGGTTGCGCTGACGGGTCCCAGTTCCTCGGGGAACTTGGCCTTGATCTTCTCCCAGGTGTCGCGCGCCGCCTCCTCGGTCTTGGCGGTGCCCAGGCTGATTCCGGGCGTGCCGCCCCCCGCCGACGACTTGGCCGCCGAGCCGTTGGCGCTTCCCTGGCGCAGGCCGCTGGCGGTGCCCGACACCGGCTGCTTGGCCAGCTGGGTGTCCAGCACCTTCTCGACGGCGGCCTTCTCGCGCTTGGCCTCCTCGGCGGAGACCAGATTGGCGGCGCGCAGGCGCTCGACCCGGCCGACGGCGGTAGCAGCCTCCATCACGTCCTTGGGCGGCAGCACCGGCAGGTCCACCTTGCGCGGCTCGGCCGGCAGCAGGGCGTCGAGAATGGCCAGACGCTCGGCGCCGTGCTCGGCCGGCGACAGGGCTCGGCTTTCCAGCGCCACGGCCAAGGCGCGCAGGCGGTCCACCACCTGCTCCTCGGTGGGACCGGGACGCTCCAGACCCTGGGCCGGGGGCAGCTTGGAGGAATAGGGCAGCAAGGCCCCGAGATTGGTGCTGCGCCGCCGGGCATGTTCGTCGGGGGTGATCAGCCCTTCGTCCAGCAGGCGCCGCAGGACACGGAAACGGGTGGCGACGTTGGTTTCCGCCTGGGTCGCGCCCCGCGTCGCCATGGCGGAAGACGGCATGCTTCCCGGCTCGCCCAGCGGTTCGGCGGCGACCATGCCGCGTCCGGCCCCCTGAGGGGGCATGGGCTCGAATTGCTGCGGGGTGACGTCCGAAGGCCGGCCCGAGCGCAGCGCCGAGCCGGCGACGCTGCGGCCCAGCATCTTGTCCACCACCAGCAGGTTGGCCTGGGCCACGTCGATCAGCGAGCGCACCTGCGGCCCGCCCTGGGACGGCGCGGTGATGGTCACCTGCGGCCGGTTGGCGATGATCACCTCGTAATACTGGCGCGCCAGGTCGTAGCGTCCGGTGGCCTGATAGACCATGCCGGCGGTGTAAAGGGCATAGGGGTCCTTGGGGTTGCGGCGAAGCGCCCCGATGGCCAGGCGCTCGGCGGTGCCGTATTCGCCCCGGGTCAGCGCGGTCATGGCGCGTTCGCTGGAATCGTCGTCGAGCAGGGGAGACTTCATCACGGCATCGGTGAAGCCGCGCGGGTCGTTGATCACGCCGCACCCGGCCAGCACCGCCGCCAGCGACACGGCCAGGACGCCCCGGCGCAATCCTTTGATGCTCATCGACCTCGTCCCCCAAGATGGCACGATCATCCGCCCCTCCCGAACTCTCACATCGGGCTGGACGGGACAAGACCTTTTCAGTCCTGCCGCCATAATGCGTCAATGAAGGTTCACACTTTGCTAATGGCCGGATGGCCGCCGGCTGGTATAATCGACCCATGATCCGGGGGAGTGCATGGCCGACCTGAGCGGAGACAGCCGGGAAATCGAGTTGAAGCTGGCGCTGACGCCCGAGGACATGGCCCGCATCGCGGCGCGCCCCTGCCTGACCGTGGGGCGGCTGGGCGATCCGGTCTCCCGGCATCTCGCCTCCACCTATTACGACACGCCCGATTTCGTCCTGGCCGCCCAGGGCATCGCCCTCAGGGTGCGCCGCACCGGTTCGGGCTTCGTCCAGACGGTGAAGACCGCCGGCACGGCGGTGACCGGCCTGTTCGACCGCGACGAGTGGGAGGTGCCGGTGTCCGGCTCCGAGCCCGATGCCGAGCAATTGCGCCTCACCGGCCTGGCCGTCTTCGCCGAGGGGAATCTGGCCGAACGCCTGTCGCCCGTCTTCGCCACCGAGGTGGAGCGCACCACCCTGCGCCTGGGCGGCGAGGGCTGGGAGGTGGAAGTGGCGCTGGACCGGGGCGCGGTGATCGCCGGCGACCGCCGGGAAGAGATCTGTGAACTGGAACTGGAACTGGCGGGCGGCACCCCCCTTCATCTGTTCCGGCTGGCCGCCCGCATTCTCGACGAGGCGGCGGCCCGCCCCCTCTGCCTGACCAAGTCGGAACGGGGCTACCGTCTGGCGGCGGGCAAGACCGTGGCGATCGTCAAGGCCAAGGCGCCTGTCCTCGCCCCCGACCTTACGGCGGCGGAGGCCTTCCAGGCCATCGTCCGGGCCTGCCTCGAGCACCTGATGCTCAACGAGCGCTGCCTGCTGGCCACCGGGGCGGGCGAGGCGGTCCACCAGATGCGGGTGGCCATGCGCCGCCTGCGCTCGGCCATCAAGGTCTTCAGGAGGATCGCCGACGGCCCGGAGCTGGAGCGGGTGAAGGACGATCTGCGCTGGCTGCTGGCCCATCTGGGGCCGGCCCGCGACGCCGAGGTGTTCCTGTCGGAAATCGTCGAGCCGGTGCTGGCCGCCCACCCGCACGATGCCGGCCTGGCCGCCCTGCACGCCCATTGGCGCAAGGACCGCGAGACCAAGCTGGCCGTGGCGCTGACCGCCGTGCGCTCGCGGCGCTACGCCGCCATGATCCTCAACCTGGGGCGCTGGGCGGAAACCGGCGACTGGCTGGAGCCGCGCAAGCGCCTGGCCGAACCCGTCGGCGCCTTCGCCGCCCGCCGGGTGGACAAGGCGGTGCGCCGCCTGCTGAAGGAAGGGGGCGACAGCCTGTCCCGGCTGTCGCCCGAACATCAGCACGCGGTGCGCATCCGCTGCAAGCAGGTACGCTATGCCGGCGAATTCTTCGCCTCGCTGGTACCACGCAAGACCACCAAGCTCTTCCTGGCCGAGCTGTCGCAGCTGCAGGACGTCCTGGGCCAGCTCAACGACATCGCCGTGGCCGGACCCAAGCTGTCGGGACGGGGCGCCGAGACCGGCTCGTCACGCGCCGCCGGCCTGGTCGCCGGCTGGCACCAGAGCCGCCGCGCCACCCTGCTGGCCGAAGCGGACAAGGCCTGGAAGCGCTGGCGCGCCATGCCGGTACCCTGGGACGAGAAATAGAGCGGCGTGCGTTTAATCTGAAACATACCCGGCTTCCCTGAGGTAGTTCCAGCATTCGTCTGGGGTGTAGAGATCGCAGATATTGCCGACGGCCTTCCAGAGGTCGTCGATGGTGCGCGCGCCGATCCGTCGGAGATGAGCCTTGAGTTTGGCAAAGGCCATCTCGATTGGGTTTAGGTCTGGGCTGTATGGGGGTAGGAACAGGAACCAGGCGCCTCTCTCCTTGAGGATGGCCTTGGCCTTCTCGCTTTTATGGCTGGAGAGGTTGTCGAGGATGACGACGTCGCCCGGCTGGAGCGTCGGGGCCAGTTGGGTCTCGACGTAGACCTCGAAGGTTTGTCGGTTCATGGGGCCGTTTATGATCCAGGGTGCCGTCAGACCGTCACAGCGCAAGGCGGCGATGAAGGTTTGGGTTCCCCAGTGGCCGAATGGCGCGCGGGCCTTGAACCGTTGCCCTCGCGGTGCCCGTCCCCGCAACCGGGTCATCTTGGTGGTGGTGGCGGTCTCGTCGATGAACGCCAGCCGGTGAGGCTCCTGGCACATCCGGGGCTGGCGGTGGCTCAGCCAGGTCCGGCGCTCCGCCACCACATCATCGCGACCGGCTTCGGTGGCCAGCAGCGTTTTTTTTGACGCTGAAGCCTTGCCCGATCAGAAACCGCGAGAGTGACGCCGGGTGGGCCGTGACGCCGCATTCGGCCTTCAGCTTGGCCGCCAGTTCCGGCATCGTGATGTCGCCTTGCGCCTCCACCCAGCCGGTCAGAAGAGCGGCAAAGGCCGCCAGCTTACCACCGCCCGGCGGACGGCCTTGCCGCAAGGGCTCCAACGAACCCGTCGCCGCCATCCGTTGTGCAAGACGGACGCTGGTCGCGGCGCTCACTCCAAAATGCCGAGCCGCCGCTCGCCGCGATTCGCCGTGTTCGATCTTACCGTAAACACGGACCCGAAGATCTGATGATAGCCATTTGCCCATGATCCACCTCCAATGAGGTTGAATCACTTTTTCGCCTACAAGGGAATCCCCTGCGATTCAGATTTCAGGTCCGATGCTCTAGACGGCGGGAAGGAAGCGGGCGGGACGCCCGCGCTCCAAACACATCTTTCTCGGAGCGCGGGCGTCCCGCCCGCAGGCCACCTCGGAGCGCGGGCGTCCCGCCCGCAGGCCCCTACCGGAACACCCGATCCAGCAAGGGCGCGATCTCCGCCGCCGGAACGGGGCGGCTGAACAGATAGCCCTGGGCGATGTCGCAGCCGATGATGGCCAGATGGGCCAGTTGCTCGGGTGTCTCCACCCCCTCGGCGATGACCTTGAGCCCCAGGCCCGAGGCCATGGCGACGATGGTTTCCACCAGCACCTTGCGTTCCTGGCGCTCCAGCATGCCGATCATGAACGAGCGGTCGATCTTCAGGGTATCGAAGGGAAAGCGCTCGAGATAGCTGAGCGAGGAATAGCCGGTGCCGAAATCGTCGATGGACAACAGGATGCCCATGTCGGTCAGGGTGCGCAGCAGGACGTCCACGTCGCCGCGCTCGGTCAGCAGCAGGCCCTCGGTGATTTCCAGTTCCAGATTGGTGGGCGGCAGCCCGGATTCGGCCAGGGCGGCGCGCACGTCGTCGAGGAAACCGGCATCCTGGAACTGGCGCGGCGAGACGTTGATGCACAGCCTGAGATCGGAATGCCCCGCCTCCACCCAGCGCCGCGCGTCGCGGCAGGCGGTGCGCAGCACCATCCGGCCGATGGCGACGATCACGCCGCTGGTCTCGGCCTGGGGAATGAAGCGGTCGGGCGGCACGTTGCCCAGTTCGGGATTGGACCAGCGCAGCAGCACCTCGACCCCCACGGCGCGGCCGGTGCGGACCTCGACCAGGGGCTGATAGGCCAGGTGGAACTGGTCGGTGCCGACGGCGCGGCGCAGTTCGCCCTCCATGCGCAGCCGGGCCTCCGCCTCCTCGTTCATGCGGCTGGTGAAGAAGCAGAAACGGTTCCGGCCGGCCAGCTTGGCCTGATACATGGCGATGTCGGCGTTGCGCAGCAGGGTCTGCTGGGTACGGCCGTCCTCGGGATAGATGGCCAGCCCGATGCTGGCGGTGGCCACCAGATCGCGGCGGCTGATGGCGAAGGGATGGGAAAAGCGTTCGATGATCCCCGACGCCACGACGCGCGCCGCCTCGCCGTCCTGAAGATCGCCCATGATCACCAGGAATTCGTCGCCGCCGAAGCGGGCGACGGTTCCCAGCGTTCCGGCCGCCTGCCGCAGGCGTTCGGAGGCCAGCACCAGCAGTTCGTCACCGTATTCGTGGCCGAGGGAATCGTTGATGGCCTTGAACTCGTCCAGATCGACGAACAGCAGGGCCACCTTGCGTCCGCGATCGCGGGCCTGGTCGATTTCGTGGCCGAGACGGTCCAGCGCCTGCACCCGGTTGGGCAGATCGGTCAGGCCGTCGAACAGCGCCTGGTGCTGGAGCTTGCGCTCCTGCTCCTTGCGGATGGTGATGTCCTCGATCTGCAGCAGGTAGTGGGGAACATCCTCGCCCGGCGTCGCCACCTTGGAGGCGTAGACGTCCTGCCACTGGTATTTGCCGTCCCGGCGCCGGACCCGGATCTCGCCCCGCCAGTCCCCCTGCGACAGCAGGGCTTGCCAGAGTTCGCGCAGCACGCCCTTGGCGTCGCCGGGATAAAGGGCCGCCAGGGGCTTGCCGACCACCTCGGACACGGCATGCCCGGTGATGGCGGCGTGGGCGGAGTTGACGTATTGCACCATGCCGTCGCCGCCCACCACCGCCACCGCCACCGGGCTCTGCTCCACCGCCTGGGAGAGCAGGCTGACGCGGGCCTCGACCCTCTTGCTCTGGGTCAGGTCGCGGATGGAGGTGACGCGCACCGACTTCTCCCCCATCCAGCTGTGCTTGGAGTGGATTTCCATGGGAAAGACCGAACCGTCCCTGCGGACGCCGCGCACCTCGTAGGGCGCCTCGTATTGCTGGGCCACCATGCTCTTGGCGAGCGGGATGTCGCGCGGATCGATCACGTCCCACGCCCACATGGTCAGCAATTCCTCGCGCGGGTAGGCGAACAGGACCTCGAAGGCCTTGTTCATGTCGATGATCTTGCCCTGGAAATGGATGCAGATGGCCTCGGTCGCCACGTCGGACAGCCGGCGGAAGCGATCCTCGCTGTCCTCCAGGGTCTTGCGGGTCTGCCAGATTTCGGTGATGTCGCGGATGGCGCCATTGATGCCGGCGAAGCGGCCGTCCGCGTCATAATGGGCGCTGGCGTAGATGGCCGCCCAGATGGAAGCCCCGTCCTTGCGGCGCATCTCCACCTCGGCCCGCACGGCGCGGCCGCGCGCCTGGCGGATGCGCTCGACGATATCCAGGCGCTCCTCCGGACGGAGATAGAGACGGACGGCCTCGGTTCCGACAAGCTCCCCGGCGGAAAAGCCGAACACGGCGGCGGCGTTGGGAGAGACCCAGACGAAACGGCCACGGGCGTCGATGCTGTAGAGCACGTCGGGCAGATCGTTGAGCAGCGCGGCACGCAACGCGGCAGGTATCCGCGCATCGTCGGGTTCGAATTCCCGTGCCATCCGACCTCCCGCTCTCCGGCACACTTTGGCGTGCCTTGTCTTTATGGGACCCACTCTTTATTGGAGAATTTCAGATCATCTACAGAATGACACCTTACCATGAAACATGCATTTTCATAATATCTATTCCCCGGACCCGGGGATCACTCGTCGAGTTTCTTGCCGTCGAGGTCCCTGGACAGCTTTTCCTCCTCGCGCCGCGCCGCCTCCTTTTCCTGACGGGTCCGGCCGAAGCGGACGCGGTTGGTCTTGGCCGTCTCCTCGGCCTCGACCTTGGCGCGGGCCTTGCGCACCTTGTTGAGATTGACGATCTCCGCCATGGCCACCTCCCTTGAACCTTGCCCGATCACTCTAGAAGCCGCCCAGCGGGCTGTCGAATCGCATCGGCGAAAAAACAGGCTTGCGCCCCCCGGATTCGACTGCTATATCACCGGCCCTCGCGCGGGTGTAGCTCAGTTGGTCAGAGCGCCGGCCTGTCACGCCGGAGGTCGCGGGTTCGAGCCCCGTCACTCGCGCCATTCCTCTTCCCGAGGAACAGCATCGCAAACGCCGGTCCCCAGGGACCGGCGTTTTGCGTTTGCGATCACCGCTTTCATTGCACAAATATTCATCAGTGCAAAATATTGCCCATAAATAAGGCCAATACACCTCTCGCCGCGGCCCCGCCCCGGAATGGTGCCGAAATTATAGACACCTGCCTTCCACGTCTGTCCATTTAATCACCACACGCGGAATGCCCAAACGGGCATCACTCGCCAATGCATTGATTGGCAACGATTATCATCCAGAAAGGCATCTGGCATGCATCTTGAAGCCGCGCCGCCATCCCGCGGCGGCGGCAGCATTATCAGGCAGAGGAAGCAAATGGAGACCACGAAGACAGGCGCCGATGTATTGTTCATCCTCTTGGGAGCGATCATGGTTCTCGCCATGCACTCCGGCTTTGCCTTCCTGGAGGTGGGCACGGTCAGGAAGAAGAATCAGGTCAACGCCCTGGTCAAGATTCTCTCGGATTTCGCGGTCTCGACCATCGCCTACTTCTTCGTGGGCTATTCGGTGGCCTACGGCACCAGCTTCCTGGTGGGAGCCGACGTGCTGGTCGGCAAGAACGGCAACGCCTTCGCCGCCTCGGGCTACGATCTGGTCAAGTTCTTCTTCCTGGCCACCTTCGCGGCGGCCATTCCCGCCATCGTGTCGGGCGGCATCGCCGAGCGCGCCAAGTTCAACACCCAGCTGATGGCCACCGCCCTGCTGGTGGGTCTGGTCTACCCCCTGTTCGAGGGCATGGTGTGGGGCAGCCGCTTCGGCTTCCAGGACATGATGAAGGGCTGGTTCGGCGTGGCCTTCCACGACTTCGCCGGCTCGGTGGTGGTGCACGCGGTGGGCGGCTGGATCGGCCTGGCCGCCGTGCTGATGCTGGGCACCCGCCTCGGCCGCTATCGCAGGGACGGGCGTCTGGTGGCCTTCCCGCCGTCGAACATCCCATTCCTGGCGCTGGGCGCCTGGGTTCTGTCGGTGGGCTGGTTCGGCTTCAACGTCATGAGCGCCCAGTTGATCAACGACATTTCCGGTCTGGTGGCCATGAACTCGCTGATGGCCATGGTGGGCGGCATCGTCACCAGTCTGGTGGTGGGCCGCAACGACCCCGGCTTCATCCATAACGGCGCCCTGGCCGGTCTGGTGGCGGTGTGCGCCGGCTCCGACGTCATGCACCCCGTGGGCGCCCTGGCCACCGGCGGCATCGCCGGCGCCCTGTTCGTCTGGCTGTTCAACCTGTGCCAGATCAAGTGGAAGATCGACGACGTGCTGGGCGTCTGGGCGCTGCACGGCATGTGCGGCTTCATGGGCGGCATCGCCTGCGGCGTGTTCGGCCAGGAAGCCCTGGGCGGCCTGGGCGGCGTCAGCCTGGGCGCGCAGGTGCTGGGCACGGTGGCGGGCGCCGTCTTCGGCCTGGCCGGCGGCCTGGCGGTCTATGGCGGCCTCAAGGCGGCCTTCGGCATCCGCCTGTCGGACGAGGAGGAGTTCGCCGGAGCAGACCTCTCCATCCATCAGATCGGCGCCTATCCCGAGGACGCCACCACCGTCCACGACGACGGTCTGGCCATGTCGGTCCACTCGGCCAACAAGCGCAAGGCCGGTTGAGTCACCTTTTCCCGTCATCCCGGAAGCGCATCGCGCTATCCGGGATCCAGGGGGAGTGACTCCTGGATCCCGGCTCAAGGCCGGGATGACGAAAATGAGAGAAGCAGGGCCACTCTTAGGAGCGGCCCTTTTTCGTTCAGGGGACGATGCAGGAGGCGGGGAAGGTCAGCACCACCCGGGTTCCCTCGCCCACCCGGCTTTCCAGGCTGAGGCTGCCGCCGTGCAGTTCCATGAACCCCTTGGCCAGCGGCAGGCCGAGGCCGGTGCCTTCGTGCTTGGGGCTGATGGCGTTCTCCGCCTGGCCGAAAGGCTGCAGCACCATGGGAATGTCCTCGGCGGCGATGCCGACGCCGTCATCTTCCACCGTCACCGTGACGCAGCCGTCGATCATCCCGGCTTCCACCCGGATATTGCCGGATTCAGGGGTGAACTTGGCGGCGTTGGACAGCAGGTTCAGCACGATCTGCTTCATCAGCCGCTCGTCGGCGCGAATGCGCGGCAAGTCCCCATGGGGGGTGAAAACCAGGTTCTGGCGCTTGGCGGAGACCACGTGGCCGACCAGGCGCATGGCGGCGCGCACCGCCTCGACCACGTCCACCTCGCTTTCGCGCAGCGTCACCTTGCCCACCTCGACACGGGAAACGTCCAGGATGTCGCTGATCACCCGGAGCAGATGGTGGGCGGATTCCGAGATGTTGTCGAGAAAGCCGCCGTAACGCTCGGCATCGGCCTCCCCCATGATGGAATGGGCCAGCTCGGAAAAGCCGATGATGGCGTTCAAGGGCGTGCGCAGCTCATGGCTCATGTTGGCCAGGAAGATGGTCTTGGCCCGTGACGCCGCCTCGGCGGCCTCGCGCGCCGCCTGGGCCTGCTCCTCCGCCTTGGCGCGGCGGCCGATTTCCTGCTGCAGCCAGCGGGTCCGTTCCTCGACGGCCTTCTGCAGTTCGTCGTGGGCGCGGCGCAGGTAATCCTCGGCCTGCTTGCGGGCCGTGATGTCGCGGGCGATGCCGGCCAGCCCCACCACCTCGCCGCCCAGGCGGATGGGAACCTTGCTGACCGAGAACCATTGGGTATTGCCGGCCTCGTCGGTGACCGCCTCCACCTTGTCCAGCTGGGAGGCCCCCTGTTCGAGAATGACCTGTTCCTCGGCCTCCACCGCCTTGGCCTGCTCCGAGCCCAGCAGCTCGGACAGGCGCTGCCCCACCAGATCGCTGGTCTCCGCCTGGCCGAGCAGCCGGGCCTGAGGCTGGTTGACCCGCGAGAACTTGAGCTGCAGATCCTTGATGAAGATGGCGTCGGGGATGTTGCCCATCAGGGCGAGCAGCAGGGTGCGTTCCTGCTGCAGGGTGCGGTCCAGCCGCCAGCGGTCGGCGGCGGTGCGCACCACCACCTTCAGTTCCAGGGGGTTCCACGGCTTGGACAGATAGGCGTGGATCTGCCCCAGGTTGACGGCGCTGACCAGGGCGTCCAGGTCGGAATAGCCGGTGACCAGCACCCTGGTGGCGTCGGACAGCACCCGGGCCTGCCCCAGGAACTCGGCGCCGCTCATGCCCGGCATGCGCTGGTCCGACAGGATCACCGCCATCTCGCGGTCCTTGAGGATCTCCAGCGCCGAGGGACCGTCATGGGCGGTCCACACCTCGAACTCGTCCTCCAGCAGGTCGGTGATGGCGGTCAGGATCTGCGGCTCGTCATCGACGACCAGCACGTGTTCCTTGGCTCCGGTCCTAGATGTGCTCATCGGCCTCAGGTTCCCTGGAGGTTGACGGGGATCAGGATGCGGATTTCGGTCCCCTGCCCCGGATCGCTCGTCACTTCGATGCGGCCGTCATGGCTCTTGATGATGCCGTAGGAAATGGACAGGCCCAGCCCGGTCCCCTGCCCCACCGGCTTGGTGGTGAAGAAGGGGTCGAAGATGCGTTCCTGGATTTCCGGCGGAATGCCGCTGCCGGTATCGGCCACCGCGATGGTGAACATGCCGTCGCGGCGGTAGGTGCGCACGGTGATGGCGCCCTTGCCCTCGATGGCGTCCACGGCGTTGGCCACCACGTTCATGATCACCTGGTTCAGCTGGCCGGCATAGCAGGCCAGCATGTTGTCCTCGGTGTAGTTGCGGCGGACCTCGATGCGGTCGCTCATCTTGTGGCGCAGGAACAGGAGGACGGATTCCACCGCCTCCTTGATATCGACGGTCTTGAACTCGCCCTCGTCCAGGCGCGAGAAGGTGCGGAGCTTGACCACCAGTTCCCTGACCCGCTCCAGCCCCTGGCCGGTGTCGGCGATGCGCTTCCTGGCCTTGTCCAGCTTGGCCACGTGGTCGGGCGCCAGGCAGGGTGCCGCCTCGGTCATCACGGCGGCCAGCCAGTTCTCGATGGAGAACACGTTGGACAGCGCGAAGGACAGGGGATTGTTGATCTCGTGGGCGATGCCGGCCACCAGCTGGCCGAGCGAGGCCATCTTCTCCGACTGGATCAGGTGGACCTGGGTCTCGCGCAGCTTGGTGTTGGCCTCCTCCAGCTCGGCATTGGCCTTGGCCAGCCCCTCGGCCAGGGCGGCGCGGGCCTCGGCCGCCTCCTTCTCCGCCTTGGCGCGCAGCGTCTCCATCTCGCGCAGGCGGATTTCCTCGACGATGCGCTGGTTCTGCTCCAGCAGGAACTTGCGGCGCAGCAGGGCGCGCAGACGGGCGCGCAGCAGGCTCATCTCGGTGGACTTGCCGACGAAGTCGTCGGCGCCGGCTTCCAGCGCCCGGGCGACGTTCTCCTTGTGCTCGTAGGCCGACAGCATCAGGACGACCAGCGGCGCGTCGTCGTCGGAGCGCAGCTTGGACAGCTCCTTGCACACGGCGATGCCGTCCATCTCGGGCATCACCATGTCGACCATGACGCAGTCGAAATCGCTTTCCGACAGCAGGCGAAGGCCTTCGACGCCGTTGTTCACCTGGGTGACGTCGCAGCCTTCGTCGGTCAGCTCCTGGGCCAGGCTTTCGCGGTAGGTGGTGCTGTCGTCGATGACCAGCACCCGGGCGCGGCGGAACAGCGAGCGCCCCACCTCGACGTTGACCGCCTGACGCCTGGCCTTGCGCAGCAGGTTGTGGACGCGCAGCAGCAGGATTTCCGGGTCCTCGGACTTGGCGACGAAATCGTCGGCACCGCTTTCCAGGCCGTGCAGCTCGGCCGCCGAGGTCTCGTCGGCGGTCAGCATCATCAGCGGAATGCTCCGCGTGGTGATGTCCATGTGGATCTGGCGGCACAGCTCGTCGCCCTGAATGCCGGGCAGGTGGTAATCGACGATGATCAGGCTGGGACGCTGGCGGTTGATCTCCTCCAGCGCCGCCTCGCCGGAATGGGCGCAGACGGTCTTAAAGCCCTCCTGCTCCATGACCAGCTGGAGCTTCAGCGCCTGGGTCACCGAATCCTCGACGATGAGGATGAGATGGTCGTCGGTCACTTCGTCCCTCCCAGGGCAAGGTCGCGTAAGCGGGAAGCGATGGCGGGCAGCGGCAGGGTCTCGCGCGCGCCGCCCAGCTTGGCGGCGGCGGCGGGCATGCCGTTGACCACGCAGGTGGAGGCGTCCTCGACGATGGTGTAGGCCCCCTTGTCGGCCATCAGGCGCAATCCCTCGGACCCGTCGGCCCCCATGCCTGTCAGCACCACGCCGATGCCGTGCTTGCCCAGCTCGCGGGCCATGGCCGAGAACAGCACCGTCCCCGACGGCTTCTGGTTGCACACCGCGGGCGAATCCAGAATGGCGAGATGGCCGTGAATCAGCCCCAGATGATGGTCGGCCGGGGCCACGTAGACCCGGCCGGGCTCCGGCTTCTCGTCTTCCCCGGCGATGCGCACCTCGAACGGCGTCGCCCCCGACAGCCAGGTGACGAAGCCCTCGAGGAAGCTGGAGGTGATGTGCTGGACCAGCAGGATGGGCAGGGGGAAGTCGGCGCCCAGGCCGCTCAGCAACTGCACCAGGGCCTGCGGCCCGCCGGTGGAGGCGACGATGCCGACCATGGAATAGGTGCCGGCACGGGCGGCGGGCGGGCGGGCCGGCGTGTCGTCGCTGCCGAAGTTCAGCCCCCGGTCGATGCCCTGGCGCACCACCTGGACCTGACTCATGATGGCCAGCTGGGTACAGATCTTGGCGGCCATGGTCTCATAGCCGGCATTGGTGACGCCCACCGGCTTTTCCACCACCGACAGGGCACCGGCGCGCAGCGCGTTCATGGCGATGTTCAGCTCGTTGTCGTCCACCTGGGCGGCGATAACCACGATGGGGGTTGGGCGGCGCGCCATGATCTTGAGGGTGGCATCCAGCCCGTTCATGCCGGGCAGGCGGATGTCCAGCGAGATGACGTCGGGCCGCAGGGTTTCCAGCTGCTCCAGGCAATCCTCGGCGCTGGCCACCGCCGCGATGACGTCGAAGCGGTCGTCCGAGCCGATGATGTGCTTCAGCAGCTCGCGCACCACCAGCGAATCCTCGACGATCAGGACCTTGATCTTCTTTCTCATAGGAACTGCCCTATGGTTTCGAGAAGCTCCTTCTGGTCGAACTTGCGCTTGACCACATAGGCGTCGGCGCCCAGCTCCAGGCCGCGTTCCTTGTCTTCGCGGGCCTCCAGCGAGCTGACCAGGATCAGCGGAATGGCCTTCAGGGCCGGATCGGACTTCACCGCCTGCAGCAGGCCGAAACCGTCCAGGCGCGGCATCTGGATGTCGGAGATGATCAGGTCGATCTGCTCGGCCCGAAGCCGCCCCAGCCCCTCCAGCCCGTCATGGGCGAGACGCACCTGATAGCCGTGGGCCTCCAGGATGGACTTCTCCAGGGTGCGGGTGGTGAGCGAATCGTCCACCACCAGGATGACCGGCACCTTCTTCTCGGCCGGCTTCTCCACCGTGGTCAGCACCCGGATGCTGCCCGACTTCCTGAAGGTCTCGACGATCTCGAAGGGATTGAGGACCAGGGCGATGTCGCCGTCCTCGAGCAGCACGCCGCCCGCCACCATGGTGCCGCGCGCGCCGGGCACGCCGATATCCTTGACCAGCCCCTCGCGGATGGACAGGAAGCCGTCGATGGCCACCGCCACCCGGCGCTCGCCGTTCTTCAGGACCACCAGCGGCACCACGTTGCGGGTGACCTTGACCGAGCTTTCCCCCAGGGCCAGCAGATGGGCCAGCGACAGCAGCGGAATCTGCCGGTCGCCCAGGAACACCACCGACTTGCCCTCGACGGTGCCCACGTCCTCGGCCCGCACGCGGTAGAGTCGGTCGACGCCCTCGGTGGGCAGGCCGTAGACGTGGCCCTGGCATTCCACCAGGAACAGACGCTGGGTCGAGACGGTGAGCGGCAGCGACAGGCGGAAGCGGGTCCCCGCCGGCTGGCGGTCCTGCACCTCCACCGTCCCGTTCATCATGGCCATGGCTTCGCGCACCACCGACAGGCCCATGCCGCGCCCCGACAGGTCGTCCACCACCCGGGCGGTGGAGAATCCGGGGTCGAAGATCACGTCGATCAGCGACTGGCGGTCCACCTGGAAGGATTCGGCATCGGAGAACAGGCCGCGCTCCACCGCCTTGCGGCGGATGGCCTCGAAGTTGACGCCGCGGCCGTCATCCTCGATCTGCACCACCAGACGCCCCTCGGACACGTCGAAGGACAGGCCCACATGGGCGCCGGCCGCCTTGCCCGAGGCCTTGCGCTCGTCGGGCGGCTCGACGCCATGGGACAGCGCGTTGCGCAGCAGGTGCATCACCGGGTCCTTGAGGCCCTGCAGCACCATGCGGTCGGCCTCGACGTCCAGGCCGGAGACCTGGACCGAAACCTGCTTGCCCGCCGCCTTGGCCAGATCGCGGACCATCTTGCGGAAGCCGCCGAAGATGGAATCGGCGGGCACCATGCGGACCTGCCGGACCTCCTGCTGCATGTCGTTGCCCAGCTGGCGCAGCGCCCAGCCGGTGCGCTGCTGCCGGCGGCGCACGGCGCGCAGCTCGCGGCTGATGCCGGTCAGGGTCTGCTCCAGCGCCTCGTACTGGCGCTCCAGCGCGATGGCGCGGTCGTAATCGCCGAGATCACGCAGCGCGGCGGCGGCATTCTTGCGCGGCCGACGCCACGAGCGGTCGAATTCGGCCAGCGTGCGGTCGAGGCCCAGCAGCGACTGGGTCACCTGCCGCTGGTTCATGGTCTCGGTCAGCAATTCATTGGACGAGCGTAGCAGGCGGTCGAGATGGAGCGCGCGGACCCGAACCGTCTCCTCCGGACGCACCGCCACGGCGGCGGACCGTTCGGCGGGGACCGGCTCGTCCTCCTCGGGCTCTTCGGGCGGCGGCGCGGGCGGCGCCATGACCGGCGGGGCGACCGGATCCGGCATGGCGGGCGGAGGCGGAGGGGACGGAGGCGGCGGCTCGGCCGGAGCCGCGTGGCCTTCGATCATGGCGTCGAGGGCGGCGATGGCGGCGGCGGTGTCGGGCAACGGCTCGTTGGCGAGATTGGCCGCCACCGAATCCTCGATGACGTCGAGCACCTGGCCCAGGCCGGCGGCCATCTCGTGGTCCAGTTTGGACTGGCCCGAGCGGACCTTGGCGAACAGCGTCTCCATCCGGTGCGAGATTTCCTCGATGGCCGGCAGGTCCACCGCCCTGGACGCGCCCTTCAGCGAGTGGGCGCGGCGGAAGATCTCGTCCAGCTGCGCGAGTCCGCTTCCCTCCGCCTTGTGCCCGAGGTCATCGAGCAGCGCGCGGATGGCGTCAACATGTTCCCGGTATTCGATCTGAAAGGCCTGGAGCAGCCTTTCCCGGATGCTGATCAAAGCCGGTATTTCTCCAAGGTGCGCGACAGCTTCTGGCCCAGCTGGCTCAGATCGAGGGACGCCTTCTCCAGCTGGGCGGTGGTCTGCGCCGTCTGCTGGCTGGCCTGGCGGATCTCATGCAGGGCCTGGGTCACCTGTTCCAGGCCGATCTGCTGCTGATTGGTGGCGCCGACGATCTGCTGGAAGGCGTGAACGCTCTCCTGGATGTTGTCGGCCATCTGGCGGATGACGTGCTCGGACATGGTGGACTTCTCGCGGCCCAGCTCGACGCGCTTCAAGGCCTCCTCGGTCAGCATCACCGAGGTGTTGATGCCCTTCTGGGTCTGCTCCAGGATGCCGCGCACCTGGGCGGTAGCTTCCTTGGCCTGATCGGCGAGGTTCTTGATCTCGCCGGCCACCACCGAGAAGCGGCGCCCCTGCTCGCGGGCGTCGGCGGCCTCGATGGCGGCGTTGAGGGCCACCAGATTGGACTGCTCGGCGATCTCGTTGACCGTGGCGATGATCTCGCCCACCGCCTGGGTGCGCTCCGACAGGGTGATGATGTTCTCGGCCACCGTCTCGGTCTGCTCGCGGATGGCCTCCATGCCCTGGGAGGCGTCGCGCACCGCATGCAGGCCGGCATTGCCCGAGGTGGCCACCGCCTCGGCGGTTCCCGCCACCTGGCGCGAGCGCTCGGCCACCTGCTTGCCCGACAGGCTGATTTCCTCGACCGTGGTGGTGATCTCCTGCACGGCCGCCGCCTGCTGCTTGGTGCCGGCCGCCTGCTCCTGCGCCGAGGAGAGTATGGCGGCGGCGGCGGCGGTCAGCGCGTCGCAGGCCGAACGGGTCTGCAACGCGATATCGCGCTGGCTCATCAGCATCTCGTCGAAGGCTTCCTGCAGCACGCCGATCTCGTCCGACGAGCTGACCACCAGCGGCTCGATGCGCAGGTCGCCCTCGGCGATCTTGCGCGCCGCCTCGGCGCAGGCGGCCAGGGGGTCGGCGATCTGGCGGCCGATCAGGCTGCTGACCACCAGGCCCGACAGGGCGCAGATCAGGCCGACGATGATCTCGAGGCCGATCATGCCGCGGATGGCGCCCTCGGCCTGGAAGCTGAGCAGCTTGACCGCCGCCTCGGCGGAATCGCTCAACTGGGCCTGCAGCACCAGCATTTCCTTCAGCTTGTCGGCGCGGCGGACGTCGCCGGCGCCCAGGGCGAGATAGCCGGTCGCCGAGGCCTCGTACTGGCGCAGCAAGGTCGCCTGCTCGGCCAGCTTGGCCCGGATTTCCAGCGAGGGCGGCGGCGGCAGGATGACCTTGGCGCCGGTATCGAGGTTGACGACCACCTCGCCGCCCTCGGTCAGGGCCGCCAGGGAATCACGCATGAGACGCAGCGTCGCCTGATGGTCCACCGCCACTCCGCCGCCGAGCAGCAGCACCTCCTTGGCGAATTTCTGCGACAGCATGCGCTGGCGCCCGGCCATGTCGGTCACCACCGAGTTTTGGCTCTGGCTGCGCAGCACCATGACGTTGAAGGCGATCAGTCCGGCCAGGACCAGGGTGAAGCCCAGGGACACCGTGGAGAACTTGCGGCGAAGCTTCAGATCTTTCCACCAGGAGCGTTGCGCGGTCTTGGCCATCGGGATTTCCTTCATGACTCGTCTTGACCGGCGGCGCGCGTGTCCTTCAGCGCGTCGAGGGCCAGAAGCTGTGCGGTATCGAGAAGTATCAGGGCATCGGGAGCGATACCCGAGATGAAACGTTGCGGCAGGCCGTTGCCGGCCTCGTGCGGGCGGGTCAGGGTGGCCGGGTCGAGGGACACCACCCGGTCGAGGGCATCGACCCGCAGCCCCACCTCGACGCCGCCGGCCTTGAGGAAGATCACCCAGTTCCGCGCCTCCGGCGGCGGCGGCGCCAGCCCCAGCAGGGAATGCAGGTCGAGAACCGGACGGATCTCGCCCCGCAGATTGGTGACGCCCAACAGGTATTGCGGCTGGCCCGGCACCGGAGTCCAGCGGGCCAGCACCATCACCTCGGACAGGGTCTCCAGCGGCAGGGCATAGCGCTCGCTGGCGATGCGCACGCCCAGCACCTCGATTCCGGCGGCCATTTCGGCCACCGCGCCGCGTGGCGCCGCCAGACGGCGGGCGCGGGCACGCAGCAACGCCTCGGCGTATTCCTCCTCGCTCCAGCCGTCATGCCCCGCGCCCAGGGTGCGAAGACGGTCGAGAACGGTCTCGGCCTGACGGGACATCACGCCCCTCCGACCAGTTTGAGATGCATCGCCACCGCCTCACGCATCTGTCCCACGCTAATCTTCTCGCCGGGGTCCACCGGCTGCTCATCAGCCTGGCCGGTCAGCAGCGCCTGGGCGTTGCGGAACGAACGTTCCGCACCGGCGACATCGTCCTTCCGCGCCAGGAACAACCCCAGGTGATAATGGGGCAGAACCAGACGGCGGTCGAGATAAATGGCGCGGCGCAAGGCCTTTTCGCACGCCTCGTCCTCGCCCAGCTGCTCGTGGACCATGGCGCGGTAGAAATGGGCCCAGGCGTCGAGGGGGACGGCGGCGATGATCGCGTCGCAGGCGGCGGCGGCCTTTTCCCACTGGCCGCTGTCGGCCAGCTCGCGCGCCACCTTGAGCCGGCAAGCGGATTGGGAGGGATCGCCGGACGGGCCGGTGGCGGGAACCGGCTTGGGCGCCACCGGCCTGAGAGGCATGGAGGCCCCGCCGCGCCGCGGGGGGGCATGGGGCGGCAAAGGGCGCCGTCCCGCGGCGAATTCCGGCACCTTGAGCGGAGCGAGCGGCAATTGCGGCGGCGCGGCGACGGGGGCGGGGCTCTCCTGCGGCCGGTCCACCCGCTGATAAAGCACCGCGCCCGGCGTGTTGACCGTGCGGAAGCTGCTGAACAGCCGCTGGTTGGGCTCGGCATGGCCCATGATCAGCCAGCCGCCGTCGTTCAGGGTCTCGCGGAAGCAGGGAACCAGGGCTTCCACCGTGGGCTGGCTGAAATAGATGATGACGTTGCGGCAGATGATGATGTCGAAGCCGGCGATGTTGTCGGCCAGCGAGGGAAACGGACTCTTGATCAGGTTGTGGTACTGGAAGCTGACGTGGCGTTTGAATTCGGGGCGGATCTGCCACTGATTGCCCACCCGCTCGAAGCAGGCGGCGCGCAGGCTGTCCGACATGGCCCGGAACGCCCATTCGTCGTAGCGCCCTTCCCGCGCCCGGGACAGGAACTTCTGGTTGATGTCGGTCCCCAGCACGGTGACGTGCCAGCCGGCGATGCGCTCGCCGAACTCGCGTTCCAGCATGATCGCCACCGAATAGGGTTCGGGGCCGGTGGCGCAGCCCGCGCTCCAGATGCGCAGGCGGCGGACCATCTGGTTGCGCTCGATCACCTCGGGCAGGATCAGGTCGCGCAGGGCGTCGAACTGCTCCTTGTGACGGAAGAAGTAGGTCTCGCCGATGGTCAGTTCGGCGATCAGCGCGTCCATCTCCGCCTTGCCCTGGGCCAGGGATTGCAGCAGGTCGAGATAGCCGCCGCAATGGCCGATACCGATCTCGGCCATGCGCTCGGCCAGGATGCGGGCCAGGTCGCCGTCCTTGTCGCGGTAGAACTCCATCCCGGTGGTGTCGATGACCAGGGCCTTCAGGCGGGAATAGGCCGGGTCGTCCAGAATGGCGGCGACCGCCGGAGGGAGATTGGCGGTGGCGGAACTCACGGCGCCGGTTCCCTCATGGTCCGAATTCCGTCAGGGCGTCGAGCCGCTGCTGGGTGCGGGCCTGGAACTGGGCCAGCGCCTCGCGTTCCTGCTTCAGCAGGATGCGGTCCCAGGCCAGCAGGTTGACGGCGCGCCCGTCCCTCTCCAGCACCTCGGCCAGGCAGTCGTTGAAGGACTGGCCGGGCGGAAGGCCCATGGCGGCGAGGTCGCCGCCCTCGCGCACGCCGTCCACGTGCTCGACCAGCAAGCCCAGTGCCCCCGAACCGGGCCGGGGCCGCATGATGAGAATCGAGGCGTCCAGGCCGTAACGGCCGTCCTCCATCCCCAGCAGCCGGTCGAGGCGGAGGACCGGCACCGCCTGTCCGCCGAGATTGAGGATGCCCTCGACCATGGACGACAGGTGCGGCGGCCGGTCGAGCCAGGCCAGCGGCACCACCTCGCGCACGTCGTCCACCGGCAGGCCGAAGCCCAGCCCGGCCAGGCGGAACATCACGATGCCGGAAGCGTCGGCCGATTGGGAGGCCATGGTCACATCACCCGTCAGACGAAACCGAGCAGCCCGGCCAAGCGGCGGGCACCCTCGATTCCCACCCCCAGCAGCGCCAGCCCCCCCAGCAGCATCACCACCAGGAATGCCACCAGGGACAGGCGATTCTCGATGAAGAAATGCACCACTTCAAGATGCCAGCGCTCCATGCGCGTCCGGTCGCCGTACAGCATGCGGTCCAGCTGGTCGGTCTTCTGGCGCAGGCGGGCGTCGTCGGCGGGAACGGCGATCTCGGCGCAGGCTCCCTGCCAGCGGGTCAGGCGGCCGACCGCTTCGTCGCGCGGGAAATGGGGGCTCACCGTCTCGTTGTTCTTGGCGGCGATGGCCACGTGGCGGCCGATGAATTCCTCGGTGAAGTCGAGATGGGCCTGGGCCGCCGGCGACTTGGGCGCGAAGACGCAGACCGGAAGCCGCGAGGTCGCCGCCTCGATCACCGTGTTGTCCCTGGGAATCTCGGTGCGGTAGACGGTGCCGCCCAGACGCGAGCGGATCAGATCGTTGATCTTGCGGGTGGTCTTGTTCTTGTCGTTGATGGTGAACAGCACGCCCTGCAGCAGCAGGTTCTTGTTCAGCCCCTCCTGCACGTACTTGATGGAGGGCAGCGTGCGCAGCAGCCCGTCATTGGCATAGGGCGTGGCGGTGACGGGAATGATCACCGCATGGGCCGAGGCCAGGGCGTTGATGGGCAGGATGCCCAGCGCCGGCGGGCAGTCGATCACCACGTAATCGCAATCCAGCGCCGTATGCGCCAGGATGTTGGACAGCGTGCGCTGGGAGTTCTGCATCTCCGACAGCTTGATCTCGATACCGGCCAGGCTGTAGGTGGAGGGCAGCACCCGGACGCCGTCGAACATGGTGTCCACCATGACGTCCTCGACCGAGGCGCCGTTGGTGAAGAGATCGTAGATGCCCTGCTTGGTCTTGGGATCAATCCCCAGGCTCTTGGTGGAATCACCCTGCGAGTCCAGATCGATGACCACCACGGATTTTCCGAATGCAGCCAAGCATACCGCCAGATTGGTGCTGGTGGTGGTCTTTGAGATCCCCCCCTTCTGATTGAAGATGGCGACAATATACGGTCTCATGGGAGTCCGAAGCCCACGTTTGTCGTCCGATCAACACTTGGATAATTCAGGGCAACCGCCAAAACTCTCCCCCTCACCGGCATAATTCTGCGATCCCAATTCAGTCGCGGGTACGACCAAGCCTCCGGTTATGGACCTTCCCTGGCGTCGAGCTTAAGCATAGACCACAGCAGCATGCAACGAAAGACACTAAGGAATTCTTGATTCCCCACCGCGATAAACCGGTTGTAAACAGATTCCATTGAGTCGAGTCGATGCACCTAGCACATGGGAACCAGAATCGACAGTCCCAACCCGTGATGAGATGAGCCTCATTGTCATGCCGCGCCCCCCTGTTCGGGCGGCCGAGATGCGGGGACACGAGCACGCCATTCCATCTTCAACTCCAGGCCGGAACTTGGTAAATACGCAAGAGGAGCATCCGCCCCGCCAGACGGGGCGACGCCCCCGCAGGCAAGACCAAGACGGTATGATGCATGCTTCGAATGAACGTTGGGACCATCGAAAAGTCTTATTACGACATTGACGACGAGTTCTTCCTGAACCTGTTTCCCATATTGCAGCAGGTTTCCATAACGGCCATGGAATCCGCCGAAGCCCCCTGGGCTCTTTACAAGGCGGTCGAGCACATCGTCCGCCACCGTATCGACGGCGATCTGGTGGAATGCGGGGTATGGAGGGGCGGCTCCATGATGCTGGCCTGCTCCACCATGGCCCATCTGGGCGACACTTCGCGTCACGTTTATCTCTACGACACCTTCAACGGCATGCCCCGCCCCGACGAGGTCGACGTCGCCTGGGACGGAACGCCGGCCATGAATGCCTGGGCCGCCCATGCCGCCGAGGGGAAGAACTGGGGCTATGGCGGCTCCGTTGACATGGTGCGCCAGGTGCTGGGACTCTCGCGCTATCCCGAGGACAGGATGGTCTTCGTGGAAGGACTGGTGGAGGAGACCATCCCCGCCGTCATGCCGGACCGGATCAGCCTTCTGCGGCTGGACACCGATTTTTACGCCTCCACCCTGCACGAACTCAGGCATCTGTACCCACGGCTGGTCTCGGGCGGCATCCTGATCATCGACGATTATGGATATTTCCGGGGGGCGAAACAGGCGGTCGACGAGTACTTCGCGGAGAACGGCGCCCCCATCTTCCTGGCGCGCATCAACGAATCGGTCCGGCTGGCGGTAAAGCCCTGATACCGGCCGTCATTTGAACCGACCTGTCATCCTGACGACCGCAGGGAGGAAGGATCTTTCAGCGGCAAGCGGCTGCCGCCATGGCGTGAAAGATCCCTCGCTTTTGGCTCGGGATGACATGAAGAGTCTGTTCCAGGGGCGGACGTTATGATACGCGAAATGCCGCCCACCGAACGGCGGACGGCATTTCCCGGCAGGCGGCGGGCCGTCAGGCCGGCGGGTAGCAGCCGGCCATGAACAGCAGATCGCCGTTGGCCTTCACCCAGGTCTGCTTGGGCGCCAGCTTCTTGGTCTCCGGATGGGTCCAGGTGTACTTGGCCCAGGCGCCGGCCGGGCCGGACTTGCCGGCCTTGATCATCTCCTGGATGATCAGCACGCCGTTGACGTCCTTGAGGCCGGGCAGATCCTTGTTGTCGATCAGCTTGGGATTGATGGCGTGGGCCTTGAAGATGCCGTCCATGGTCGAGACGATGACGTAAAGCTCGCCGTTGACCCAGTCCTTGTTGCCCTTGTCCATGAAGTCGGCATAGGACTTCTCCTGGCCCACCGCCTTGTAATGGGCGATGGCCTTGTCCACCAGCCCCTGGGCCGAGGCGCATTCGTCGGCGGCCCGCGCCGCCCCCGACAGGCCAAGCACGGCACATGCGGCCAGCACCGACATCTTCACGAAATTCTTCACGGCTTCCCTCCTGATTGTGGTTATGCGGATTTGAGACGGGCCACCAGACCGTCCACCTGGGATTGCAGGCGATCGAACTCGCCCACCAGGGTCTCGGTGGTGACCTGGACGGTGGCGGCGGCGTTGCCCACCTGATCGGCGACCCGTCGCACCTCGCCGATGCCCGACGACACGGTGCGGGTTCCGTCGGCGGCCTGGCTGACCGAGTCCGAGATTTCGCCGGTGGCGCGCCCCTGCTCGGCCACGGCGCCGGTGATGGCGGCCAGGGCCTCGTTGACCCGACTGATGGTGGCGACGATGCCGTCGATGGCCCGCACCGCCTCCTCGGTGGCGGCCTTCATGGCGGTGATCTCGCCGGTGATCTCCTCGGTGGCCCGCGCCGTCTGGTTGGCGAGGTTCTTGACCTCGTTGGCCACCACGGCGAAGCCCTTGCCGGCATCCCCCGCCCGCGCCGCCTCGATGGTGGCGTTGAGCGCCAGCAGGTTGGTCTGCGACGCGATGTCGTTGATGAGGTTGACCACCTCGCCGATCTTGCCCGAGGCGACGGTCAGGGTCTTGACGGTCTCGTCGGTGCGGGCCGCCTCGGCCACCGCCTCGGAGGCGACGCGCGAGGATTCCTCCACCTGCCGGTTGATCTCGCTGATGGAGCCCACCAGACGCTCGGCCGCCTGGGCCACGTTCTCCACGTTGCCGTTGGCCAGTTCCGAGGATTGGGCCACCTGGGCGGTCTGGCTGATGGCGGTCTCGGCGTTGGCGGCCAGCACCTCGGCCTCGCCCCGGATGGAATCGGCGGCGCGCGACGCGTTCTCGACGGCGCCCCGGACCGTGGTCTCGATCTCGCCGGCCAGTTCGGCCATGGCCTGGCGCTTGGCGGCCTCGGCCTGGCGCTGCAGCGCCTCCTGCTCGTCGGTGAGCGCCTTGACCCGCTGGGCGTTCTCCTTGAACACCTGGACGGTGGCGGCCATGGCGCCGATCTCGTCCTTGCGGCCGATGGCGGGCACCGCCACGCTCAGGTCGCCCTGGGCGAGACGCTCCATGGCGCCGGTCATGCCGCCCACCGCGCTGGCGATGGCGCGCACCAGCAGGAAGGAAATCAGCGCCAGCAGGCCCAGCACACCGAGCGTGATGCCGATGAACAGCCCGCGCGTGGTGCCGGCGTCGTGGCTGGCCGAGTGGCGGGCGGCCTCGACCAGCCGGGCCTCCATGGCCACCATGGCCTGGGTCTCGGCCATCAGGGCCTGATAGCTGTCCTGGGCGGTCCACATGAAGGACACCGCGGCGGTGAAGTCCATCTTCTGCATGGAGACCACCTGGTCGGTGGCGTTCTTGTAGGTGACCAGGCCGCTTTCGATCTTGCGCAGCAGCGCGTCCTCCTCGCCGGTGACCGGAAAGGCGGCGCGGAAGTCCTTCAGCTGCTTGCGGGCCTTGTTCATGCCCTCGGCGAAGGCCGCCTCGATCTTGTCCACCTTGGCCGCCTCGACACCGGCGGCATTCCAGGTCAGCAATCGATAGAGGTCGGAATGGGCGTCCTGCAGCACGTCGGTGAAATCGCCGATCTTCACCGATTTGGCGAACGAGACCTCGGCGATCTCGTCCAGCGTCCGGCTCTGACCGGCCAGTCCCTGCATGCCCACCCAGGCGATGATCACCAGTCCGATGGTCGCCACCACCGGAACAATGGCGATCTTGGCCCAAATCCTCATGTCGTCGAGAAAGCTCATCTCACCCTCCGAGGCCGGCGTCTGGCTGGAGGCAACGCCCATACCATGTCGCCGAAGCCATATGCCCCAGCCGCCCAAGACTACGTCATAGCGGATGGCATGACTATTAAACAGCCATACCCACGCCAATCAAATAAACATTTGTAATGAATTGATGCTTTATAACTTATGTCTAATCAGGCATTCACCGTATTATTCTTTCTCTTTGATGCATGTTTCGCCGGAGAAGCCGGGGTTCCGCCGCGATAGGCCCGAATCACCGCGTCGGCGGCGAGCTTGCCGTCGGCGATGGAGCGGTCCAGATTCGACCAGCTCCAGTCGTAATTGATGTTGTGGGCGACCGGGATCTCGATGACCCGGACCTTGGAACCGCTCTCCTGAAGGTGGTACCTGAACAGCTTCACGTCGTCCTCGCTGGTGGTGGAGGCGAACAGCATCACCAGATTGTTCAGGGCGTCGTAGAGGTTCTCGGGCCGGCGGATCTGCTTGCGGTCGAGAATGCGGCTGACCCACACCTCGTCCAGGTCGGGGTGGTTGGTCAGCAGATCCTCGAAATTGACGGTGTCGATGGTGGCGCCCTCGCAATAGACCTTGCCGTTCATGGTGACCGGCTCCTCGATGTAGGGCAGGGCCGAGCAGGCGCACAGGGTCTCGGCCGAGATGGGCTGGTACTTGGAATCCTTGTTGCTGAACAGTTCCAGCCGCTGGTCGGTCAGGTTGTAGGAATTGTGGTAGAGCACCGGGCGGCCCGGCTGGTACAGCGCCTTGAAGTCGATCTGCTGCAAGAAGGCGCTGTCGGGATAGAACACCCGCGACAGCCCCTTGGTGGCGCTCTTGTACATCAGGCTGGTCATGAAGCGGGACACCGGGTTGACCGCCAGCACCTGATTGAGGATCAGGGCGTTGAAATTGGCCTGGGACCACTTGCCGGGGTCCCTGGCGAAGGCGACGATTTCCTCGGACGCCTCCTTGATGGCCTCGGGGATCACCAGATTGCGGTAGCTGTTGGAATCCAGCACGAAGTTCAGGGTGTTCTCGGTCGCCGCCTCGAAATCGGGCGCGAAGGCGGCCGCCACCGGAAACTTGTCGTAGACGTCGTCGGGCCTGAAGATGCCGCGGAAGAAGTCCACCGAGGTCTCCACCTCCTTGCCCGGCGCGGCCTGGTTCCAGACGATGCCCAGCCAGGCGCCGATGCAGGCCAGGCTCCACACGTCGAAGCGGATGTCCGGCTCCCGGTGCAGGCGCTCCAGCGCGCCGATGGAAAGACCGACCGCCGGGCCGCCGCCCGCAAGACAGATCGCCCGCTTGATCGCCATCTTCGCCCCCTTGACCGCCGCGCCCCGTTGGCACGGGAAGAACGGTATCCTGCGGCGCAACATCTCGCAATAGTTACAAGGTATGGCCCGAACCTTCCCCTTGCATGCGACTTTCGCCGGGGTGGAATTTGGCCTATGCTGCCGTTGCGCGAACGGGGAAGCTGAGCATGCATCACGGAGCTGGGTCGGCCGAGTTCAAGTGGCGCCACCTGATCGAGGCGGTGGAGGAGTTCGGCCAGGGCTTCACGGTGTTCGACCGCGACCTGAACCTGATTCTGTGCAACAACCGCTTCCTCGAGATGCTGGACTTTCCGGCCAGCCTGGTCCACCCCCGGACGGTGTTCGCCGATTTCATGCGCTACAACGCGCTGCGCGGCGAGTACGGCCCCGGCGAGGTCGAGGCGCTGGTGGCCGAGCGGGTGGAAAAGGCCCGCAACTTCACCGCCCATTGCTTCGAGCGCGAGCGCCCCGACGGCACGGTGATCGAGGTGCGGGGCACGCCTTTGCCCGGCGGCGGCTTCGTCACCACCTACACCGACATCACCGACCGCAAGCGCGCCGAGCGCATGCTGATCCACGCCAAGGACAAGGCCGAGGAGATGGCCCGGGTCAAGGCCAACTTCCTCGCCACCATGAGCCACGAGATCCGCACCCCCATGAACGGGGTGCTGGGCATGCTGCACCTGCTGACCGGATCACCGCTGACCACCGAGCAGAAGGACCACCTGGAGACCGCCCAGTCCTCGGCCCGCGCCCTGCTGGCCATCATCAACGACATCCTGGACTTCTCCAAGCTGGAGGCCGGGCAGATGCGGCCGGAGACCACATCCTTCGATCTCCACCGCCTGCTGGACGAGATGATGGCGCTGATGCGGGGCGCCGCCGCCGACAAGGGCCTGACCCTGCGTCTGCTCGTGGCCGAGGGCGTGCCGCGCATGACGGTGGGCGACCCCACCCGCCTGCGCCAGGTGCTGACCAATCTGCTGGGCAATGCCGTCAAGTTCACCGAACGGGGCGGCGTGGTGCTTTCGGCCGAGGCCGGGCCCGGCCATCTGCGCTTCGAGGTGAGCGATACCGGCATCGGCATCGAGCCCGCCGCCGCCCCCGCCCTGTTCGCCGAATTCGTCCAGGCGGATTCCTCCATCACCCGGCGCTTCGGCGGCACTGGGCTGGGGCTGTCCATCTGCAAGAAGCTGGTGGAGATGATGGGCGGCGAGATCGGCTTCGACAGCGTTCCGGGCGAGGGCACCACCTTCCATTTCACCCTGCCCCTGGCCGCCGCTCCGGCGGAGCGGGCCGCCGCCCCGGCGGAAGGGGACGACACCGGCCTGCCGCCGCTGTCGGTGCTGGTGGCCGAGGACAACCCGGTCAATCAGAAGCTGACCACCGCCCTGCTGAAGCGCTGGGGCCAGCGCGTCACCCTGGCCCATGACGGCGCCGAGGCCATCGCCGCCCTGGGGCGCCAGCCCTTCGACGTGGTGCTGATGGACGTCCACATGCCGGGCATCGACGGGCTGGAGGCGACACGCCGCATCCGCGCCATGTCCGGCCCCGTGGCCGCCACTCCCATCATCGCCATGACCGCCGACGTGCTGGACGGCGACGCCGCCCTTTGCCTGGAGGCCGGCATGGACGACTATGTCTCCAAACCGGTGGAGCCCGCCCGCCTGCTGGCCGCGCTGAAAGCCGCCATCAAGCGCTGAAGCGCTTCACGTAGCGCCCGGCGATGTCGGCGGCGTTGACCACCACCAGCACGTCGGTGGTGTTGAACGGCCGGTCGATCACCGCGCCGTCGCCGATCACGCCGCCCAGGCGCAGATAGCCCTTGAGCAGCGGCGGCAGCGAGGCCAGGACCCGGCGCGCCTCCCAGGCCGCGTCGATGGCGGCGAAGTCCACCCTCTCGGCGCTGTCCAGCGCCCGGCCGCGCAAGGCGGGCGGCGCCAGGTGGTTGTCGCGCAGGTAAGCCAGCTGGGGGGCCAGCACCTCGGGATCGGTGCCGGGCAGGCTGCCGCAGCCGAACAGCAGGCGGATGTCGTTCTCCACCATGTAGGCGGCCAGTCCCTGCCACAGGGCCTGCAGCGTGCCGCGGTGGCGCCAGCGGGCATCGACGCACGAGCGGCCCAGTTCGAGGATTTCACCCTCGACAGCCAGGAAGGGGCTGATGTCGAACTCGCCCGCCGAATAGAAGCGGCCCACCGCCTCGGCCGCCCGGCGGCGGATCAGGCGGTAGGTGCCCACCACCTCGCCCTCGGCCAGGACCAGAAGGTGGTCGCAATGGCGGTCGTAATCGTCGAAATCCTGTTCCAGCGCCTGCATGGCGGCGCTGGGCTTCGCCCCCATCTCCTCGTAGAACACCCGGTAGCGGATGCGCTGGGCGGCGGCCACCTCGGCGCGTGTCTCGGCGAGGCGCACCTCCAGCCCGTCGGAGGCGGCCGGGTTCAGGGCATGGACGGTCGTCATCTGGTGGGTCATGACTCACCTCGTCTGATTGCGGATAATGGAATTGAGACGGAAGACGGATCGGAAGCGCCCCTTTCGGGCTGCTTCGGCACAACACGCCGACCTTCGACTGCTGAGGTTTCGTAGCCGTCCATGACTATCCTATAACGCAAGGGCTTGTGCCGCCGGGGTGAAACAATTATTACATCCAGTAGTTCTTCCGTTATTTTCGCCAGCCGCCCGTTTCATTGAGGAGCCGCCATGGCCGAGTCCCGCATCGCCTCCGTCGAGGGCTTCCAGTTCTCGTTCCACCACCAGGAGGCCGAGCGCCCCATCCGCAAGGTGCTGGACCGCTGGGTGCTGCAGGATTGGGTCTGCCAGGTGGAGTACGAGGGCGAGTGGTGCCTGTTCACCATCCACGAGTTCAACGACGGGATGTTCGAACCCTCGGCTGTGCAGGGCGTGTTCAGCGACTTCGCCGGCGCGGCGGCGGTCGAGGTCACCACCCGCTGGCTGCAGCGCCGCCTGGAGGAGAAGGACCGCGCCAAGCGCCGCCAGCGCGACATCTTCCTGGGCGCGCTGGCCATCGTCGCCGCCCTGGCGCTTGCCGCCATCTCGCTACGGTGAACGGCGGACCCCATATAGGGGGGAATGGTTTAACGGCGGAGTCACACCCATGTCGCTTTGGGGCCCCAGCAAGACGGTGATGGTCACGGCCGAGCAGGCCCTGCCCGGCCGCGCCAGCGAAGTTCACATCCCCGAGCGCCATTACGTGCTCGACACCCACCTGAAGCCTCCCTTCCCGGTGGGCATGGAGGTGGCGATCTTCGCCATGGGCTGCTTCTGGGGGGCCGAGCGGCTGTTCTGGAAGAACCATGGCGTCTATTCCACCTCGGTGGGCTATACCGGCGGCTTCACCGAGAATCCCAGTTACGAGGAGGTCTGCACCGCCCGCACCGGCCACGCCGAGGCGGTGATGGTGGCCTTCGATCCGGCCGAGCTGTCCTATGCCGCCCTGCTGCGGCTGTTCTGGGAGGGCCACAACCCCACCCAGGGCATGCGCCAGGGCAACGACATCGGCACCCAGTACCGCTCGGCCATCTACTGGACCACGCCCCAACAGCGCGAGGCGGCGGAATCCTCGCGCCAGGCCTATGGCGAGGCGCTGCGCCGCGCCGGGTTCGGCGCCATCACCACCGAGATCATTCCGGCCGCCCCCTTCTACTGGGCGGAAGGCTACCACCAGCAATACCTGGCCAAGACTCCCGGCGGCTATTGCGGCCTGGGCGGCACCGGCGTGCGCTGCGGCTGATCTTCAGCCCTGGAACAATTCCGGCCATATCCCCACATCCTTGACGCGGGCAGGAAAAAGGGGCTGGCATGGCGACGTGGATCGAGGAGCAGTGGAAGAGCGGTGACCCGGCCATCGATACCGAGCACCAGAAGCTTCATCAGATGATCGCATCCATGACGGCGGTCGTCCGCAACGACCCCGGCCTGGGACTGGCCGACGAGGCGGTGGACGTGCTGCACGACCGCATGCGCATCCATTTCCGCATGGAGGAGCAACTGGCGGCCCGCTTCGGCCCCGAGGCCGTCGCCCGCCTGAAGGACGACCATCTCCGCCTGCTGAGCCTGCTGGTGCCGGTCCGCGAAGCCATCCGGGACAAGGACCCCAACTCGGCCCGCGAGCGCATCGAGCATTTCCACAAGGAACTGGACCGCCACGACCGCGAGGTGGACATTCCCCTGTTCCGGACCATGGCCGCCGGCACCCGGCCCTGATTCGATTTGCTATTTCGTCACCCTCGGGCTTGACCCGAGGGTGTCCGGTTCAATTCGGCCAGCACTGGTCTCTTGCCTTGCCCAGGCTTGGTTTGAGATCGCCCCGCCCAACCTCACCGTCATGGCCGGGCATCGTCCCGGCCATCCACGCGGATCCGCTGGAATGCCTTATGAAACAATAGTCCCTGCGGACGGGCGTGGATGCCCGGAACAAGTCCGGGCACGACGCACCTGGAATGTCCTCTTGGTGTCCTTGGTGTCTTGGTGGTGAAAAAACCGTCCGCCAGCACCCAGGCAATTAAACCTGATCGCCCCGCCCAACCTCACCGTCATGGCCGGGCATCGTCCCGGCCATCCACGCGGATCCGCTGGAATGCCTCATGAAACAATAGTCCCGGCGGATGGGCGTGGATGCCCGGAACAAGTCCGGGCACGACGCACCTGAAATGATGGGGTGGACGGCCCCTGCTCACCGGCGTCGCAATGCGCCAAGATGGTGGTTGTCGAGACACACCATTCGAAGGGGGCCGTCCATGGCAGAGATTATCACGGTTGGTTTGGATCTGGCGAAGCGGGTTTTCCAGGTTCACGGGGTGGATAGTGCAGGAGCCGTGACGCTCCGGCGCCAGTTGCGCCGGTCGGAAGTCATCAAGTTTTTTTCCAGCCTTTCCCGGTGTGTTGTGGGGATGGAGGCGTGCGCCTCCGCTCACTATTGGGGGCGGGCGCTGGTCAAGTTGGGTCACGAGGTGCGTCTGATCGCCGCCTCGCAGGTCAAACCCTATGTCAAACGGGGACGAAAGAATGATGCCGCCGACGGAGATGCTTCGGACAGACTCTAGTCCTCGACCTCCACATCCGCCACCGGGGCGCCGACCGGGACCACGTCGCCCTCGGCCACCCACCAGCGCACCAGCCGCGCGGCGAAGGGGGCCTCCACCTCCTGGGCGACCTTCTCGGTTTCCAGCTCGTACAGGGGCTCGTCCAGGGCGAAATCCTCGCCCGGCTCCTTCAACAGGCGGGTAATGGACACCTTCTCCACATTGTAGCCGTAGGACGGAACGGCCAGAACCTTGATCATCACGGGGCTCCTGTCATGTCGCGGATTGCTTGCGCGACGGCTTGCGGCTGGGGCAGGTAGGACTCGCCGTACACCCCGGAAAATCCGATATGCACGTCCGGACGCCCCAGGATCAAGGGGGGAGCCTGCAGGCTTTTCCAGGTGACGGGATCGGCGCAGGCCTCGGCGACGATGGTCTGGCCGACGCCGCCGCTCACATTGTCCTCCTGGACCACCAGCAGCCGTCCGGTCCTGGCCACCGAGGCGAGGATCGCCCCCCGGTCCCAGGGAACCAGACTGCGCAGGTCGAACACCTCCACCGACGCCGCCGCCGCCTCGGGCCGGCGGAGCGCCTCCTGGACCACCCGCACGGTGTTGCCCCAGCACACCACGGTGAGGTCGTCGCCCTGGCGAAGCAGCGCCGCCGTTCCGAAGGCGATGGCGGGAATCTCGGCCGGCACCGGCTCCGAGACCTGGAACAGCCGCTTGGGCAGCAGGATGACCGTGGGGTCCTCGGCATGGGCCGCCGCCCAGAACAGCCCCACGGCGTCGGCGGGCGTGCTGGGCACCGCCACCCTGAGGCCGGGGACCTGAGTGAACGACGCCTCGCAGGCCTGGCTGTGCCACATGCCCGCCCCGGCCACGTAGCCGCCATAGGGGGCATAGATCACCGCCGGGCAGGTCCAGGCCCCGGCCGAGCGCCAGCGCAGCGTCGCCAGGTCGTTGACGATCTGGCTCATGGCCGGGCCGCAGAAATCCACGAACTGCATTTCCAGGAACGGGCGGATTCCGGCTCCGGCCAGTCCCGCCGCCACTCCGGCGATGGTCGCCTCGGCCAGCGGAGAATTGTGGACGCGGCCGGGAAAGCGGGTGGACAGCCCCCGGGTCAGGCCGAACACCCCCCCCTTGGGATCGTCCACGTCCTCGCCGAACAGCAGGGTGTCGGGCTGGTGCTCGAAGATGGCGGTCAGCGCCACGCCCACCGCACGGGACAGACTCCACCGTTTCTCGGCGTAATCCTCGGGCAGGCGGAACGGCGAAGGCCGGGAGACCGGCCCCAGGCGGTCGTCCAGCGCCGCCAGCGGCACCGGATCGGGTTCCTCCAGCACCTCCTGGAAGGTGGCGTAGACCTCATCGGCCAGACGCTGGCGCAGCGCCGTCACCTCGGCCTCGGGGGCGGCCCGGCCGGCGAAGGCGGCGACGGGATCCCTGTCCCACTTGGCGCGGATGGCCTCTTCCGGCAGATAGCCGCGCTGGTCGTCGAAGCTGGAATGCCCCTCCAGCCGGTCCAGCTCGCACCACAGGATGGCCGGTCCGCTTCCTCCGCGCACCCCGTCCATCACCCGCCGCGCCGCATGAAACAGCGCCTCGGGGTCGCGCCCGTCGGCCCGGGTCACCGGCACGCCGTCCAGCAGGCCGAGCGCCAGGGGATTGAGGCGGTCGGTGGGCGTGCTGATGCCGAATCCGTTGTCCTCGACCACGAACAGCACTGGTAGTTGACGTTCGACGGCGAAGGCCACCGCCTCGAAGAACTCGCCCTGGCGGCACGACGCCTCGCCGGTCAGGGCCACCGCCACGTGGGCCAGTCCCTGGCGCCGCATGGCCCAGGCGAAGCCGCAGGCCGGCAGCAGGTGGTGGGCGACGGGAGACAGCGCGCTCCACACGTTCCGGCCGGCATCGCCGAAATGCCCGGGCATCTGGCGGCCGTTGGCCAGCGACGCCGCCTTGCCCAGCAGCAGGCGCGCCAGTTCGCGCACCGGCGTGCCCAGCGCCAGCATCAGCGCCTTGTCGCGGTAATGGGGGAAGATCCGGTCGCCCGGCCCGATCAGCTGGGCCAGGGCCGCCAGGGATTCGTGCCCCACCGACGACACGTGGAACGGCGCCTTTCCCTGGCGGACGAGGATGGCTTCGCGCCGGTCGCACTCGCGACTGAGCAGCATGGCCTCGAGCGCCAGCCGTGGCTCGAACGCCACCTCGGACCCATCCATGCAAAGACCTCCCTAGGTAATGGTCCGGCCGAGATCGACACCGTACTCGGCGATGTGCTTCCTGGCCGTCTCGTAGCCCAGCTCGAACATCCGCTCCATGTTGGTGGTCGACCAGTCCAGGGCGGCGGGCAGCCAGTCGGGGGGAATGTCGAACTTGATCTTCACCAGTTCCACTTCCTTCTTGGGATGGGCGGCGTTCCATTCCTTCAGGTAGTAGTGCTCGAACAGCATCAGGTCCTTCCGGCAGACCTCGACCAGCGGCAGGATCATGGACTGGGAATAGGCCTGGAACAGGTTCTTGGGGCGCTGGATGTATTGCTGGTTGCCGAAGGCGTCCAGCACCACCAGGGTGCGGATATCCTCGTCGGTGCGTAAGAGGCCGCTGAAATTGTAGGTGTCGACCGCGCCGCCTTCCATGAAGTAGATGCCGTCCACCGTGGTGGCCTCATAGATGAAGGGATAGCCCAGCGAGGCGGCGAAGGTCTCGAAATTGATCTCGTTCTTGCCGTAGGTCACCACCTTCTGGTCGGCGACGGAATAGGCGTTGATGTAGACCTCTTCCTCGTAATCCTTGATCTTCGAGAAATCGATGAACTGCTCCAGCAGGGGCGCGTGCGAGCACATGCCGCTGGAGAAGAAGGTGGTGGTGCTGGGCGTGGTGATGGCCCAGATCAGCTGGATCAGGTCGCTGATCAGCTTCTTGCCCTTGGTCATGCCCAGCTGGTCCACGACCTTCTCGTAATAGGGCAGCTTGGTCAGCAGGTTGCGATAGGTCTCGGCGATGCGGCTGCCCTTGACGAACACCTTGTAGTTCACCGGGATGAACTTGAAGATGGAATCCGACACGCTGAGATTGATGGAATTGCGCAGGGATTCCTGCCGCGTCATGCCGTTGGCCGGCGCGGCGTAGAGCAGCGCCATGCAGCCGCCGCCGCCCGCCCCCGAGATCACGTCGAATTTCACGCCGGCTTCCTCGAACGCCAGCATGGCGCCCGTCATCAATGTGCAGTTGGGGGCGCCGCCGCCCAGAACCAAAGCCATCTTAGGCAAGTTTGCCATGCTCTTCCTCCTCGCGTTCACGACTTTCGGTCACGAAGCCGGCCGGGACAATTCCCGCGAAATAACCCTTTGTATGAAAGCCTCGTCCTCAATGATGGAGTAGTGCGTGCCTTCACGCATCAAAACCTGCAACTGCCTATTTGTAAAGCGTCCCCAGCCGAGGATATCCTCGCGCGAGACGAAGATGTCGCCGATGGCGACGAAGCAGGTGATGGGAACGTCCAGCGGCCGCCGTCGCCGGTATTCATAGGTGCTGGCCATCTCGAAATCGGCGCGCACCGCCGGCAGCATCAGGCGCCGCAGGTCGGGGTCCACCAGCAGATGCTCGCTGGCGGCGATGTCGAAGTGCCGCACGATCTCGGCGAAGATCGGCCCCGGCTGGCGATAGGGGGGCAGATCGGCGCGGTAGCCGGGCATGCGGGCCAGACGCCGCATCAGGCTGGTCTCGAACGAGCCGATGGACTTCAGGCGGTCCGGGGGCCGGGCACCCGAGCAGAACAGGTGCGAGGGCTTGAGTCCGGCCCGGTCCATCAGGCGGCAGGTGGTCTCGTAGAGGGTCAGGCTGCCCAGGCAATGGCCGAAGAAGGCGAAGGGCAGGTCGAGCTTGCCGCCCATCTCCTCCAGCAGCCGGTCCACCCAGCGGCCCAGGTCGTGCTCCGGCTCCTCGCCGATGCGGGTCAGGCGGCCGGGCGGCTCGATGGCGATCACCTCCACCGAGGAATCCATGGCCGCCCCCCAGCCCCGGAAGGTGGCCGACCCGCCGCCGGCGAAGGGGAAGCAGAACAGGCGGCTCCGCGGCCGTTCGGGCGAGACGATCCCCACCAGCCAGGAACCGCCGGCCACCGCCTCGACGGCTTGCCCTTCCCGCGGTACGGGGGCCGGCGCGCCGGCGGTGTCGGGCCACAGATCGTCGATCAGCTGGTCGATGCTGGGACCGCGGATCAGGTTGAAGGCGGGAATGCGCAGCCCGATGGCGGCTTCCACCCGGTTGATCAGGGTCACCGCCATCAGCGAGTCGAGCCCCACCTCGCGCAGCGGCCGGCTGGTCTCGATGGGCTCGGCGAGGCCCAGGGTGGAGGTCACCTGCCGCCGCAGGAAGGCCGACAGCGCCCCTCGCCGCCGGCCGGGATCGTCCGAGGTCAGGCTGGCGCGCAGATCCACGATGTCCGAGGCCAATCCGGCGGCGGCCCCGCCCTGGAAATGGGCGAACAGGGCCGGCGGCCGGGCGAACTGGCCCAGGAAGGACGGCCAGTCGATGGGGGCCACCGCCGCCTGCCCCACCCCGCCGTCGAACAGCCGGTCGAAGGCCTGTCCGCCCAGATCGGACGAGATGAAACGCAGGCCGCGCGCCTGCCATGCCGCCTGGGTCCGCTCGTCCAGCCCGCTGGCCATGCCGGCTTCCGCCCACGGCCCCCAGTTGACCACCAGGGCGGGCAGGCCGAGACGGCGGCGATGGGCGGCCAGGGCGTCGAGACAGGCGTTGGCGGCGGTGTAATTGGCCTGACCGGCCGAACCGAACAGGCTGAGCACCGAGGAGAACAGGACGAAATCCCCGGGGGCGGCGTCGCGGCTCATCTCGTGCAGCCACCACGCCCCGTCCAGCTTGGGCGCCAGGACGCGCCGGAACCGGGGCCAGTCCATGGACCCGACCATGGCGTCGTCCAGCGATCCGGCCGCGTGGTAGATGCCGCGCAGCGGCAGGCCCAGTTCGGACACCCGGCGCATCAGGCGGCGCACGTCGGCCTTGCTGCCCATGTCGGCCTTGACCACCAGCACCTTGGAGCCGACGGCCTCGATGGCCTGGACGATGGCGGCGGAATCGGGCGCCTTGCGGCCCTGGCGGCCGACCAGGACCAGCATTTCGGCCTTGCGGCGCCGCGCCAGCCATTCCGCCACCCGCCGGCCGATGGCTCCCAGGCCGCCGGTGACGATGTAGACTCCCCCCTCGGGCGGGGTGGAGGGCGGGACGACGCAAGCGGCCTCGGCCAGCCGCGCCACCAGCCGCGCGCCCCGGCGGAAGGCGAACTGGGGCTCGCCGTCGGGCCGCCGCAGCCTTGCCGCCACCAGCCGGGCCTCAGCTGGTCCGTCGCCGCCGGCCTCCAGGTCGATCAGCCCGCCCCACAGAAGCGGCATCTCCACGGCCAGGGAGCGGCCGAAGCCCCACAATCCGGCCTGCAGGACATCGGCCGCCGGATCGTCATCGGCCACGGCCGCCGCGTTGCGGGTCAGCAGCCACAGCCGCAGGCCGCCGGCGAAGCCTTCCCGCTCGGCGGCCATGGCCCGGGCCAGGATCAGGGCGCCGCCCAAGGCCCGCTGTTGGGCCGCCTCGTCGGAAGGGTCGGCCCCGGCGGCGTCGAGCCCGCCGAGATAGAGGATGCCGACCATGCCTCCTGCCGCCCGGACAGCGGCCGAGCGCAGCAATTCGGCCATGAGGTCCGACGATTGGGGAACATCGGCCGAGGCCACCTGCCCGCCCTCGGCCTCCAGGGCCGCCGCCAGGACCGCGCGTTCCTCGCCGCCACCCAGCAGCAGCCAGACGGCCGGGCCGGTCCCGGTCGCCGCCGACACGCCGGCATTCTCCCAGCGCAGTTCATGGAGCCAGCGCTCCTCCCGTCCACCCGCCGCCGGGCGGAACTGGTCGGCCGGCAACGGCTCCACCGTGACGCCGTCGAAGCCCAGAACCAGCTTGCCGTCCAGGTCGCGGGCCTCGATGTCGACGACGGTCCGGTCGGCATGGCCGTTGGGGGGACGCCGCTTCACATGGCACCACAGCTCGCGCGCCGGAGCGGACGCCATGCGGAAACGCTCGATGGCGACCGGCAGCGGCATGGCGGCGTCGGCGGGCGGCGGGCGGCTGAAATCGCCCAACGCGTCGATCACCGCCGGATAGAGATGCAGACAGGCGTCGAGCAGGGCCGGCGGCGGGCCGTCCTCGCCTCCGGACAGGGCCACGCCGTCGGGAAGGCGGATGCGGGCCAGGGCCTCGCCCTCGCCGCGCCACAGGCTTTCGATGCCCCGGAACGCCGCCCCATGGCCCAGCCCCAGGCTCTTCATGCCGGCGTAATAGGCCGAGGCCTTCACGGAGACGGCGCAGCGCCGCTGTATCCGCTTGGCGTCGAAGCCGTTGCGCCGGGCCGGTTCCGGCGGAGCCTGCCGGACGGTTCCCTCCATGTGGGTCCGCCAGGTTCCGTTCCCCTGGCTGGTCAGGGTGAAGCGGGCCTGGCCGCCGCCGTCGGGCTCCAGCAGCAGGCAGGTGGGGCGCTCCTCGTCGTCGGCCAGCACCAGGGCCTCGCCCTGGGTGAAGTCCACCACCTCCAACTCGGTCTCGCCCAGGCTGTGCCGCGCCGCTCCCAGGGCCGCCGCCAGACCGGCGGCGGCGGGCAGGACGATGGAATCGTGCACCCGGTGGTCGGCCAGCCAGGGCAGCCGGGCGCTGCCATAGACCGCCTCGAATTGCTGCACGGCCAAGGGTGACGGCCGGTGATGGCCCACCAGACCGGTGCCGGCGGCACGTACCGGGCGGCGCTCCTCCACCTCCTGCCAGAACCGCTCGTGCTGGAAGGGATAGACGGGCAAGGACAGCCGGCGGGGCTGGAACGGGCCGTTGAACCGCGCCCAGTTCACCGGCGGGCCGCGACGGTGCAGACCCGCCACGCATTCCATCAGCGAACGGCACTCGTCATCGCCCTTGCCGAGGGTGGTCAGCCAGCCATGGTCGCCGTCGGGCACGCCGTCGCGCGCCAGGGCGAGCAGGCCGCCGCCCGGCCCGATCTCCACGTATTCGGTAATGCCCATGGCATCCAGGGTGCGGACGGAATCGGCGAAGCGCACCGCCTCGCGGGCCTGACGGCACCAGTATTCGCCGGTGGGCGCCGCGTTCATCGACTGACCGGTCAGGGTGGATATCCAGGATATGCTTCCCGGCCGCGTTCCGCTCCCCTCGGCGGCCCGGGCCAGCCCGTCCAGGGCGGGGGCCATCAGGGCGGAATGGAAGGCGTGCGACACGGTCAGCCGCCGGGCGGCGATGCCGTCCCGTTCGAGGGCCGCCAGGATGCGTTCGACGTCGTCGGCCTCGCCCGAGATCACCGTGTTGCGCGGCCCGTTGACCGCCGCCACATCGACCGGCGCGTCCCCCAGGGCGGCCCGCAAAGTGGCTTCGTCTGCGAACACCGCCGCCATGGCGCCGCCTTGGGGCAGCGCCCCCATCAGGCGGCCACGCTCGCAGACCAGGCGGGCGGCCTGATCCAGCGACAGCGCCCCGGCCAAATGGGCGGCGGCGAACTCGCCGATGGAATGACCGGCCACCGCCATGGGCCGGATGCCCCAGGTTCCCAGGCAATCGGCCAGCGCCACCTGCACGGCGAACAGCGCCGGCTGGGTGTTCTCGGTCCGGTGGATGGCGTCTCCCTCCGCGAACAGGAGGTCCAGGACGGAACGGCCGAGATGGGGGGCCATGGCCGACGCCACCCGGTCCAGCGCCTCGCGGAAGGCCGGTTCGGACTGGTGGAGGGCGCGGCCCATGCCGGCGAATTGCGAGCCCTGGCCGCTGTAGAGGAAGGCGACGCGCCTGGGCGTGTCGGGGACCCGCCCGGCCGCCTCGGCCCGCCACGCCGCCAGTCTGGCCCGCAGGTCGGCCACGGACTCCACGGCAAGGGCGAGACGGTGGGCGAAATGCACCCGGCCCGCCGCCAGGGTGTGGCACATGTCCCCCAGATCCGGCGGCGGCCCGGCCTCCAGCATCCGCCGGTGGCGGGCCACCAGGGCGTCCAGCGCCGGGGCCGTCCGCGCCGACAGCAGGAAGAGATGGACCGGCCGATGGGGGCGGTCGGGCCGGGGCGCGGTGGCGGGAGCCTCCTCGACGGCGATGGCGGCGTTGGTGCCGCCCATGCCCAGGGCGTTGACCAGGGCGCGGCGCGGCTGCGCCTCGGGGCGCCAGGGCCGCTTGTCCGTATTGACGAGGAACGGCGAGGTCTCGAGCTTCATCAGGGGATTGGGGGTTTTGAAATTGACGTTGGGCGGCACCACGCCGTCCCTCAGCATCAGGGCCGTCTTGACCAGCGACACCAGCCCGGAGGCGTTTTCCGCGTGGCCGACATTGGGCTTGGCCGAGCCGATGGGGCAGGTCCCGGTTCCCGCCCCGGGAAAGGCGCGCTTCAGCGCCGACAATTCCTTGGGATCGCCCACCGAGGTGCCGGTTCCGTGGCATTCCACGTAACCGATGGTGGCCGGCGCGAATCCCGCCTGGGCCAGGGCCCGGGTCATCACCTCGGCCTGGGCCTCGACGCTGGTCACGGTGTAGCTGGTCTTGCGGCCGCCGTCGTTGTTGACGCCCGAGCCCCGGATGACGGCGTAGATGTTGTCGCCGTCGTCGATGGCCCGGCCCAGATCCTTCATCAGCACCGCCACCACGCCGGAACTGAACGCCGTCCCGCCGGCCTCGGCGTCGAAGGTGCGGATATGGCCGTCGGGCGAGAAGATGGAGCCCTTGACCGCCAGATAGCCGGCCCGGTTGGGAACCCGGACAGTGGCCGCCGCCGCCAGCGCCATGGTGCAGTCGCCGTCGCGGATGGCCTTGGCGGCCAGATCGACCATCACCAGCGAGGTGGAGCACGCCGCCTGCACGTTCAGGCTGGGACCGCTCAGGTCCAGCTTGAAGGAAATTCGGGTGGAGGCGTAATCCTTGTCGTTGCCGAAATGCAGCAGGCTGGCCGTCCCGCCGTAATGGGCGTCGGGATGGTCGGCCAGGGCGTTCATCATGTAATTGGTCACCACCGTGCCGGTGGTGGCGTAGACCGCCACGGGACCATGCCCCCGACCCGGGGGATAGCCGGCATCCTCGAAAGCCTCCCAGGACACCTCCAGCAGATGGCGCTGCTGCGGGTCGATCAGCCGGGCCTCGACGGGCGCGTAGCCGAAAAATCCCGCGTCGAAGCCGTCGTAACCGTCCAGGACGTAGCCGGCCTTGACGTATTGGGGATCACGGATCTGTTCGGGCGGCACGCCCTCGGCCAGCAATTCGGCGTCGGAAAACCGGGTGAGCGATTCCTTGCCGTCGCAAAGATTCGTCCAGAATTGCCGCCAGTCGGACGCGCCGGGCAACCGGCACGCAATTCCGATGATGGCGATACCCCCCGGCTGCGCCACTGAACCGCCCTTCCCTGCCTGTCTCGAGCGTTACCAGTCGTCGCCGTCGTCGGAACCATCCTGGGCGTCGCCACTGTCGGCGAACTCGGCGAGGCGCTCCAGGGTGCGTTCCATGAAGTCCTGCATGGCGGCCAGATAGTCGATCCAGATCTCGACCATCAGCATGGCCATCCGCAGTTGGAAGCCCACCATGCGCTGTCCGGGATTGCCGCCGCCCATGGCCAGGAGCAACGGCAGCATCTGCATGAACGAGCCCATCTGGTACGGCATCTCGCGACCGGCTCCGCCGCCGCTCCGCCGTTCCCGCCGCGCACCGCGATCCCTATTGTTACGGGAATTATCCGAACCACGATCCCGCTCAGAGCGGGCATCCGCCGACCTGTCATCATCTCGCATATTGACGTCCCGCCTTCATAGCTTCGATTAAGGAGCCATCGGCAGGGATTACGCCTTATTACGAGCCGAGGCAAACGATTTTCAGGGACACCTCGACCTATGTCCTAAAATGGCGATCCGGTCTGGAGGCATTCGATACCCCGTCGTTTCGACAAGATTCAATTTATGGAAATAGGCGGTTGAAAGCGTAACCCGGCTCAGTAAGATTGCAAACGGTCTGTTTCCCGACAGTCGGCGTGACCGGAACACAAATCAAGGTGCCCGTGGGTTGAGCACATCCAATGTGAAACCACTATTGGCTACAATGGAGCGGGCGGAGGTGCTCTGCCGCGACCGCGACCGGGTGCTGTGGCGTGCCGAGAGCGCGTCACTCGGCCGGGCCCTGGTTCTGGTTCCAGCCGATGACGAGCCCACGCCCCGCGTCCTGGCCCGCTTCCGCCATGAATTCGGACTGAAGGACCGGCTGGAGGCCGACTGGGCGGTGATGCCGACCGTTCTGGTGGAACGCGGCGGCTCGGTGGAGATGCTGCTGGACGATCCCGGGGGACTTTCCCTGGACGCCCTCATCGGGAACGGCCGGACTCCGGCCGGCGGCGGGCTGGGTGTCGGGGAGTTCCTGCCCCTGGCGCTGCGGATCGCCGTCTCGCTCTCGCGGCTCCACGGCCGCAGCATCGTGCACAAGGACATCCGGCCGGCCAACATCCTGGTGCTGCCGGATGACCAGCCGGCCCGCTTCACCGGCTTCGGCATCGCCTCGCTGCTGCCGCGCCATCACATCGCGCTCGACCCCATCGAGACCATCGAGGGAAATCTGGTCTACATGGCGCCGGAACAGACCGGCCGGATGAACCGGTCGGTGGATTGCCGCAGCGACCTGTATTCCCTGGGCATCGTGTTCTACGAGATGCTGGCCGGCCAGCCGCCCTTCACGTCCGAAGACCCGGTCGAGCTGGTGCATTTCCACGTGGCGCGCCGCCCGCCGCCGCTGTCGGCGGTGCGGGGCGACATTCCCGGTCCGGTCGCCGAAATCGTCATGAAGCTGCTGGCCAAGCCGGCGGAGGAACGCTATCAGACCGCCCGGGGCCTGGTGTCCGATCTCGAGCATTGCCTCGCGGCATGGCGACGGGACGAGGCGGTGGGGCCGTTCCGCCTGGCGACCAACGACACGCCGGACCGCCTGATCATCCCGGAAAAACTTTACGGGCGCGGCAACGAGCTGCACCGCCTGCAGCTGGCGGCCGAGCGGGTGACGGTGCGGGGGCACGTCAACATCGTCCTGGTCACCGGCTATTCGGGCATCGGCAAATCGGCCCTGGTCGGCGAACTGCACAAGTCCCTGATCCAGCCGAGAGCGCTGTTCGCCTCGGGCAAGTTCGACCAGTACAAGCGCCACATCCCCTATGCCACCTGGGCCCAGGCCTTCCAGGGAACCATCCGTCAGATTCTCGGCCAGGGCGACGCGCAGCTGGATGAGTGGCGCCGCTCGATCCAGGACGCGGTGGGCCAGAACGGCCGCCTGATCACCGACCTGATTCCGGAACTCACCCTGCTGATCGGCGAGCAGCCCCCGGTGTCGGACCTGCCGCCCAACGAGGCCCAGGTCCGTTTCTTCGCCACCTTCCGCCGTTTTCTCGGCACCTGGGCGACCGCCGAGCATCCGCTGGTCCTGTTCCTCGACGATCTCCAGTGGATCGATCCGGGCAGCCTGAAGCTGTTCGAGTATCTGGCCACCCATCCCGAACTCAGCCATCTGCTGCTGATCTGCTCGTACCGCGACAACGAGGTGGGGGCCGCGCACCCCCTGGCGCTGGCGCTGGACTCCATCCGGTCGCGCATCGAACTCGAGGAAATCCTGCTGCAGCCGCTGTCCATCGACCACCTCTCCCAGATGGTGGCCGAGACGCTGTACTGCCCCCAGAGCAAGGCCCTCCCGCTGGCCGAGGTCATCGGCGACAAGACGGCGGGCAATCCCTTCTTCACCATCCAGTTCATGCAGGGACTGTTCGAGGACGGCCTGCTCGCCCCCGGCCCCGCCGGCTGGCAGTGGGACATGGAACAGATCGCCGGCAAGACGTTCACCGACAACGTCATCGACCTGATGGTCGGCAAGCTGCGCCGCCTGCCCGAAAACGCCCAGAACGTGATGCGAACCCTGGCCTGCCTGGGCAACACGGTGGCGGTCAGGACGCTGCAGATCGTGTACGGCGCCGCCAGCGCCCCCCTGGACACGGAGCTGGACGAGGCGCTGCGGGCCTCCTATCTGGTGCGGCGGAACGACAGCATCCGCTTCACCCACGACCGCATTCAGGAAGCCGCCTACTTCCTGCTGCCGGCCGAGGACCGCCCGGCGGAGCATCTGCGCATCGGCCGCAAGCTGGTCGCCAGCCTCGATGGGGACGAGATCGAGGACGAGATCTTCGACGTCGTGAACCATTTCAACATCGGCGCCGAGCTGGTGGACGATTCCGAGGAGCGGCGGCAAATCCGCCTGATGAACGTGCGGGCCGGCGAGAAGGCGAAGGCGTCGGCGGCCTACGCCACCGCCCGCACCTTCTTCGTCCAGGCCATGGACTTGCTGCCCCCGTCGGCATGGGAAGACGATTACCGCGGGACGTTCCGTCTGGTTTTGGAACGAACCACCTGCGAGCTCCTGCTCGGCAATTTCCAGCAGGTCGACGAGCTTTTCCCCCTCATCCTCGCCCAGGCCCGCAGCAATGCCGACCGGGCGCGGGCCTATCGCCTGCTCATCCTGCGCAACCAGGTCGCCGGCCGCTATGGCGAGGCGGTCGAGGTCGCCCTGACGGCGCTGCGCCTGTTCGGGCTGACCTGCCCCACCACCCCGGCCGACATCGAGGCGGCGGTGGAGCGCGCGCGGCAGGATTCCACCGTCAACCTCAAGGGCCGGGACATCAGCCAGCTGATCGACGCGCCGGCCATGACCGATCCCGACGCGCTGGGCATGCTGGGCATCCTGGCCGATGCCATGCCCTGCGCCTGGATCGCCAGGCCCGACCTCTATGCCTGGCTGGCGCTGAACGCGCTCAACGTGACCCTGCTGCTCGGCAATGACGGGGATTCCTGCGCCGTCTACATGGGCTACGCCATCGTCCTGGTCAGCAAGTACGACGCCATCGACGAATCCATCCAATACGCCAACGTGGCGCTGAAGCTGCAGGAGGCCCTGTCGCGCCCCGACCTCAGGGGCCGCATCCTGGTTCGGGCCGGCGTGTTCATCAACAGCCGCCGCAACCCCATGCGCACCAGCATCGACATCCTGCGGGAAGGCTTCGTCGAGTGCCAGGCGGCCGGCGACTATTCCTACGCGGTCTACGGCGCCCTGGAGATGTCCTGGCTGACCTTCGAATGCGGCGCCCCCCTGGAGGAGATCGCCGCGGCGGCCATGACCTATTCGGCCTTCGCGCAGCAAAGCCGCAACAACGGCCTGCTTCACACCCTGCGCGCCCAGCAGGCCTTCACCGCCTGTCTGGCCGGGGACGCCGACCTGCCCGCCTTCATGGAGCGGGGCGCCGAATCCCTGGCGGCGCTGACCGCCGCCAAGTTCGGCACCGGCATCGCCTATTTCCACCTGATGGGCCAGTTGGCCGCCATGCTCTACGGCGATTACCCGCGGGCGCTGGAGCAGAGCCGGCTGGTTTCCCCCTACCTGAAGAGCATCACCGGCTGGGTGGCCGAGACCAGCTACCACATGCTGGCCGCCCTCACCCTGACGGTGCTGGGGCTCCCGGAGGATCCGGCCGAGGCCGCCGAGTGGCGGGCCGAACTGGCCGGCCATGTGGATCTGCTGGCCAGGCGGACCGCCAACTGCCCCGAGAATTACGGCTGCCGCCATTCCCTGGCCCTGGCCGAGATCGCCCGCGTGGACGGCGACGAGCTGGAGGCGGAGCGCCGGTACGAGGACGCCATCCGACTGGCGCAGGAAAACGACACCCTCCATGTGGAGGCCCTCGCCTACGAGCTGGCCTCGCGGTTCTACCGCGGGCGCGACCGGCAGCTGATCGCCGACACCTATCTGCGCAAGGCCCGCGACTGCTACGCCCGCTGGGGCGCCATGGGGAAGGTCCGGCAGATGGAAGCCGCCCATCCCCAGCTGATCGACAAATCCGTCCGGCCGGGCGCCGGCGGCGCGCCGCACAGCCAGTTCCAGAGCCTGGACGCCATCAGCGTCGTCAAGGCGTCGCAGGCGGTTTCCGGCGAGATCGCCCTCAACCGGCTGGTGGAGACGCTGCTGCGCATCGCGGTGGAAAACGCCGGGGCGGGGCGGGGCGTGCTGGTGGTCGATCTGAGCGGCACACCCACCGTGGTGGCCGACGCCCGTATCGACGACGGGGCGGTGGTGGTGGTCTCGCTGCGCAGCGAGCCGATTCCCAAGGTCCTGCCCATGAAGGTGCTGAACTACGTTCAGCGGGCCTGGAAGGGCGTCCTGCTGGACGACGCGCCGCTCGACAGCGATTTCGGCGCCGACGAATACATCCAGAAGAACAATATCCGCTCGATCATGTGCCTGCCCATGGTCAAGCAGTCCAAGCTGATCGGCCTGCTGTACCTGGAGAACAGCCAGGTTTCCCACGTCTTCACCGCGGCCCGCGTCGCGGTGCTGGAACTGCTGGCGTCCCAGGCGGCCATCTCGCTGGAAAACTCGCTGCTGTACGAGGATCTCGAACGGCACAGGGACGACCTGGAGCGCACCGTCGCCCAGCGTACCGCCGAGCTGTCCGAGAAGAAGGAACAGCTGGACAAGATCCTGGCCGAGCAGGACATCATCCTGGAGAACGCCTCCCTCGGCATCGTCGTCGTCCAGCCGTCGCCCGACGGCCGCCGGCTGATCCGGCGCGCCAACCGCGCCATCGAGCGCCTGTTCGGCTACAACCCGGACGAAATGCTGGGAATGGACACCCGCGACGTCTGGGGCAACGACGACGAGTTCCACAATGTGGGCGAGGCCTACAGGCTGCTGGCCGCCGGCCAGACCTACAGCGGCGAGCACGTCATCCGGCGCTGGAATGGCGAGAAGGGATTCTGCAAGCTGGTCGGCACCGCCATCGATCCCACCGACCTCGCCAAGGGAACGGTCTGGCTGGTGGAGGACATCACCGACCGCCACACCGCCGAGGTCGCCCTCAAGGCCGCCAAGCAGATGGCCGAGGAGATGGCCGACGCCTTCCGCTACAAGAGCGATCAGGTCTCGGCGCTGCTGGACAATTCCGGCCAGGGCTTCCTGTCGTTCCAGCGCGACCTGCGGGTCAAGCCGGAATTCAGCCATCCCTGCCTGGCGTTCTTCGGCGGCTCCCCCGCCGGCAAGCCCATCGACGAGTTGCTGTTCTCGGGCGACGAGCACGCGCGTGACACGCTGAAGGCCTGCATCGAGGAGGCCCTGGACGAGAAGGACGTCTCGCGCGCCGAGCTCTACCTGTCCCTGCTGCCGGAAGAGATCACCATCGGTTCGCGAATCCTCAAGGCCGAGTTCAAGCCGCTGGACCAGGCGATCATGGTGGTGCTCACCGACATCACCAGCGAGAAGGCCCTGGCGGCCCAGGTGGCGCGTGAACGCACCCACCTCGAGATGATCGTGTCGGCCGTCACCTACGGCAACGACTTCTTCGACGCCATCGCCGAGTTCACCAGCTTCGTCCAGGACGGCCCCGGCATGTGGCGGGGCCGCGACCGGACGGTGCTGTACCGGATGATCCATACGTTCAAGGGGACCTTCAACCAGCTGGGCTTCCACCATCTGCCGGCCGCCCTGCACGACGTGGAATCCTCGCTTCAGCGCCTGGGCACCTGGGCAGACGGGGCCGACGCCGCCACCATGGTGTTCTCCCGCGACTGGCAGGCCATCCTCGCCGCCGACCTGGAAACCGTCCGCAGCGCGCTGGGCGACGACTTCATGGCGCGGCGCGGCGTGGTCACCGTCACCCCCGAACAGGCCAAGCGCTTCGAACGCTTCGCCCGCGGCCTGCTCGACGAGGCCGAGGTGCCCGACGTCCTCGAGGAAATCGCCGCCATCCGCACCGTCTCGCTGCGTCAGGCCATCGCCGATTTCGACAAGATGATCCACCAGATCTCGGCCCGCCTGGAAAAGGAAGTGGCGCCGCTGGTGGTCGAAGGGGACGACGTCCGCATCGACCCCGAGGTGTTCGGACCGTTCCTGCGCTCGCTCGGCCACGTCTTCCGCAACGCCATCGACCACGGTATCGAGGACCCGGATTCCCGGCTGTCCACCGGCAAGAGCGAGGTGGGCACCATCACCTGCGCCATCCGCAGGGCCGATGGCGCCCTTCGCATCGACATCGCCGACGACGGCAACGGCATCGACGTGGACACCCTGCGCCGCCGCGCCGCCGAACTGACCGCCGCCGACGTCAGCGGCTGGGATCTCGCCGATCTGGTCTTCGCCGACGGCGTCAGCGTGCGCACCGAGGCCACCGAGCTTTCCGGCCGCGGTGTCGGCATGACCGCCGTCAAGGCCAGCGTCGAGGAACTGGGCGGCAGCATCCGCATCGATTCCCGGCCCGGCCACGGCACCCTCTTCCAGTTCCACATCCCCTTCCCGCCGCAGGTGGAGGGACGTGCCCAATGACCTTCTGCAAATTGAAGTTTCCGCCGACCATGGCGGCGGTGCTGACGCGCAGCCGGGACTACCTCCAAGAGGAGATCGGCCTCAAGGTCTCCAGAGCGAAGCCGCGCATCGGAAACGTCGATACGTTACAATTACGCGATATGACCGCCGTGGTCTGCACCGGTGGGCCGGTGAAGCTGATCATCGCCTTCAGCTTCCAGCGTCCCCTGCTGGAACATGTCCGTGAAGTCCTCACCGCCTCGCTGAACGTGCCGGAGGAAGAGCGCGAACTGTTCCTGCGCGAAACCGCGGCCGAGATCGTCAACGTCATACTCGGCCACGCCACGGCCGACCTCGCCGAGGACGGCAACGAGATGGAACTGTCGCCACCCACCATGCTCGACGAGGAAAAGAACATTCTTCGTCCCAAAAAGGCGACTTTCACCGCGATCGAAATGGCAACCAACCATGGTATTCTCGACATAAACTTCATCGGACCATCGGAGTTATTCGATCACAAGTTGAATATTCTCGACGAGAAAGATGCTCAGGGGGGGGATATGCATCCATTGAAGGTCCTGATTGTCGACGATTCCCTGCTGACCGTCCGCACACTGACCGGCATGCTGACGGAACTCGGACACCTCGTGGTCCAGACGGCCGGTACCGGAGCCCTGGCGCTGGAGGCCTATCGGCAGGCCAAGCCCGACCTGGTCACCATGGACATCACCATGCCCGACATGGACGGTATCGAGGCAACCGGCGGCATCCTCAAGGAATTTCCCGATGCCAACATCATCATGGTGACCTCGCACGGTCAGCAGGGTATGGTCATGAAGGCGGTGAAGGCGGGGGCCAAGGGCTATGTGCTCAAGCCCATCAAGGCCGACAAGCTGCGCGAGATGATCGCGCGGGTCTTCAAGATCTGACCGGTCAGGGAATACGGATGGCGACGGCGTCTCGGCGGGTACATACGGCAAGAAACGCCCGCAATGATGGCAGCTTCGACGTCATCCCGTTCCCCATTTACGTGGTCGATACCCAGACCCTCGAACTGGTCAGCGTCAACCAGGCCATGCGGCGCAAGACCGGGGCCGAAGCCGGGCAAACCTGTCACCGCGCCATCTACGACCAGCCGTCACCCTGCCATTTCTGCAAGATCGCGGCCCTGACCGAGGCGGCGGCCGGCGCCCCCGCCGCCATGGTGTTCGAGCATTTCAACGACCGCGACGATTGCTGGTACCAGTTGAACGAGACCCTGATCGACTGGTTCGACGGGCGCCGGGTGAAGCATTCCATCGCCGTGAACATCGGCGCCCTCAAGGATGCCCAGAACGAACTGTCCGAGGCCTATGCCCTGCTCGCCCTGAAGAGCGTCGAACTGGAAAAGGCATCCATCACCGATTCCCTGACCGGCCTGTTCAACCGCCGCCGCCTCGACGAGGCCTTCGCCCATGAACTCGACCGTGCCCAGCGCTACGGCAAGCCGGTCTCGCTGATCATCAGCGACGTGGACCACTTCAAGACCATCAACGATACCCACGGCCACCAGACCGGCGACGAGGTCCTGCGGACCATTGCCGGATTGCTGCGCACCGGCGTGCGGGCGGTGGACATCGTCGGACGCTGGGGCGGCGAGGAATTCCTGGTCATCTGCCCCGACACCGACCTGGACGGCGCCCAGGCCCTGGCCGAGAAACTGCGCGCCTCCTTCGCCGCCGAACCCTTCCCCGCCATCGGCGGCACCTCGTCGTCATTCGGCGTCGCACAGTACCGGGAGGGGGAATCCTTCAAGGACACGGTGGCCCGCGCCGACACGGCCCTCTACCGAGCCAAGATCAACGGCCGCAACCGCGTCGAGTCCTGAGGCGCCACCATGCTGATCGGCCAGTTCACCCTGCCCCTCGCCTTCGATCTGGCCGCCACCTTCCTGTTCGCGCTCACCGGGGCGCTGACCGCCATGCGCAAGGGGTACGACTTCGTCGGCGTGTTCTTCCTGGCCCTGGTCACCGGCATCGGCGGCGGCCTGCTGCGCGACGGGGTCTTCCTGCAGCAGGTCCCGGCGGTGCTGGGCTCCCATTACCTGCTGGCGGTGGTGGTGGCCACGGTGATCGGCCTGCTGTTCGGCCAGAGCCTCAACCGCCTGTCCCTGGTCTTCCTGCTGGTGGATGCGGTGGGATTGGGGCTCTACACCGTCTTCGGGGCGCAGAAGGCGTTGAATGCCGGGCTGGGCTGGGTTCCCGCCCTGCTGATCGGCGTGATCAACGCGGTGGGCGGCGGCGTGCTGCGCGACATGATGAGCCGCGAGGACCCGCTGATCTTCCGCCCCGGCGAGTTCTACGCCGCCGCCGCCCTGGCCGGCGGCGCGGTCTTCCTCGCCCTGGCCCTGGGATTGGGGCTGGCGGCCCAGCCCGCCGCCTGGGCCGGCATCGCGATGACCGTGCTGATGCGGGTGGCGTCGGTGCGCTTCGGCTGGCGCACCCCGGCGGCCCGCGCCCTGATCGGCCGCAAGGACCCGCCGGGAGAGGCTTGAACCTGCCTCCCCCTAGCCACTAATGTGGCGACATGGTCGTACACCCCTCCCCCTCGGGCACCTTCAACCTCCTGTGGCTGCAGGCCGCCAGTTGCGGCGGCTGCACCATGTCCGCCCTGGCCGCCGACGATTCCGGAATGCTGCGCGCCCTCGAGCGGTTCGGCATACGCATGCTGTGGCACCCGTCCCTGTCCGAGGAATGCGGTGCCGAGGCGCTGGCCATCCTGGAGGATTGCGCCTCGGGGCGGACCCGCCTGGACTGCCTGTGTGTCGAGGGATCGGTGCTGATCGGACCCGGCGGCAGTGGACGGTTCCAGATGCTGTCGGGCAGCGGCAAGCCCATGAAGGACTGGATCGCCCGGCTGGCCGCCAAGGCCCGCCATGTGGTGGCGGTGGGCAGTTGCGCGGCCTTCGGCGGCGTGCCGGCCGCCGGCCACAATCCCACCGACGCGCGCGGCCTGCATTACTCCGGCTGGGACATGGGCGGCGCCCTGGGCAAGGGCTTCCGCTCCGCCGCCGGCCTGCCGGTGGTCAACATCGCCGGCTGCGCCCCCCATCCCGGCTGGGTGGTCGAGACCCTGGCCGCCCTGGCGCTGGGCGAGGTGACGCCCGAGCACCTGGATGCCCTGGGGCGGCCGCGCGCCTATGCCGATCATCTGGCCCATCACGGCTGCGGCCGCAACGAGTTCTACGAGTTCAAGGCCAGCGCGGCGCGGCCCTCGGATCGCGGCTGCCTGATGGAAAATCTGGGCTGCCGCGCCACCCAGGCGCCCGGCGACTGCAACATCCGCCGCTGGAACGGCTACGGCTCGTGCACCGATGGCGGCTATGCCTGCATCAACTGCACGTCGCCGGCTTTCGAAACGCCGTCCGGCCCCTTCCAGGAGACCCCCAAGGTGGCGGGCATCCCGGTCGGCCTGCCGGTGGACATGCCCAAGGCGTGGTTCGTGGCCCTGGCGGCGCTGTCCAAATCGGCGACGCCCCAGCGGGTGCGCACCAACGCCCATGCCGACCACGTCATCGTCCCCCCCGCCCGCCGGCCTCCGAAGGTGCCATGAGCAATCCCCCCGCCCGCCTGATCGTCGGCCCGTTCAACCGGGTGGAAGGCGACCTCGAGGTGACCCTCGACATCGCCGACGGCGTGGTCGCCGAGGCCCGCGTCAACGCCCCCCTCTATCGCGGCTTCGAACAGATCCTGCACGGCCGCCCCGCCGCCGATGCCCTGGTGATCGCCCCCAGGATCTGCGGCATCTGCTCGGTGTCGCAATCGGTGGCCGCCGCCCGCGCCCTGGGCGGGCTGCAACGCTCCGAAGTCCCGGCCAACGGCACCCTGGCCGCCAACCTGATCCTGGCCTGCGAGAACGCCGCCGATCACCTGACCCACTTCATGCTGTTCTTCGCCCCCGATCTGGCGCGGGAATGCTATGCCGCACGCCCGTGGTTCGCGGCGGCGCGCCAGCGGTTCGCGGCGGGAGAAGGCGAATGCGGCCGCGCCCTGCTGCCCGCCCGCGCCCGCTTCCTGCACCTGATGGGGCTGCTGGCCGGCAAGTGGCCCCATTCCCTGGCCCTGCAGCCCGGCGGCGTCACCAAGGCCGTCGACCCGGGCGAAAAGATCCGCCTGCTGTCCATCGTCGCCGAGTTCCGCGAGGCGCTGGAAACCCATCTGTTCGCCGACAGCCTGGAAGCCATCGCGGCCCTGGACGGCATCGGCGCGCTGGAGGCGTGGGCCGATGCCGCGCCCCCCGAGCGAGGCGACTTTCGCCTGTTCCTGCACATCGCCCGCGACCTGGCTTTCACCGCGCTGGGCCACGGCCCCGGCCGCTTCGTCTCGTCGGGCAGCTTCGGCCTGTTCGCCCCGGGCGTCTGGACAAAGGGCGCCCTGACGGCGTTCGACCCCGCCCAGGTGACCGAGGATCACGCCCATAGCTGGATGGAGGGCGGAATCCTCGCCCCCGTCTCCGGCCAGACCCTCCCTTCCCCCGACAAGCCCGGAGCCTATACCTGGTGCAAGGCCCCGCGCCTGGAGGGACAAGTGGCCGAAGTGGGCGCCCTGGCCCGCCAGGTGGTGGACGGCCACCCCCTGGCCCGCGCCCTGGCCCAGGCCCGCCCCACAGGCTCGGTCCACGACCGGGTGGTGGCGAGACTGCTGGAACTGGCCCGCCTGATTCCCGCCATGGAAGGCTGGATTCGCGCCATCCGCCCCGGCGAGCCGTTCTGCGCCCCGCCCGCCCCGCCGGCCGATGGCGCTTCGGTGGGACTGGTCGAGGCGGCCCGCGGCACGCTGGGCCACTGGCTGGGCCTGCAGGGCGGCAGAATCACCGGCTACCAGATCGTCGCCCCCACCACCTGGAACTTCTCGCCCCGCGACGCCCAGGGCAATCCCGGCGCCCTGGAGACGGCCCTGGCCGGAACCCCGGTCCTGCCCGGCGAAACCACCCCGGTGGCCGTCCAGCACGTGGTCCGCTCCTTCGATCCTTGCATGGTCTGCACGGTGCATTGACGGTAACTTACTGATTTTGTTGAATGAAATTGTAAACGTCCAAAACTTACCCAAAACTCGTCCAATAAGCGGGCGTTAGCCCAGGCGAATTTCGATCCATTCTGACCCGCGAACATCGCGGTAGAGCGCCGTCATGTCGGGGGATTTGTGCCCCAGCAGCGTCTACACCAAGCGGCCACCGACTGATCATCGCCACCCAGAACCCGGCATACCAATCCGCGTTGCGAGTGGATCTCAACATTATCTTGCGCCCCCCTCGGCGGGCATTCACATCACCCGCCGGAGACAAAATGGCGGGAAGTCATGGTTCTGCGGTATTCCGCCGGCGGGATGCCGAATTGTCGGCTGAAGGCAGCCGTGAACGAGGCGACATGGGCATAGCCGGCGCGGTAGGAGATCTCCTTCACGGCAAGTTCTCCTGCCGCAAGCAGGCGTGATGCCTCCTCCAGGCGGCGTTCCACCACCCATTCCATCAGCGTGCGGCCGGTCGAGGCCCGGAATGTGCGGGCCAGCTGTCGTTGAGACAGGCCGACGGCAGCTGCCAGCGTCTCCAAAGGCGGCAGCCGTCCCAGGTCCGAACGGAGCATGTCGCAGACCCCCCGCACCTTGGCGTTGGCCTTGTCGGAGTGCCGCCGGTCGCGGTCGCGCCCGTCCTCCATCTTGCTCAACACCCCGGCCAGCATGTTGAACATCTGCCCCTGCAGGTAGAGCCGAGACAGGTCGCCGCCATAGGGGCTGGAGTGGATCAGGTCGGGGATGGCGCGCATCAAGGCCGAGGCATGGACGGTGCCAATGGCGCTGCCCCCCTTTCCGCTCAGGAACGAATCGACCTGCCGCGGCCGGCCGATCCCCGCCAAGGTGCGGCTTAGATAGTCGTGGGAAAAGCCGAGCAGGAGCGTCCGGTAGGCACCGGGTACATAGTGGTACTCGGCATCAAACATGGCATCGTTGACCCAGTTCAATCCGTAGCGGGTCTCATCCTCCATGATCCGGCCGGTGTCACGCAGCGAGACCCCCATCTGGCCACCCCGTGGAATATGGATCGCCAGACTGGGCTCACCCACGGGAAAAACAATATTCAGCGTAACGGGTTGGCGGATGATCCGGCGCCCGGTGATGATGGCGCAACCTTCGGTGACCCAGGTGAATCCCTTCTCCTCCCGCCCCACGGAATCGGGAAGGTCGCCGTTGACCGTAACTTCAGTATCGTAGGAATTCAGGCCGTTAGGACAAGCCCAACTCTGATGGACTCCAGGAGGAGTGGCCATGCTACCAGCCCCTTCCCGCCATCATTGCCACTCCGTCTCTTGCTCGTGATTGATCCATCACCTCACATCCCCGGCCGAGAGGGCGGCAGGAATAATCCCGACACAACGGATGAATGTCAAAGTGACGTCGCATTACCTTCAAAGGTTGCTCTGCAATATAACATAATATATATATTGCTCGGCCTCTATAGCGCAAAAGCGCATTGTGTATAAATGTAGGATACGCACTATAATTCCAACCAAAATCGATGGCAATGCTTGCCTCTGTCCCTTTTTGCCCCACCGGGCGGAGGGGAAACTTGATTCCGTTCGTAATGATTGATCGCTAAACTATGCCAGATCCTGCCCCGCCCTTTCGCTTCGAATGGTCAACGATACGAGGATTCGGCAGCGCCCATTTGGCCGAGGGCGGCGAACAGGTTCTTTTGCCTTCCGAGATCGGCACCGAAAGCATGGTTGCCCGACCAATAGGAGAAGGTGTCGGCTTTTTTGATCACGGCTTCCGCCTGAACCAGTCGCTGAGTATCACGGGAACCAAGCTTGCGGAGCAGGGCATGCTGGTCATCCGCACCGGCCTTACCCGCGATGCCCTTTGCCGGCGCGATGGCCTCGGGTCCTTCACTGAATCGGCGGGACAGTACAGCCTGCATCTGTTTTGCGAGGTGGGAAGCACCTGCACGGTGACCTACGGCGCCGGCGAGCCGTCCATCGGTCTGGCTCCGATCATCACTGAGGACCGGCTGCGCCATATGCTGACAGGCTTCAAGGTCCCCAGGCTGATCGAGCGGTTCATCGAGGGCCGTGGCACGGATATGATCGCCCAGCCGCGCAATTCGCCCGCCATGCGCAGGCTGGTCGAGGATATCCGTTCGGCTCCTTATCAGGGAGCCATGCTGGAATTCTACCTTCAGGGCAAACTGTTCGAGATGCTGGCCATCGCGTTCTCGGATATGGATGACACGCCGCAACCGCGCCGCCCGGTCATTGGCGCCGAACGGGCCAAGGTCGCCATGGCCTGCCAGTTGCTTCAGCGCGATCTGTCCCATCCGCCGTCCCAGGAAGCTCTGGCCGCCGAGATCGGCATGGCGCCCAGGCGATTGGCAACCGCGTTCCGCGACGTCATGGGCGTCTCCATGGTCGAATGGATTCTCGATCGCAAGCTCGACGAAGCCTGTCGGCTCCTTATGGAGGGCGACATGGCCATCAAGCAGATCGCCTTCCGGCTGGGTTACAGCCATGTGGGCAATTTCACCGCCGCCTTCAGCCGCCGTTTCGGCCTGCCGCCGGCCAACTATCGCAAGGCGAACGTTATGACGCACGTCATGGCGTGCAAATCCTCCTAAATCCGCTGCATCCGCGCATAAAGCGGGGCTGTATACCCTGTCGCGTCGAAAATGGTGAAATTCCCGCGCCACTTCACATGGGCGCGGAGAAGAGATGCAGGCCAGCTTTCAGCATTTGAGCGTCGGGCGCGGCCTGGACATCCTGCTGGCGGACTGCGAGGCGGGTTCGGGCTCACCCCAGGCGGTGATCCATATTCAGTCCGACGAGACGGAGGATGCGGTCGAGATCGGCGATATCGCCGTGGCGATCCGGCTTTCCACCGGTCGCCTCAGGACCCTGCTCGGCAATGCCCCCATGGCCGACGATCTTCTGTCCCGGCCATCGGGGCATGACGGCGTTCATTTGCTCGTCCGCAATTCTTCGCTGGTCCGCCGCATCGCCCAGGACATCCGACATTCGAGCTACAAGGACACCTGCCTCAGGCTGTTCCTCCAGGGGAAAGTGGTCGAACTGCTCGTGGAAGGCCTGTCCCAGCCCGCGACCGAAGGCGAACGCTCCCATGCCTTCGCCATCCGCGATCTGCTGCTGGTCGATCCGGTCACCCCCCCGTCCATGACGGAATTGTCGCGGCGGCTCGGCGTGTCGCAACGCCGGTTGAGCAATGAATTCAAGGCGGCGTTCGGCCTCACCGTGCCGGAATGGCTGGCCGACTGGCGCCTGACCCGTGGCCACGATCTGGTGATGGAGGGTTCCACCCCCATGGCCGAGATCGCCGCTTCGCTGGGCTATGCCCACCTGTCCACCTTCACCGCCGCCTTCACCAAGCGGTTCGGCGTCGCCCCCACCCGCCTGCGCTCGGGGAACGCCTTGAAATCGGAGCCGTTGTCATGAGCAATGCCGTTCGTAAACGGAGCAATCTCGGTTTGATGGCTTTGGAGCCGCGCTGGATGTTCGATGGCGCCGCCATGGCGGATGCCGCCCATGCCGCCCCCGATGCCTCCGCCAAGGCGTTGATCCCCGATGCGCCCGCGCCGGTGCAGGTACAAGCTGCCGACCCCAGCCTGAACAACGGCAGGAAGGAGGTGGTGTTCGTCGATACCTCGGTGGCTAGCTACAAGGACCTTGAGGCGGCGGTGAAGCCGGGCGTGGAGATCGAGGAGATCGACGGCGCCGGGAGTGGCCTCGCCCAACTGGCCAAATGGGCCGAGACCCATACCGGCTATGACAGCATCTCGATCCTGTCCCACGGCTCGGAAGGCGCGTTGCATCTCGGGTCCGACACCTTGCGTGATGCCAGCCTGACCGACGCGGTGGTCCAGGCGGAACTGGCTCAGATCGGTCACAGTCTGAAAGCCGGTGGCGATTTGCTGCTCTATGGCTGCGACGTGGCCACCCACCGCATTACCCACCTCGGTAACGGACAAGGGATCGGAATCGGCATCAGCGTCATTGGCGGCCAAGGCGCCGGAATGGAGAGAAAGTGCGGCGTCTTCGTCCATGACAAAACTGTCGGGCCGCGCACCGGGAGCATCATTGATGGCCGCCACATCGACGCGGACCCAGCCGCGCGTCATCCCTCCATTACCGTCGGAAACTTGATAGGCGAAACCGCCATCGCCATTGAAGTCCGGGGCAGGCCGGAACAGAATCCGACCGTTGGGATAGAGCTCCACCTGGCCGCCGATTGCCTCGCCCACCGACACCACGCTCAGCTGATCGCCATCCACATCGCTATCGTTGGCGGCAATATCGGCGGAGGACAGGGAGACGAAGGAATCCTCATCCACAGCAATGACGTCAGCCACCGTCACCGGCGCATCATTGACCGGACGAACCGTGACCGTCGCGCGGGCGGTCGATGTCTCGCCGTCCTCGTCGGCAATGGTGTAATCGAAGCCGGCTATGCCGTTGAAATCATGTTCGGGGGTGAACAGAACCTCGCCGGCTTCGCTTATGGCCACGGTGCCGCCGGTGGCGTTGCCAACCCCGCTCAGGCTAAGGCGATCACCGTCGATATCGCGGTCGTTACCGAGCAGCGCTGAGGGAGCGAGGCGAAGCGGCGCATCCTCGTCGGTGGCGACACTATCCACCAGGGCCACCGGGGCATCGTTCACCGGGGTCACGGTGACAGCCACCGGAATGGTGGACGTGGCTCCTTCCGCATCGCGGACATAGTAGTCGAAACCAGCGGCGCCGTTGAAATCGGGCGAAGGCGTGAACACCACCTGGCCGTCCACCACGGCAACCGAACCGCCACGGGCATTGCCCACGCCGGTGAAGGTAACAGCATAGCCTTCCACATCGAAATCATTGGCCAGCAGATCGGCAATGGAGACCGCAACAGCGGTGTCCTCGGCTGTGGTCAGGACATCGGCGCCAGATCTGGGGGCATCGTTGACCGCGTCCACGGTGATATCGACCGCAGCCTCCGACACATTGCCGTGACCATCGGTGACGGTATAGCTGAACCCGGCCGGACCAGCGTAATCAGCATCCGGGGTGAAGGTGACTTGTCCCCCCGACAGGCTGACGGTCCCGCCTTGGGCCGTTCCCAGACCGGAAACGGTCAGCACATCGCCATCGGGGTCACGGTCATTGGCCAGCAAGGCGGCAACCGGGATAAGGAGAACGGTGTCCTCGTTGGTCCGCAGACTGTCGGCCGCGGCCATCGGCACATCCTCAACTGGGCTGATATCCACGGTGACGTGTGCGGTGGAAACGGCTCCATCGGTATCGACGACGGTGTAGTCAAAGCCGGCAATGCCGTTGAAGTCCTGGTCGGGCCGGATGGTCAACTGGCCATCGGCACCGAGTTCGACGCTGACGCCATGAGCGTTGCCGACAGATTGGAGACCCAGAGTCTGCCCTTCCACGTCCCCGTCATTAGCCAGCAGATCAACAGCCGACAGCGTGAACGGGGAGTCTTCCAAGGCTGAGATTTGATCGGAGACTGGTCGCGGAGCATCGTTGACCGGCGCCACCACCACCCGAACACTTCCCAGCGTCGTGGCACCGAACTCATCGGCCAGGGTATAGCTGAACCCGGCCTCGCCGTTGAAATCGGCAAGGGGTACGAACTCCACCTGACCATCGGCCCGCAAATGGACGGAGCCCCCGACCGCGTCGCCAACCCCGGTAAGGTTCAGCCGGTCATTCTCGGGGTCGAAATCGTTGCCCAACAGCTGCTGCGCCGACACCACCAAGGTCCGGTCTTCGTCGGTCTGAACGCCATCGGCCAGGGCCACCGGCTCCAGGTTGGTGGAGCGGACCAGCACAGTGAGCGAGGCTGCCGCCTCGGCACCAAGGGAATCGGCCACCACATAGGCGACGGTCATCTGGCCCTCGGCGATGGCCGGAGTGATCAGGATCTGCCCATCCGCGGTCAACACGGCGCTGCCGCCGACCGTCGCCCCCAGCCTGACGAAGTGAAGGGTATCGCCTTCCGGATCCTGATCGTTGGCCACCAGCGAGGCCGGGGACACCGTGACCGGGAAACCGGTCAGGGTCGCCGCACTGTCGGCTACCGGACGGGGACCATCGTTGACCGGAGTCACCGTGCCGGTAACCTGCCCGGTCGCGGTCCCGCCGTTGCCATCGGATAGAGTGTAAGTGAACGATACCGGGCCGTTGTAATCGGCATTTGGGGTAAACTCGATCTCTCCGGAGGGCAGCAATGCGACCGTACCGCCGACGGCACCGGACACGCCGGTGAGCGACAGCCGGTCACCCTCCAGATCACGGTCATTGGTCAGCAGTGACGCCGCCGACAGGCGGATCGGCGTGTCCTCGTTCGTGGTGAAGGCATCCGCCACCGAAACCGGCGCATCGTTCACCGGCGCGACATCCACTGTTGCCGTCGCCCATGACGTCAGGCCGGAAGGATCGCGAACCTGATAGCTGAAGCGGGCCTGACCATTGAAATCGGCATCCGGCGTGAAGCGCACGCCTCCCGCCACCAGTTCGGCCTTGCCACCGACCGCTCCGCTCACCTTGTTGATGGCAAGAGGGTCTCCATCGGCGTCGGTATCGTTCCCGACCAGATCTGCCGTGGTGAAGGTGACTGCTGTATCCTCTCGCCCGACCAGACGGTCGGAATTGGCCCTAGGTCTATCAGGCGTCCCCACAACATTTACACTGACGGATGAGGAGCTTAGATTGCCGCCAGCATCTTCCGCAAAATACCTGAATGACGTGATTCCAGAGAAATCTACATCCGGAATGAATACAAATGAATTCTCCCCTATTCCAGCAACAATCCCTCCATCAACTTTATCATAAAGGCTGCCATCCTCACCAAATCCAACTACGGATAACACCCCACCTTCCGGGTCGGCATCATTAAGAAGTAGACTATCACCGGAGAAATAAGCCAAATTGTCTTCCATGCAAACAATATAATCGTTGCGCAGGCGGGGGGCATCGTCAACGGGCTTGATGTTTATGCCGGCATGTCCGGTGGCAGTGCCGCCTCGTCCGTCTGAAACAGTATAATCAAAACCACCCACCCCGCTGTAGTCTCTATATGGATCAAAAACAAGATTACCATTCACACCAAAAATAACACGTCCGCCAGTAACTGAGCTTACAGAGGAGACAATAAGATGCCTCTTCGACGTTGGAAGTGGAATTGCGCCGGTTCCGGCGTGAGCGCCCTGCCTACCTGTAGCTGAATATCCCCTTGTTCGATTAATCCGCTGACCATCCCCTCGTCCCGACCTGCCGTCTGGCAGGCCATCGAGCGGAGCGGTGGTCAGGGATGGCCGCAGGCCACCGCGTCAGCGGCGTGGGACGCGTCCTTGACCGGCGTGAGCACGATGGCACTCTGCGGTGGTCTGGGAGGAGAGGAGATCGACGTGGACGCCAATACGATCATGGCTTTGGGGCTGGGCGTTTCCCCGCCGTGGAAACTGGTCGAGCAGCGACTGGACACGACGGTTCATCCGCACGTGCTGCACCTGGAGATTGCGGTCGATCGCGGCACCATGTTTGCCTGTCCCCAGTGTGGCCGAGCCTGCAAGGCGCACGACTTCGCGGAGTTCACCTGGCGGCACCTCAACTTCTTCCAGCACCATTGCCACATCACCGCCAAGGTGCCGCGCACCGACTGTCCGGAGCATGGTGTGCTTCGGATCGGCGTGCCGTGGGCGAGAGAAGGCAGTCAGTTCACTCTGCTGTTCGAGCAGGTGGCGCTGGTTCTGGTCCGCGAGATGCCGGTGCTGGCGGCGGCTCGCATCATCGAGGTCACTGACAACCGTCTATGGCGGATCGTTCATCATTATGTCCGCAAGGCGGTGGAGCGCCTCGACCTGTCCAAGCTCGCCGCCGTCGGCCTTGATGAAACCGCCGCCAAGCGCGGCCATACCTATGTCACCGTGTTCATCGATCTCGACCGCAAGGACAAGCCGGTGGTCTTCGTCACCCCCGGCCGGGGCAAGGAGACCGTCACCCGGTTCAAGGCGTTCATGATGGACCATGGCGGCCAGCCGGGCCGCGTCGTCGAGGTGGTCTGCGACATGAGCCCCGCCTTCATCGCCGCCATCGGGGAAACCTTCCCCAACGCCGCCGTCACCGTGGACTGGTTCCATGTGGTCCAGTTGTTCACCAAGGCCCTCGACGAGGTCCGACGCGCCGAAGCCAGGAGCAACAAGCTGCCCAAGGCGCTGCGCTGGGCCATCCTGAAGAAGGCCGACGGCAAGATGACCGAGGCACAGGCAGAGGCTCTGGCCGAACTGGAAGCCTCCGACCTGTTGACCGCCATCGCATGGCGGCTCAAGGAGAAACTCCGCTGGGTGCGCAAGGCCGACACCGTCCAGGCTGCCCGCTGGCGGATCACCAACTTTCTGCGCCATGCACTCGAGGTGATCGGCGACAACACCATCCTCGATCCCGTCCGCAAGGCGTTGGGAACCGTCGAGCACCACCGCCAACGCATCCTCGAACGCTGGACATCAACCCACAGCAACGCCCGACTGGAGGGCTTCAACGGCCTCTTCCAGGCGGCACGCGCTCGCGCCAGGGGCTACCGCAATACCACAACCTTCGCGACCATGATCTACCTGATCGCCGCCCCACTCGGGGATCTCTTCAAATCCATTTGAGGCGTCGAAGAACCAATAAGATTATCTCCATCTATATCAACATCGTTCCGAGTTAAATCACCGCTTGACAGCGAAATAGCAGTATCTTCATCTATGATGAACTGATCCGCATTCACCGTGGGAGCATCGTTGACGTCGGCCACCGCCACCGACACGGTTCCGACCCCTTGCTTGCCGTAGGTGTTGGTGACCGTGTAGGTGAAGCGATCGGTCCCCGAGAAATCCGTCACCGGGGTATAGGTGATGGTTCCACCCGACAGGCTCAGGCTGCCATGCCCTGCCTGACCGAGGGAGGAGAAGGAAATGGTCTGCCCGGCCAGATCGTAGTCGTTGCCCAGCAGATCGGCGACAGAGATCTCAACACTCTGCTCCTCGGTTGTCGCCGCAGAATCTCCGACGGCGATAACGCCGCCGGTCAGATCGACGGTGCCGTCATCGAAGGCCAGGGTCTCGATCCCAGAAACCTGATCGACCTCGCTCCCGTTCAGGCGCGAGACCAGATAGCCGTCGCCGATCGAGGAAATTCGCCAATCCCGGCTGTTGCCCGCCAAAACGGCGAGGTCCGTACCGGCGCCACCGGTAATCAGGTCGTTGCCGGTTCCTCCTTCGAAGGTATCGTTGCCGGTCGAGCCGGTGAGGGTGTCGTCGAACGCGGAGCCGATCAGCCGCTCCACATTGACCAGATTGTCTCCCCCGGCGCCCCCGCCCAGGCCGATGGTTACCCCAGCCGTGGAGGCGGCATAGGTGACCGTATCGATTCCCGCCCCACCGTCGATCGTGTCTCCCCCGCCATCAGCGATGATCAGATCGTCGCCGTCCCCCCCTCGCAGGATGTCGGCACCCGCACCACCGTTCAGCGCGTCATTGCCGGCTCCGCCGTCCAGGGTAGCTATCGCCCGAAGCGTAGCCGTTAACGCCGCTCACGTCGGTAATGATGCCGGACTGGCCGGGAGTGCTGACCAGGACGTTATCGCCCGGCGTCGTCCAATATTGGTCGCGTTCACTCCAGAAGGCAGCATCTCCATCCGGTGCCAATGCGGCGATGTTGGCGACGTAACGATTGGAGGTTTCCGCCGAGTAGTTGGTGTCGTAACCCTGTGCTCCCTCGTTTCCGCCAGTTTCGGCAACTGGCGTGCCGAGGCCGCCACGGCCATAAGTAACGGCATTAGCCAGCGCAGAGAGGATGGCGGACTTGTTCACTCGACTAGGAAACCCCTCCTGCACGGCATACGTGCCGATGAAGTTGATGACATCAGCCCCAGCCTGCCATGCATAATCCAAACTCCGAGGCGTTAGGTCAGGTCGGGACCAGCCATCTTTGCCGTTGGCCGACACGAACACCTTCGCCCCATATGCAACACCAACCGCTCCCCACCCATTTCTTGCCGCCACCATGAATGATGTCGTGCAGGTTGAGTGACCTGCAGACGTAGGCAGGCGAATATTGGGATCCGAATCCCCTTCCAAGAAGTCCCAGTCGCGTGTCGTGTCGTAATTGGGTGCGATGTCGGGGTTGGTATATTCGAGCTGCCCCTCGATATTGCTGATGATCACATGGCCACCGATGTAATCATCCCATACTGGCGTCACATTCAGATCCATGCCCGGCATGGCGCCCTGCTGGCCGGTGTTGAACAGATTGAATTGCGACGGAAACAACGGGTCCGTGGGCAGATCGTGGGGTTTGTAGGGATCGACCTCGATACGGGCGGTGGCGGTCGAGGCCTTGCCGCTGCTGTCGATGATTGTGTAATCGAACGACGCAATGCCGACGAAGCCCACATCGGGAGTGAAGGTGACTTTCTGGCCGTAATAGTCGAAAGCCACCTTGCCGCCGATGGCGCGGTCCACCGCCTTGACGAAGATGGATTGCCCGTCCAGATCCCAATCGTTGATCGTCAAGTTTTTGGCCGCGACCGTGAACGGCGTCTCGCGGTAGGCGCGCATGCGGTCATCGGTCGCCACCGGCTGCGTACTGCCGCTGGCGATATCAAGAAGCTGGTCGGAGAACTGGAGCTTCTCCACCTCGGTGGTCATGGTCACCCGACAGGGTGTCCGCCCCGATGCCGCCCGACAGCAGGTCATTGCCGGCCCCGCCATCCACGGCGACCGAGCCGACGCCGCTGGTGGTGATCTGATCGGCGCCAGAGCCGCCGACAGCGAACTCCACATGGGCGAGCCCAAGGTCCATGGAAACGCCCCGAGTATCGACGACCCGCACCGTGTCCGCCCCATCGCCGCCGTCGAGGGCGGCCAGGGCATCGTCGGCATCCACCACCAGTACGTCGTCGCCACTGCCACCCGACAGAGTATCGCGTCCCGCTCCGCCGATCAGTTGATCGTTGCCGGCGCCGCCCTTGAGCCAGTCGCCACCGGTTCCGCCGTCCAGCCGATCAGTCCCCGCACCGCCATCCACGGTGTCGTTGCCGTCACCCCCCAGGAGGGTATCTGCCCCGCCGCCGCCCAACAGGGTGTCGTTGCCGGCTCCGGCGTTGATGGTCACCGCGCCGCTGCCGGAGGTGGAGAAGCTATCGTCGCCAATGCCCCCCAGGGCCATCTCCACATGGGAGGCGCCGAGGTCGAGACGGATTCCGCCTGTCCCTTCCACGATGACAAGGTCGTTGCCGGCGCCGCCGTCCACATTCTCCTGACGGTCGGCGGCGTCGATACGCAGGGTGTCGTTACCCGCCCCCGCCTTCAGGGTGTCGCTGCCGGCCCCGCCGGACAGGTCATCATTGCCGGCTCCGCCCTCGATCAGGTCATTGCCGCCGCCGCCGCTGATGGTGACCGAGCCGGTCCTGCCGGTGAAAAGGTGGTCGGCACCGTCATTGCCCCGGGCCACCTCGATCCGGGCCGCACCCAGATCGAGACTCATGCCTTCGCCGGTGGCCACCACCAGGGTGTCGCGCCCCGTACCGCCGTCGATGCTGGTATCGGCGGCATCGGCAAAGAGGGTGTCATTCCCACCGCCGCCCAGGATACGATCCGCGCCCTGGCCGCCCTTCAGCACGTCATTGCCGCCGCCGCCGATCAGCAGATCGTTGCCGGCTCCGCCCGCCAGGGTCACCGCGCCGCTACCGGTGGTCAGCAGCAGATCGTCCTTGGACGTGCCGAAGCCCGCCGAGGCCCCCAGCTCCCCGGCATCGAGCAGGCGCATGGCGGTGCCTTCGACCAATGCGGCCCCGGTATGGCCCTGCTCGTCGCGCAGGAGGGAGATGTTGGGCCGGCGCTCAGTCTCCGCCCAGCCGGGCTCCGCCACCGCCAGATCCACATCACCCGCCAGCAGGGTGCCGCCGTCTGCCTTGGTGAGACGGGTGGTGGCGAGAATAGTGTTGCCGCTGCCGTCGGTGCCGCCGCCATTGTTTCCCAGAAGGCCGATGGACAGGATTCCCAGTTCGGCCAGGGTCTTGAATTCTCCCGCATCGGTACGGCCGTTCTGGTTGACGTCCTGCCACACCCCGAACAGGCCGAAGCCGCTATCCTGGGCATCGAGAACGCCATCATGATTGCCGTCGAAGCCGGCACGCAGGCCCTCCAGATCGGTAGCCCCGGCCTGTCCGGCATAGCGGGCGAAGACGATCTCGTCGGCCTGGGTGATCTTGCCGTCACCGCCCTGGTCGATGGCCAGCAGGTCGTCATTGGGTCCGGCCCAGGCGGTATTCTCCCTGAAGCCGTCGCCGTCCATGTCGAACAGCACGCCGGACTCATCCAGCCCCACCAACTCGATGCGATTGTCACCTGAAAGATCTACGACGATTGGCTTTGTATTATGAACGCGCAGCCCTGATGCGACATAAGTATGCAGTCCATCCACGGTAAGGTTGTGGACGCGGATACGCCGAAAGCCGCCCGTTCCCGACGCCAGACGCACCGGGCGGCCATCGGCTGCCAGCACCGCCTCGCCGGGGGCAAGCTGGGACAGCGATTTGAACCCACCCCCGGCGCTCAAGACCCGGTGTCCCGCACTGGCGGTGAAGGCCGTGCCGTCCTCGGTCAGGAAGTCTTCCACCTCCACGCCGTCATGGGTGAAGGTCCGGGTCACGGCACGCGGCTCCAGCGCCCCCGAGCCGTCGAAGGCCATCACCATATCGCCAATGACAACAGTGGCGATGGGCTTGTGCGAGCCATCGGCCATCAACACAGGCGTGGCGGCGGCGAAGCACTTGGGAGCATGGGCGGGAGCGGTATAGGTCTCCTCCTCGAAGGCCTTGAACAGGTCATTCACATCGATCTGGGGAATGTTCCCCGAACCGATGGTGATGGTGACGGGGTCGCCCTCGGCATTGGTCCAGCCCGGCCCGATATCGGGCGGATCGTATGAAGGGTCGCCACCCGGCTCCACCGGGGTTGGATCGGGATGGTCGCCGCCAAAGCCGAGGAAATCACCGCCGCTGCCGCCGCCGAACACGTCGCCGCCGGTTCCAGTCTCCCCGCCAGTCCCATTGCCGCCGCTGTCGTCCTCGTTATCCGGCTCATCCTCATCATCCGGGTCGGGATCCGGCAGAGGGGCCTGATCGCCGCCGAAAGGGGTGTCCTGGTTGATTGGCTGTGGCACTCCTCCCGGCGGGACGTAGACGGAACGCCCGTCCTTGTACTCCCGAACTTCGCCGCCGTTGATGCGGGTAAATGTAAACTCCCCATCGCCGTCACGCCTGGTGCCAGTCACCAACCCATTGGGATGATAGCTGGTCTTCTCGCCGGTACGCTTGCCATCGGCGCCGAGCCAAAAGCGGGTCTCGACGCCGTTGACGATCTCCACCTCCGACGCCTTGTTGCCCCTGGCGCTGTAGATCACCCCCGTACCGTCGCCGTTCATCACCTGGCGCTCACCCTCGGCGAAGACGATCACCGTGCCGCCGGTCGGCGCCCCGGTCGCCGGATTGAGCTGGGTATAGATGGTGCCCACCGAGCCATCGGCTGTGGTCCGGCCATAGGCGATGGTGGCGGTCTTGGTGCCCGAGGAATCATACGTTGCACCGGTGCGGTCGGCGTAGCTCACCTCGCGCGAGTTGTCGGGATTGACGAACTCCTTGGTCCCGGTCGGCGTCCCGTCGGTGTTGAGGTAGGTGTAGAGCGTGCCGACGTCGCTGTAGGCGATGGTCGCGGTCTGCTGGCCATCGGAATCGTAGGCTGCGCCGGTACCGTCCTCGAAATGAGTCTCGAGGGCATTGCGCGACAGATCAAAGGTGATGCTGTCGTTGCCCAGTTGTGCGGTCAGTTGGTTTCCGGTCCGGGTCGGAACGAGCAACTGCTGCCCCACCCGCAGTTTGGTGTCCATCTCCGGTGTCAGGCCATTGACCCGCCGCAGATCTTCCACCGTGATCGGATTGCCGTTGGCGTTCTCCATGGCGACGATGTCCGACAGCGTGCCGCCCGCCTTGAGGGAGACGGTGTGATCCGAACCGATTTCAAGGAAGGACGTGGACGGAGCCCGGAGCGGGTCGGAGGGACCAATCTCGGGAGGGGGCGTAATCGCCGCCATAGGCACACCTGCACCGCTTTCCGTTCCTTGCGACGTGGTGGTGGACCATTGAAAGCCGTCAGCCCGACAGGAATAAGTTCCCCCCGTAAGCTCTTGCCCGGTAAACTGGTTAAACAGCTTGTAGTCAACGCTACCTGCGCCGAAATTTCCCTCAACTCGTCCTTGTTCATCCGTGCAGTAGATCTTTCCGATTCCTGTCATCTCATTGAAATCGATGACGTACTTCCCACCACTCTGGGTCATCCCAAACAGGCGAAGCATGCCGGACGGAATATCCGTGGGCGCCTTGGTGGTGGCGACCGCGACGCCCAAACCATAGGCACTATCGAACAGGCCGCCCTGGCTTGGCCCCAGATAACGAGCGCCACTGGAAACGGCGACGCCAAGCTTACACAGACCCCATCCCCCTGGGGCAGCGAGAACCATGGAAATCGCCTCCACGGTCGTGGGGCTGAAATCGCCGCCCACCAGCTGGTTGAGGGCAACTCCGGGAGCCATGGTGTAACCACAGGCGAGTGCGGTGAAGAATCTGGCCCCTGCCTCGATGTCATTGACAGGTTCGTCCAGCCCCCTGGTGAACATGCTGCCGTACAAGGCCAGTTGGTCGATGTTCATGGTGACGCGTGGAGCAAGAGTCCGGGCGTTGAAATCGCCATTCAGGCTGGCCATCCCGTCCCAGCCGCTCTCGACCAGGCGATGCAGGTAGGTAAAGACATTGTCGGTTCTTCCCGTCGAATTGAAATCGACCGGGAGGTAGAAGATCGAACTGGCCCCGCCGAGATAACGACCGCCGGTCTGGCTCACCGCTTCGGTGGAACTGCCGTCAGTTGTTCTGGTCGCGGTGATGTCCACGGCGATCCCGGAATACAGCGGTGAACTGGGATCATAGGTGGGATCGTAGGTCTTGATGGCACTTTCGGCGCCCGGCGCCACCCGCAGCACCATGCCCATCTGGTTGGTAGCGAGGTTTTTCAGGTCCGCATATTTGTCTCCAAAATTGGTGCGATCCTGAATGATGTCGTGAACGATGAACTGCCCCTGGGCGCCACCCTTGCTGTCGCCCGCCACCACCAGAGACGCGCCGCCCGCCAACGCGTCGTTCAGTGCCTGATAGACCCGGTCCTTGATGGTCCGTCCCTGGTTATCCACCGCCGCCGAATGCCATTGCGACAGGCCGAAACTCTCCACATTGCTTTGCCAGCCCTTCACATCGGAAATGCCGTTGGTGCCCATAGCCACCAGCATCACCTGGTTAGTGGCAGCGTTCTTGTAGACCACGAACTTGCCACCGGCCGCAGCCTCCTCCAGCGACGCCGTGATGGCCCATCCCGGCGGGGTCGCCCAAGGCTGTGCCCGTCCCTGTCCACCGTTGTCGATGGGCTGCAGGGCATACCCCGGCTGGGTGTGGCCGTAGGTCTGGTCCATAGCGGTCCATGCCGCACGGATTGTTGCTTCGTTCAGGACCTCGGCCATGTCAGGCTCCCTTGCACAAATTGATGATGGTCACCGGCTTCTTGGTGTCGGGAAGCCAGTTGGCGTAGCGGCGAAAGGCGATCTTGCAGCCGTCCGGCGACAGGATCAGACCACCCACCTGCTCCTTGGTCCGCAGGAATTCGAATCGTTCCGGCCGTGGCCAGAACCGCTGGAGACGGTCGCCGTTCAGCAGAAACAGGCCGGTACGGCCCTTGCCCGGATCGGTCGCCTCTATGACGATGCCGACCCTTGTAGGGATCAGTTCATGGAATCCCTTGATCCCATACTCCCGGATCACATAGGGGTAGGGTACTTCCTCGATACTGCCGTCCCGCGACAGCAACCGATAAGGCGTCAGGTCGTAGGGACGTTTTCCCCAAATCTGTGGCCCTGCCAGACGGCGATGCGACATCACGCGGCCATTGCAAGCGGCCTCAGGCAAGGTGGAGCGATAAGAGGCGGGATCGCGGGCATGCGGGGCTCGGAGCCTCGCCGAAGCGCTCCCCCCCTCGCCCATTGCATGTCGTCGGACCGCACCTATTCAGGCCTTGCCTGCTCAAGTCCCTATTCCACCGAAATAGTCACTGGGGCCGAGGTCTGGGTGCCATCACGGGTTGCTACCTGAAAAACATGGGTGCCGGCGCTGAGCGGCCAGTGAACCGGATCATGAGCCCCCGCCTCCCGCCAAGGCTTGCCGTCCACTAGCCACACCACCGTGGTGACGCCGCGTCCGACCGTGGCGCGGAGATTGAGCATATCGGCCTCGGGTGGCGTTTCGGGATTACGCGCCATGCGCAAGCCGTCGCGTGGCGCGATGACCCGCAGGCTTGCACCGGCATGAGACGCCCCAGCAATTCCCGGCCGCGCGACCGTCGGTGTATGGATCCGGGGCCGGTCCAGGGGGCTGATCTCCGTTGGCGGGGAAGGCAGCGCATTGGCGTTGCCCCAGGCGGCGTGCTCGGGCGGGAAGGCGGCAAAGGTGCGTTCCGCCACGTACTCCCCGGGCGTCCATGGCGCCGCCAGCAGGCCGTTGCGTAAGTCCACCTTCAGGAGCTGGAAGACGTCATCCTCCTCGGGGGGATGGCCGTCGGCGAACCACTCCACCAGAGTCTGGGCACACCGCCCCGCCGAGCGCAGCCCGGTCCGGGCACACAACTCCACCGGACGGTAATTGGCTGGGGGCGGGAAAGCCCGCGCGGCCATGGTCTCGGGCCGCCCCTCCCTCATGCCGAGGAGAATATCCTGGGCCAGTCGCGCCGAGGACTGGGCGCCAGTCATGGCCTGCATCGTGGTGCCTCGCGCCCGCCCGGTCCATACGCCCACCATGGTTTCGGCGGTCCAGGCCACGGCCCAGGCATCGCGGTAGCCCTGGGATGTCCCCGTCTTGATGGCGATGGGAATTCCGGCCTCGCTGGCACCCAACCGGGGAAAGGTCGGTAGCCGTGCCGCCGGATCGGACAGGAACTGGGTAATCTGCCGCGCCGTCGCCGCCGCCAGCACCTGGCCCGGCGGAGAAATCTCCTGGCCGCGCCACCACGACAGATCCATCAGCCTTCCGTCATCGGCGATGGCGCCATAGGCTCGGACCAGACGTTCCAGGGTGGTGGGCATGGCACCGACCGCCAGCACCAGCCCGAACCGCGACGCAGCCTGGGCATTGTCGTGCAGCCCCAATGAGGAGAGAAACAGATAGGTCTCGTCCAGCCCCACCTGACGTAGCACCGATACCGCCGGCACGTTGCGCGAATTGGCCAGGGCCTGGCGGGGCAGCATGGGACCGAGATAATCGTGGTCGGAATTATCGATGCCCCACTGGGTCTCGGGCAGATCGGCCAAAATGGTGTTGGCGGCGATCCGCTTCCGATCAAGCGCCAGGGCGTAGAGGAACGGCTTCAACGTGCTGCCCGGCGAGCGGCTGACGGCGGTGAAATCGATGGCGCCGCCCTGAGGGGAAAAATACGCATCCGAGCCCAGCCAGGCGAGAACCTCGCGGCTGGCGCGATCGACCACCACCACCGCCACCTGCTCGGCCCCCCTGGCCCGCCAGTCGGGCATGACACGCTCGGCGGCCTCACGCACCCGGCGCTGGGTGGCCAGATCCAGGGTGGTGAACACCAGGGGCGGCACCGGGGCTTGGGCGGTGGCCAGGGCGCGCTGCAACCGCAGCACGGGATGAATCATCTCGGCCGGGCGACGGCCACGGCGGGGAATGACCAGATGCTCGATCTGGCTCTCGGCCAAGGCGAATTCCTCCGCCTCCATCAAGCCGGCCCGGTGCAGATGGGCCAGAATCCGGTGGCCGCGCCGCACCGCCCGTGACTTGCCCTCGGGAGTGAAGGGATTCATCCGCCCGGGGGCCTGGGGGATGGCCGACAGGAAGGCGATCTCGGCCCAGGACAGGTCGTCCACCGGCTTGTCCAGATACCAGCGGGCGGCATGGGCGATGCCGTGACTGCCGTTGCCGAAGGGCACCAGCCGCAAATATTGCCGCAAGACCTCGTCATGTCCGTGACGAGCCACCATGACCACGGCGGTGGCCGCCTCCAGCACCTTGCGCGGCAGGGTGCGCGGTCCCGGCGCCTGCATGCGCGCCACCTGCATGGCGATGGTCGACGCCCCCGATCGGCCCACCCCCCTCAGACGCTCGGCCGCGGCCCGGACCAGGGCGATGGGGTCCACCCCCGGGTGCGTAGCGAAACGATGGTCCTCGATGGCGATGATGGCCGCCGCCACCCTCTCTGGAATGCGCTCCACCGGCCAATAGCCATACCCGGTCCCGTCGCGGCCACCCGACTGAGCCAGAAAAGCGCCGTGACGATCCAGCAGGATACGGGTCATGGCCGGCGATTTGAGGTCGGCCCGCGGCCACAGAACCGCCAGGGCCAGGGCCAGGGCCAGAACCAGCCCGGTCGCGTGTCCCAGGACGAGGCGGCGGCCCCTGGTCATGGCCGGGCGATCACCACCAGCGCTCCGTTGCCATTGCCGTTGACCGTGTCGTCGTACATGGCGCGCGCCGCCGCCGCCGGCTGGATGAAGCGGCCGGGCACGGCAGCACGGCTGCGCAGGCGGAAGTGGTAGGTTCCCTTGGGCAACTCGTCATAGAAATAGCTGATCTTGTCGTCCAGGAAAGCCATGTAGGACGGCGGCCGGGTCACCGCCTCCGACGGCTTGGCCTCTGGCGGGGCGGTCGCCAGCGTGGGATTGAGAGGCTCCATGCCGGCGGCCAGGGGAAGCGCCACGGCGATATGGACCCGATCGGCGGAATTGACCACGGTGACGTGATCCTCGATCAACTCTCCCACCTCCAGGGAGAGGATGGTGGAGGGGCTGTCGAGGGAGATCCGTCGGGCCAGCCCGCCGTCGGGCGACACTTTCCACACTTCACGATCCACGGCGAAACCATGGGCGACGGCGGCCTGGGCGCTGCCGTCGGCCTCGGGGAGATAGCTGGTCCGCACCCAGACCGCCAGGGGGTCCGGGGATGGTGCCGCCAGGCTGATGGCCGCCTCGCCCGCCGGCAGGCTCTGGCGCACCGCCGGAACCGTATCGGACAGGGTCAGCTGCCGCCGTTCAGCTCCGATGGCGATAGTGGCTATCCGGTCGCCTCCTCTTTTTCCCTCCGCCTTGATCCAGTCGGCCAGGGCCAGCAGGGCTTCGGCATTGGCATTGGTGCTGCCCCAGCCGTCGCCCTTGCCCAGGGACAGCAGGGCATCGGCCAGCATGCGGTTGCGCGGCTCGGCGGGTTGCGCGGCGATGGACGCCCGCAATATCTGAGCCAGGGTCCGGGTTTCCGACGGCAAAATCAGCGGACTCAGGCCTCCCGCCTCCTGCAAGCCGCCATACATATCCCGGCCCTTGTCCAGCTTGATCACCACATTGGACCACAGGCGCTTTTGCATCTCGCCCAGGGTCGTGGCCGGAGTGGCGGGCGACTTGGCCAGGGCCCACGCCACCTGGGCCAGGGCCTCGGCGCGCAGATCGGGAGCCTTGCGGGCCAGTTCGGCGGCATAGGTGCTATCCCCCTGCCCCGCTCCGGTCAGGGCCGCCAGAGCCCAGGAGCGCTCCGACCAGGACTGTCCATCGACGAAATCGCGATAATCGGAGCGTAGCGACTGCTTCAGCGCCACCGTCAACTTGTCGAGCAAGGGTTGATCCACCGACAATCCCGCCGCCTTGGCCTCGGTCATGAACTGTACCGCCCAGGCGGTGACCGCCACATAACCGCGCCCGCCCGGCCAATAGGACACCAGGCCGTTCTCGGCCACGGATTGGGCAACCCATTCCTGGGTCGCTCGTACGGTGGCGGTGATCCGCTCCTCCGAGCCATCGGGCCCCAGCAGCGCGCCGCCGAACTGGCGTGACCCGATGCTGGCGCGGGCCAGACTGAGCCGCTGTTCGGTGCAGCCGAAGGGATAGAGGCGCAGATAGTCCAGACCACCGGCCAGCGCCACCATTTCCTTACCGGCCACCACCACGTCGCGTTCCAGCGTTCCCGGCCTCGCCGCCTCGGTCAGCGCCGGCACCACCACCGCCGCCTCGCCGCCAAGTACGGCGATGGTGCGTTCCGCCACTCTTTCACGGTCGGGCAAGACCGGCAGGCTGACCTGGAAAGCATCCTTGGCGCCATCGGAGGCGCGGTCCACGCCCATGGTCACGTCCACGCTGCCGCCGGCTCCCACCGGAACCGTCACCGGAAAGTCCAGGCGCTGGGATACATTGGGCTGCCACTCGAAGCCGCGTTCGTCCGAGCCGGACAGGTCAAGCCCCGCCAGCTTGACCTTGGCCCGCCCGGGGCCGCCGCCCCCGTCCACCACCCGGCCGATTGCCGATAACTGGAAGCTGTCGCCGGGCCGCACGAAGCGCGGCAGCGCCGGCTGCACCAGAACCGGCAGGCGGACCTGCATGTCGCCGGTGCCGAAGCCGAACCGGGAGGTGCCGCTCACCGCCTTGGCCCGCAGCTTGAAGTTGGTGAGCGAATCGGGCAGGCGCACGGTGACGGTCACGGTGCCACTGGGTCCCACCTTGAGGGACGGCTCGTAATAGGGAACCGGCGTGAAGTTCTTGCGCACGGTGGCGCGCAGCAGGGGCGAGCCGTCGTCACCCTCGTCGCCGCCCGGCTCTTCCTGCAAGGGCAGCAGGCCGAACACCGAATTGCGGGTATCGCGCAATCTGGTCTTGCTGTCGCGCGGGACGATGAACTGGGGCAGCGGGTCGAGCCTGGCCTCCTTGGCCAGGGCCAGCACCGCCTGATCGACCATCCACAAGGTGACCTCGCCGGCCAGGGGCTGGCCCAAATCGTCGGCCAGCTTCACCGTCAAATCCACGTCCTGGCCGGGCTGGGCCTTGCGGGGCGCGGAAATCTCCACCTTGACGAGATTCTTGACGGGCGTGACCGTGACCCATTGGGTGGCCGCCACCGTTGCCGGCTTGCGCAAATCGGCATGGTGTCCGACCTGATCGTCGTCGCCCTTCAGGCGCCCGCGCATCAGCACGAAATGCACCGGCAGCCGCGGCATGTATTCCGGCTTGATGGGCAGCAACAGGGTGCCGTAGCCATTCTTGACCGTCACCCATTCATAGCGATTGTGGCCGTCGGGCTCCTCGATCACCGCCAGGGCCTGGCCGTTCTGGAAGGGGCTTTGCAGCACCAGCTTGGCGGTTTCGCCCGGCGCATAGGCGGTCTTGTCGGACGATGCCGAGAACACCTCGGCCGGTGGACGCGACCAGGTGGCCGGGCGCTCGCCGCCGGCGAACATGTCCACCTTGACCGTCTGCAGGCGCCCCAGCTTGTCCTGGGATTCCACCTCGACCACATAGACCCCGGCCCCATTGATGGGAAAGGGAACCTTGAACGGCTCGGCGACGCTGTTCACGGTGGTTTCCGCCACCTTGTCCTCGACCACCTCGGTTACGTATTTGGCCGATCCCTGCGTGAAGTCGGTGGCCTGGAGAATGGAATTCCACTGCCGCTTCAGCAGCCGAACCGTGACCTTCTGGCCGGTGATGGGCTTGCCCTGGCCGTCCTCGACCACCACCAGGGGCTCGAGCCGATCGGTCTTCTCGATGAAGCGCGGCAGCTTCAATCCCAGAACGAAGGGCGGCAGGGCCAGCACCTCCTGGGTATTGGTGACGCTCTGGTCGTCGTCGCCCACCACGGTGGCCTCGATGATGTACTTCCTGGGCTGGGCGGTGGCCTCGATGGTGGGATCAAGGGTCAGACGGGCGGCGCCCTGGGGGTCGGTCTTGCCGTCGCGCTCGAGGACGGGGCTGGAGCGGAAGGGCTGATTGCCGGAAAAGCGCTGGTCGGCCGAGAACAGGAAACCCGGCCGCGCCTTGGGCGTCCAGGCGAAGGGCACCTGGGTCACCCGCCAGCGCAGCGGCCTTTCGGCCACCACGCCACCGGCATAATACTCGCTGGTCAGGCCGACGGGGAACGGCGCGTCGAGGCCGACGGACAGGGGCGCGTGCAATTGCACCTCGAAGCGCGGCAGCCGATAGGCCTCCTTCTTGAACTTGGCCACATGGCAGGTACTGCCACCCGACTCGGCGACCGCATCATCGTCCTCGGACTCATCATGGGATACCGAGGCCCCCTTATAGTCCACGCGGACCTTGTAGATGCCGGTGGCGGCCGTCTTGGCATCGAATTTGTGGTAGAAACTGCCGAATTCGTTGATATCCAGCGGATAGCGCCATTCGGCCCCGTCCGGGGCGCGCACGACCAGAGTGCCGGGCTTGGCCGACAGGTCCAATTTGCCGTCCTGGCTCTTGCGCACATACCCCTTGATGTGGACCGCCTCGTCGGGGCGATAGATCGGCCGTTCGGTGAAAATATGGCACAAATCCCTGGGCGGGTCCTTGCGATCCGCCAGCGCCTGCGTCGTCCAGCCCAGCCAGTTTTCGTAATACGAGGATTCGCGCCACCCCCCCTCGGCATAGAAGCGAGGCGGACGAGCGGGGTCGAGGACCAGGGTATCGCCATCCTTGGCGACGATGATGCGGCGGATGGAATCGTTGACGGTGCCGGGCGCCTCCCAGGATACGCTGCCGTCCGGACCGGTGGTCAGCCTGGCCGGCAGGTGGTCATTGCCCTGCATTCCCCGGCCCTCCAGGCGGATGGAGGCTCCCTCCACCGGCTGACCCGTGGCCAGCGAGGTCACGGCAAAGCGGACCCGATCGACCTCGTCCACGGCGGTCAGGCTGAGATCGGTGACCTGCAGGCGCATCCACACCCGGCTGCTCTTGCTTTCCAGACGGCGGATACCGACCAGATAGTGACCCGGCTTGCCGGCCCCGGCGATGCGCTCCAGATGGGGGCGCAGATTGAGGCCGAAGCTGGTGGTCGCCTTGCCCTTGCCGCCCGGAATCTGCACCAGTTCCGAGATGGAGGGCGAGCCGAAGGCGCGGATATGCTCGGCGATGGTCTGCTCGGATACGGAATAGCTGGCGGTCCAGGGTTTGGGCTCCTCACCCGGGGCCGGTGGGCGCTGGGTCTCATCGACCAGCAGGTTCTCACGCGGGAAGGGCCACAGCGAACGGTCCAGCGGGTCGATGGGATGGATGCGCAGATCCAGCCGCTCGACGCCGCGCGTCTTCACCGGCACCATCTGCGGCCCGAATCGTTCCGCGATTCCCTCGCCCGCCATGAACTTGATGAATCCGGGCTTGGCGGGAAACGACAGGTACAGCTGGTTGGCGGCCGCCAGATGCAACGGCCGTCCCTTGGCGTCGGACAGGGCCGACGGTTCCAGCCGAACCTGGTACAGCGTATCGGCCTCGAAGCGTCCCCGGACCACCAGCGCGTTATTCACGGCCTCGAAGCGCAGATCATCCACCTGGGGCGAGAGGCGCACCAGATTACGGCCTTCGATCGGGCCAACGGGTTTGAGATTGCCCGAGAAGGTCAGATGCACCGAGCGTTCGTCGGCGGGACATTGCAAGGCGCGCTCCTTGGCATAGGACACGCCTTCGGGCAGCGAGGGATAGCCGGTGTCGCGGCAGCCGAAGCGGGTGACATGGAACGGTTCGGCGGTCGAAAAGGCGATGCGTTGCTCCTCGCGGCCCGCCATCTGATCCGGGGCCAGCCGGATATGGACCACCACCTTGGAGCCCAGGCCGATGGGATGGCGCAGATTGAGCACATAGACGGCAGGATCGGCAGGGCGCAGCCGCTCCACCACCTTGACGTCGAAATCGGCGGCATCAAGGGTTCGGGCAAGCTCGCCGCCGACCCCCGGCAGGGGCAGTATCTCCATGGTCACCAGCCGAGCCAGGATTTCAGGCGCGATTGGCTCGCGGAACGACAAGGTAATGGCCTCGATGGGATCGAGCCCCACCGCCCCCTCTTTTGGGATGCTCTCCGTCGCCCCCGACATCAGGGTGACCAGTTCGGTCTTGCGTCCCTGCACCGTCCAGGCAAAACGCCCCATGGGCGGCCAAGCCACCGTCGGGCGGAATTGCAAGGTGCGGGCATCCATCCAGGTGAAGGCGCCGGGATGGGGTGGGACCAGGGAGACAATACGCTGTGGATTGTCTTCCGCCCCGCCTTTGGCCGGGCCGGTATCGGCATCGAAGAACAGCGTGACCGGGTCCCAACTGCGCAGGAAATGCTCGGGCACGACCTGGGCGCCACTGGGTCGGCGAAGCTGATCGGCGGCTAAACCCGGCTCTGCCAGGATGGCGACCAGAAGGGTCAGGGCGGCGAGGACGCGGCGATGAATGAGGGTCATGGCTTGGAGCTCTCTTCCTCGGTGCCCATCAGGGACCAATAGGTCCGCTTCACATCCTCGGGCGGGCCGCTATCGGGCCTCGCCAATCCCACCACCGCCGGCTGAACCTCCACCGGCATGGCATCGCCACGATTCTCCACCAGCAGGAAGTAGCGGCCGGCGGGCAAGTCCTTCATGACCACATTGCCTTCGGCCAGAACGCCGCCCTGGCCGTCCAGCACACGCGCCTTCGCCGAATCCGACGAGCCCTTGATGCCGATCCCCACCGGTCCGGCCCGGGCCAGGTCGAAGGAAAACAGGCGGGCATCGCCCGGCGCCAGTTGCAGCCTTGGCCCCAATCCCTCGCCAAGGGACAGGGGCTCGCTGCGGGCCAGCCGCATCGATCCGGCCAAGGCAGCGCCGTGCAGCGGGCGAAAGGCCAGAACCGAGGCCCCCTCGGGCATGAAGACGTGCAGTCCGGTTCCCTGGGACGGCGCCACCACTTGGGGCGCGGCGCCGGGACGGCGCAGCCCGGTCATCACCGGCTCGGTACCGCGCAGATGCAACAGGGCGGGAGCGGTGTTGTCGAAGCGCCAGGACATCTCGTCTCCGGCCAAGGCGATGGTTCCCGGCACGCCTGGCGCCGCCACGGCCCCGGTGGCCCGAGGCCACGCCTCGGCGTCCGAACCATCCAGCCACAGGACCAGCAATCCGGGCCGGTGGCGCACTTCCACCACGGCATCATCCTCGACGGCGATCCGCGTGCCGGACCGCACCATCCCGTCCTTCTGGATCAGCCGGACGGTCTCGGCCTGCCCCGACACCTGCAGCACCACCCCCTTGCCACGCAGGGCGGGGGGAAGCTCCAATTCCAGTCGCAGCGTCCCGGCATTGGGCAGCCACCGCTTGACCAGCCCGCCCGGCTTCAGGCGATCTTCGCCATTCCCGGCCTGGGATATCTGCAATCCGTAAAACCCGACCTCGCCGCCGGCATTGAGCAACATCAGGCGATCGGCCGAACTGTCCACCGTCACGGCCTGCCCATGCTCTGCCGACCACAATATCCGCACCACCTGCCCGTTCTCGATCAGCCCGGCCGCGACCTGGGGCGGCAGGGTCAGGTCCAGACGCTTGCGCCCGACCGGCAATGAGATGTCACGCCCAGCACCCCCGGTCAGCCGCCCGTCGGCCAGCCCCCAGTCGAGCCGGTCCTTGGAAAGGTTGGTGAAGGAGACGTGCCGCAGCGTCAGCGGCAACGCCGTGGCCTCGGCGTCCGCCCGCCACAGACGGACCGTGCTCTCCTTGATGGCGGCAGGATCAGCCAGAACCGCCACCATCGCCCCATCGGCGAAACCGCCGGTCCGGGCATCATGGGCCGCGCCCACCTTTCCCACCGCCACACCGGGCGGCCCCACACGCGATTGGGCCAGAATGAGCAGCGGCACCTCCGCCTTGCCATCCAGCGGCCAGGCGGCGTTATCACCCTCTTCCAGGGTCAGGGTCAGCGGCGCGGCTCCATCGGGAACGATTCTCCGCGCCGTCACCGGGCGGCTGGCGCCGCCCTCATCGAGCAGCCACAGGCGCTGCCCCCCCGCCATCACCACATCACCGCCGGCGCGCAAGGTGTTGCGGTCGGGGGCCGAGGCCCATCTCAGCTCGGGAAACCGCTGATCAAACCGGAACAGGCCCGGCCGGTCCAACCGGATTTCCGCCGCCGTGACCGGTGGGTCCATGTCGCCCACCCGAGCCAGGACAAGACCACCGGCCAGAGATCGCTCGGATCCCGTCGCGGGAGACACCGACCGCATGGCGACAGTGATCGGGGCGGAGGTATGATCGAGCGACCAAACCCTCAGCCGATACGAGGCCTTCGCCTCGCCGTCATGGGGCAGAGCCAGCAGGGCGCGGCGCCCCGAGCTGCTGCCCACGCTCAGCCAGCGACCGTCCTGGTCCCGACGCTCCAGCATCAGGCCGGCACTGTCGCGCGAACGGGCCTGAGCCAGCATCAGGCCGTCACCAGCCCCCATCTCCAACGGCAGGAGGTGAACCACGTTGCCCACCACATCCCGCTGGCCGGAGGCGGTCAGTGGAGGGTCCTCCACTTCGGCCCGGGCTTCCAGCTTGACCGTGGTTTCGGCCGAGGAGGATGCCACCGGCTCCACCGACAGGACGTAGAAGCCGGGCGCCAGACGGGCGGCGATATTGAAGTTCCAGTCATCGGGACGGTCGTCGGAACGGCCGACCTCGCGGCCGCCGGCATCGCGCAGCACGGCCCGCACGTCCTGGTCGCCGAACGAGGACAGCTCAACCATCTGCTCGCGGCCGATACTGATGGGGATCACGGCGGGAGCACGAACCGCCACCTGCCGTCCCTCGGTCAGGTGCCTTATCTCGGACGAGACAGTGTAATCGACGCGGTTGTTGGGACGGATGGTGCGGATTCTCAGGCGGTAATCCCCTGCCGCCAGCGGCCCGGCGAACGGCCGGCGGTGATTGAAGGCGGCCACCGCCCCGCCGCCTTCGCGCTCCAGATCCGCTTCCATGAAATCGCTGAGAACCAGCCGCAGGTCGGAGTCGGCCGGCAGTGTGAAGGTCCAAAGATCACCCAGCCGGTCTTCACCCTGGGCCGGCTCCTCCCAGCGGTTGGCCGCCGATCCGCCCAGCGGCAGGACATGGGGGCCATGACCGGCCAGGACCGGCGGCTCGGTCACCGGCTGAAACAGGCTGACCACCCGCGACGGCAATGCTTGGGGCAGGACCACCACGCGATAGCGCCCGGGGGCCAGAACCCGCTCCAAATCGCCGGTCTGGTCCGGTGTGGTCAGCGGCCAGCCCTCGGAATCCTCCAGCCGGATACCGGGGCTGGCGCCCAGCGTCATGACCCGCAGCCGATAGCGGCCGGGTTCGGTAACCTCCACCTCGTATTGCAGTGCCTCCCCGGATTCGAGGCTGGCCCTGGCGGGCACACCCAACGTCAGATCGCCGCCTAGGCGCAACGGGCTGGTGACCAGCGAGACCCCAAGATGGCCGGCGGTGGCTCCCTGGGGCGCAACGGTCAGCTGGTAGCGGCCCTCGCGCAGATAGCGTTGCAGCAAGAAATTGCGGCCGATGCCATTGCCGGCGGCCGTGGCCAGCGAGGGCTGCACCTGGGTACGGAGATTGCCCTGCGTCCCCAGCAGGCCCGAGCTCTCGACCCGATAGAGGGCCGGCCGATCCACCTGGACGGTGAAGGTGGCCGATTGACGCGCCGCAAGATCGAGAAACCGCGGCTTGCCCGCCTCGAGCACGGGGAAGGACGGCACCTTGGCCAGCAATTGGGTGGTGGCTGGCGGCAAGTCCGGTGGCGCGGCCTCCGTCTGCGGTACAGAGAGGCGCAGCGAGGCCCGCACCGGCACCGGCGTCGGATTGGAGAAAGTCACGGACTGTGTCCCCGCACCGACCTCAAGCCGATCGGCGGGGACTCCGCCGCCTGACGACAGCATCAATCGCCGTCCATCCTCGCCGCGCGCTTCGAGGAGACCCGCCTTCTGAACCGACAGGGGCAGGGTCAGAATCTGGCCCGCCCCCAGGGTCAGGGGAAGTTCCTCGGCGCCATCCAGGGGCAGTTTGCGGACCAGCGCTCCATTGCCAGGATGCACCGACTGGCTGAGCGTCAGCCGATAGGTCCTGGCGCCATCCATGCGCACCGGCGCGAAGCTGGCGCCGGTCACCGGTGCCGCCACCTCCGGCGCCTCGACGGCCTTGTCGCCCTTCACGCTCAGATCCAGAATGCCGCGCTGCTCGGGCCTTGGCGTGATGGTGACCACATGAAGGCCGCGCTCCAGGCTCCAGGCCCCGCCGCCGATGGTCGAGCCCCGGACCGCCATGTCCGGTGAACGGACAAAGGGGGTGACGGCGATTTCCGCCTCGATCCCGCCGCCGGCCACGGTATAGCGCCCTGGCTCGGTCACATCCAGGAACAGCGTGACGGTGTCGAGCAGGTTGAAACGCCGCTTCCAGGTGCTGTCCGGGCTCAGGCGCAGCGCGGAACTGGCCACCACCCGCTCGCGGCCGTCAGGGTGGAGTTCGGTCAGGATGGCGCCTAAATCGGCATCGTCCTCGCCGCTTCCCGGACGCAAGGCCGTCACCAGATAGTCGCCCGATCCATTGAAGGTGTAGCTCCGGCTGCTGGGATGGTGCTGCAGCACATAGGACTCGCCGGGAGCGCGCTCCACCGTCACCAGATGCTGGGCGGCGGTGTCCGTGACCCTGAGTTCCGCCACGGACCCGCGCATGGTCTTGTCCAGGGAGACACGGTCACCGGGCTGGGTCTGCCCATCGCCATAGCGAACCACCTCGAGTGCCGCCCGGCCCGATTCCGGCAGTTCCAGACGGAAGTAATTGGCTTGCCTGGGCACCAGCCAGCGGTCGAAGCCGAACGGGCCGGCGACCAGCTGCCGACGCGAGGCCTCGGGCAGGGATGGAATGCCCCAGCGCAGATGCAAAGGCTCGTCGGCGGCCCCATCGCTCCAGACGGTTCCTGGACCACCATAGGTGACCACGAGATAGAGTCCCGGATTGAGGTCCGCCACCAATCGGCGCAGCGCCAGGGGTCGCCCCGGCACCGGTTCAACCGTCTCGGCCACCGGCTCCGCGGCCACCAGCCAGGTGCCGTCCTTCCACAGACGCAGGTCGGCCAGATGGCGCCCGGCGGCCTCCAGGAACACCGAACGCCGCGCGGGAACGTCCAGCCAGTAGGAACGCTGCTGAAGATCGCCCAACCGGGTCGAGACGGTTTGCAGTTCCACCAGCCGGGGGAGGGTGGCGCCGTTCTCCTCCTCGTACGGCTTGACCTGCAATTCGGCCGGGGCCTCGACCTTTTGCGGCGAGGTCAAGATCGCCTTGTGGTCGCCCGGGCCCAGAAACAGATCTACACGGCCATCGCGCTTACCGGCGACGCCGTCCGCGGCGCCGGGACCGGCCATGCGGTCTACAAGTTGCACCGCTGTGCCATGGGGACTGACGGCGGACACGGCATAGCGGCCGAAGCGCTCCACCGTGAAGACACGCTCGGAAGCCATCAGGCCCGGTGAAGGCGGCTGCGCCGCCACCACCTCGCCGTCTCGCATACTGACGGGCGGAAGCAGCCCGGCCTCGGGCGCCGCCACCGGCTGAGACTCCGCCACCAATGGCTGTGACGGGGTCGGCAGGTTGACATAGGCGGTGGCGACAGCGGCGGCACAAACAAAGGCCAGCAACGCAACAGCTGATGGCATGCCGCAAATTACCTTTTTGCCCATGCCATTCCCCAATTCGCCGGTCTGGCGAATGCTACACCGCTCCCTGATGAATGCCAATCACCCGATGGAGCGCCCCCCATCTCGACGCAGGGGACGATTTGCTGTTGATCTCCTTCGACGGACTGCAGAAAACGGGCGTTTACTCGGAGGAATGGCGTCGTATCCCGTCAGGAGGGATCGGCGTATTGCCTGGCGATGGCGAGGAACTCCTCGTTGATCCCCACGAAGGCGTCCACAACGTCGGGGTCGAAGTGGCGGCCCTTGCCCTTGATGATCTCCCCCACCGCCACCTGGTGGGATTGGGCGTTCTTGTAGACCCGGCGGTTGATCAGGGCGTCATAGACGTCGGCCACCGCCATCAGGCGCGCCGAAACGGGGATGTCGTCACCCGACAGTCCCTCGGGGTATCCGTCGCCGTCCCACCGCTCGTGGTGCGACAGGGTGATCTCCTTGGCGATGGTCAGGAATTCCAGGCTGGTGCCCAGCCACCGCTCCGCATGCTCGATGGCGTTGCGGCCCAGGGCGGCGTGGGTCTTCATGATCTCGAATTCCTCGGCCGTCAGGCTGCCCGGCTTCAACAGGATGCGGTCGGGGATGCCGACCTTGCCGATGTCGTGCAGCGGCGCCGATTTGAACAGCAGGGTGATGGTCGTCTCGTCCAGGTACCAGGAAAAACGCGGGTGCTCCTGCAGGCTGGTGGCCAGGGCGCTCATGTAGAACTGCGTCCGGCGGATATGGTTGCCGGTCATCAGGTCGCGCGTCTCGGCCAGGGACGCCATGGCCAGGATGGTGACGTCCTTGATCGCCGTCACCTCCTTGGTCCGCTTGGCCACCTCGCGCTTCAGGAAACCGTTCTTGTCGCGCAGGAAGTCGGCGGTGTTCTTCAGCCGCAGATGGGCCTTGACCCGGGCGAGCACGATGGACGGGCTGAACGGCTTGGCGATGTAGTCCACGGCACCGAGGTCGAAACCCCGCTTCTCCTCGGCCATCCGGCTCTTGCCGGTCAGGAAGATCACCGGAATGTCCGAAGTCCGGGGATTGGCCTTGAGCTGGCGGCAGACCTCGTAGCCGTCGATATCGGGCATCATGACGTCGAGCAGGATGAGGTCGGGCGGATCGTTGCCGGCCACGATGGACAGGCCCTTCTCGCCACTGGCGGCCACCTTGACGCGGTAATGCTCCTTGAGCAGTTCGCTCAGCAGCGACACTTCCTCGGGCCTGTCGTCGATGACCAGCACCGTCGGCCGTTCGATCAGGGGGAGCGAGGCGAGAGACATCGTCAGGCACCATTGCCGGAAATGGAGACCAGGGTTTCCTTGCGCTTCATGTCCTCGTCGGAATCGGCGTGCCGGAGGGCGATGGCGCGGAATTCGTCCTGAATTTCCAGAAAGGCATCGACCATATCGGGATCGAAGTGCTTTCCCCGCCCCTCGACGATGATGGCCACGGCCTCTTCATGCGGCATGGCCCGCTTGTACACCCGGCGACTGATCAGCGCGTCATAGACGTCGGCCACCGCCATCAGCCGGGCCGACAGGGGAATGGCGTCGCCGGACAGCCCGCCGGGATAGCCGCTGCCGTCCCACTTCTCCTGGTGGCAGAAGGCGATCTCCTTGGCCACGGTCAGGAACTCGACCTTGGTGCCCAGCGTGTGCTCGGCATGCTCGATGGCTTCCCGTCCCAGGGTGGTGTGGGTCTTCATGATCTCGAACTCCTCCGGCTGGAAGCGCCCGGGCTTGAGCAGGATGCGGTCGGGAATGCCAACCTTGCCGATGTCGTGCAGCGGCGCCGACTTGAACAGCATCTCGATGGTGCCCTCGTCGAGATGGGCGGCGAAGCGGGGGTGCGAACGGAGCCTGGTGGCCAGCGCCTTGACGTAGAACTGGGTCCGGCGAATGTGGTTGCCGGTCTCCAGGTCGCGGGTTTCGGCCAGCGAGGCCATGGCCAGGATGGTGACGTCCTGAATGGCCATCACCTCCCGGGTCTGCTTGGCCACCTCCTGCTCCAGGAAGTCGTTCTTGTCGCGCAGGAAATCGGCCGCCGCCTTGAGCTTCAGGTGGGTCTTCACCCGGGCCAGCACGATGGGAGGGCTGATGGGCTTGGTGATGTAGTCCACCGCGCCGAGGTCGAGCCCCTGCCGCTCGGAATCCACCTCGGTCTTGGCGGTGAGGAAGATCACCGGAATATGCTGGCTTCGGGGATCGGCCTTGAGGCGACGGCAGACCTCGTAGCCGTCCAGGCCCGGCATCATGATGTCCAGCAGGATCAGGTCGGGGGGATTGTCGGCGGCGGCGATCTTCAGGGCCTTCTCGCCGCCGCTCGCCACTTTGACCCGGTACTCGTCCTTGAGCAGGCTGCTCAGCACCGCCAGATTGTCGGGCGTGTCATCCACCGCGAGGATGGTGGCCCGTTCGATCATGTCCTGGGGTTCCATCACGCTTCCTCTTGTCGGCTCGGGTTTCTCGCCACGGCCTCGACCAGGGCGGCCAGGGCGGACTCGAAATCGAACGCCTTGACCGCCGACCATATCCGGGGGAACTCGGCGGGAAAAGCGGCGCTCAGCAATCCCGCATTTTCTTCCAGAACATCGTCGGCCTCGGCGTCGTCATCCGCAAGCAACTTCCGCATCCGCTCGCACACGGCGGTCAGGATCGCTGAATCGACCGCGACGGGGGCAGGCGCCTCCTCGGCCGGCAGGGCGGATTCCAGGGCGGCGACCAGGGTGGCCAGGGGACCTTCCAGCGCCGCCAGTCCTTCGTCCGCCACCGGTCGCGGAGCGCCTTCGGCGATGGCGGCCTCCAATCCGGCCGCCAGATCCTGGATCTGGTCGGCGCCGATCATGCCGGCCAGTCCCTTGGTGGTGTGGGCGATGCGTTCCGCCGTTTCCCGGTCGCCGGCGTCGAGCGCCGCCCGAATGTCGGCAGAGACCGTCCGGCGGCCGGCGGCGAACTTGCGGAGCGACGAGAGGTAGAGGCGCGTCTTGCCCTGCACCCGACGCAGGCCGGCCTTGGCATCCAGCCCCGGTATCGCCGGGATGTCGCCTGCCTCCGCCCCTCCGTACGCAGCGGCCGGTGCCGGAATCCCGGCGGCGGCGGCCTGCCGCGGCCTGATCCAGCGGAGCAAGGCCGCCCACAACTGGTCGGGATCGATGGGCTTGGTGATGAAGTCATTCATCCCCACTTCCAGACAGCGGTCCCGGTCCCTCTGCATGGCGTTGGCGGTCATGGCGATGATGGGCAGATCCTCGAATCCTCCCATGGCGCGGATTTCCCTGGTCGCCGAGACGCCGTCCATGACCGGCATCTGCATATCCATCAGGACGGCGTCGTAGGGCTTCTCCCGGACCCGGATCATGGCCACGGCGCCGTTGTCGGCCACATCGACCACGAATCCGGCGTCCCGCAGCAGCTCCGTCGCCACGTCCTGGTTGAGGTCGTTGTCCTCCACCAGCAGGATGCGGGCGCCGGCGATGGCGGGCAACGCCTCCTGGAGCGACGAGGGCCGCGTGTCGAAGGGGCTCTCGGTGACGTCTCCGCCGAACAGCCGCATGATGGTATCGAACAGGATCGAGGCACTGACCGGCTTGATGAGGACGTCCTCGATGCCGGCCTCGGCGATCTGGTTCAGGACCTCCTCCCGGCCATAGGCGGTGACCATCAGCAGATGGGGAGACGGTTCCAGGCCCAGCGCCGCCACCTGACGCGCCGTCTCGATGCCGTCCATTCCCGGCATGCGCCAGTCGAGCATCACCACCTCGTAGGGCGCTCCGGCGATGGCGGCGCGCTTGACCTCCTCCACCGCCTCCTCCCCCGATGCCCGGGTCGTCACCTGGAAGGTCATGCCGGTCAGCATCTCGCCGAGAACGGCGCGCGCGCTGGCGTTGTCGTCCACCACCAGGACACGTCGGCCGCGCAGGTCCGGCGAGGGCAACAGCCGGCGCCGGCGCGCCGCGCCGATCCCCATGCGGACGGTGAACCAGAAGGTGCTGCCCTTGCCGAACTCGCTTTCGACGCCGACCTCGCCGTCCATCAATTCGGCCAGACGCTTGGAGATGGCGAGACCCAGGCCGGTGCCGCCGAATTTGCGCGTGGTCGAGGTGTCGGCCTGCTCGAAGCTCTGGAACAGGCGGCCGGCCTGTTCCCCGGTAAGGCCGATTCCGGTGTCGCGAACGGCGAAATACAGCAGAACCTCCGTCTCCGTCCGCTCCTTCACCCGGGCGATGATGTCGATTTCCCCCCTCTCGGTGAACTTCACGGCGTTGTTGGCGTAGTTCAGGAGAATCTGCCCAAGGCGCAGGGAATCGCCCACCAGGTTGCGCGGCACCTCGGACGGGACGTCGAACACCAGTTCCAGGCTCTTGGCGTTGGTCTTCTCGGTCAGCAGGCCGGCAATGTTGTCGAGCAGCCTGTCCAGTTCGAAATCGGCCCGCTCGATGGAGAGCTTGCCCGCCTCGATCTTGGAGAAGTCGAGAATGTCGTTGATGATCCCCAGGAGATGCTGGCCGGCGGTCTGGATCTTGCCGACATAGTCGCGCTGGCGCGGCGTCAGCTCCGTCTTCAGCGCCAGATGGCTCATGCCGATGATGGCGTTCATGGGGGTGCGGATTTCGTGGCTCATGTTTGCCAGGAAGTCCGACTTCATGCGGGTGGCGTCCTCAGCCATCATCTTGCCCTGACGCAGGGCGCCTTCGGCCGCCTTGACGGCGGACACGTCCTGGAAGAAGCCGGCCCAGGTGGAAACGACGTCATCGCCGGCGAAGGGCCGCGCATCCATCCGAATCCACCGTTCCGGCTCCTGGGGGCCGTCGAGGCGGAAGGTCACCGACAACGGCTGGCGGCCATGGACGGCCTCCTGCACCGCGCGTTCCACCGCGTCGCGATCCTCCTCGAGCGCCACTCCGTACAGCCATCCCGCATTGGCGAGAATCTGATCGGCGCCGATGCCGAGGACACCGCGCACCTGCTTTCCCATATAGGTGAACCAGAACTGGCCGTCGCGGCTTTGCATCTCGAACACGGCGACCGGCAGGGAATTGGTCAGGGCGCGCAGGCGTTCCTCCGCCTGCTGGAGACGCGCCTCCCATTCGCGCCGCTCGGTGATGTCGTCGCAGATCCACACCGAACCCTTGCCGGGATTGGCGGGATCGATGGCCCGGCCAGACGTCCGGCCCCAGAACGTCGAACCGTTCTTGCGGCGGTATTGCCAGTCGCCCTGGAACGTCTCGCCCCGGGCCAGCACGGGATAGGCCTCCTGGCCCATGCGGTCGAAAGCGTCGGGGTCGGCGAAGATCAGGGCGGTGCTCTCCCCCTCCAGTTCTCCCGTCCCATACCCCATCAGCTCGGCCAGCCGGCGGTTGAGACGAACGATGCGGCGGTCGCGCAGCACGGCGATCCCCAGGCCCGCCGACTGGAAGATGGCCGATTGCTCCTCGACCGCGGCGGTCATGGCGGCCAGGGCCTCCTCGCGCTCGGTGACGTCCAGCCAATAGCCGTTCCAGACCTTGGTGCCGTCGGCCAGCCGCGACGCGATCGCCCTGGTCTCCACCCACCGGGCCTCGCCCTGGCGGTTCATGACCCGGTAGAGCAGATTGGTCGAAAGGCCGTTGATCAGGGCGTCCTCCTGGGTCCGCCTCGCTTCCTCCACATCGTCGGGATGAATGCGCCAGAACCGCAGGTCGGGATCGTCCATCAGTTCCTCGGGCGAGTACCCCCAGATTTCCTCGGCCTTGACGCTGATGAAGCGGAAACTCTGCTCGCCATCCGGCGCCGCCTCGAAACGGAAGGCGGCGCAGGGCAGGGAATCCGCCATGTCGTGCATCAGCTGGCGCGACCATTCGGCGGTCAGGCGCGCCCGTTCCAGTTCCTCCGTCCGCTCCAGGACCCGGGCCTCCAGGGTGGCGTTGGCTTCGGCGAGGCGGGAGGTCGAGGACAGCAGCGCCTCGCGCATGGCCTCCTGGGCCGCGGCCAGTTCGGAGATTTCCGTCAGGCCGGAGACGATGCCGACCGGCCGGACCAGATCCATGTGACCGATTCGGGCGCTTTCGCGCACCAGTTCCTCGAGAGGCGCGGCGAAGCGGCGGGCCATGGGAAGGATCACCGCCGCCGCCATTCCCAGCGCCCCCAGGATCAGGGCGACCAGCAACAGCATCTGCTCGCGGCCGGCCGGCACGAAATCGCCGCGTGGCGCCACCACCGCCAGCCACAGCGACTGGGTGCCGATGGACAGGCGATGGAAATAGGAGAACCAGGTTTCGCCGCCGACCGTCGTCGACAGGACGGCGCCGTCCGGCCGCCCGCTGGCGTCCCAGAGGCCCCAGCCGGCGGCCTCGGCCGGCAGGTTCTGCTCGGCCAGCGGCCGGAGGACCGCCTTCTTGATTTCCTCGTCGTCCTTGAACCGCTCGGAGCGCGGCACCCCGATCAGCCGGCCCTGGTCGTCAAGCAGCATCCCCACTCCATGGGGACCGGCGCTGACCTGCCGGGTGAAGTGGGAAAGGTCGAGAAGCTTGACGTCGTGGGCGATGACGAAGCGGCTGCCGTCGGCGGCGGTCCAGCGGCTGGCCGCCGTGACTCCCGGTTCCCTGGTGGTGAAGAAGATGTAGGGCGCGGTCCAGAAGACGCCGTCGTCGCGCTCCATGGCCATGGCCCCCTTGAACCAGGGACGGGTGCGGGCGTCGTAGTCCCGCTCCAGCTCCTCGGTCTTCTCGATCACCCGGCTGGCGCTCCAGGTGATCCAGACCGTCTTCTTGCCCCAGCGGTCCGGGTCGCTCAGGCGGTTGACCCACTTGCCCTCCGGCGTCAGCAGCAGAAGAATCTCGCGCCCCGTGTCCTGGGCGAAGATCACCGAGGATATCTCCGGGTGATTGTCGATAATGGGAAAGAAGAACTCGTTGAACCGATGCAGCTGATCGAGGTCCAGGCTGCCGTTCATGCCCCAGTGGCGACTGGTGTTGAGGGTGATCTCCACGGTGGCCAGCAGCCGGTGGACACGCCCCTCCAGCTCGCCTGCGGTCTGCCGCATCTGGCTGTCCGCCAGCCGGTCGATCACGGGAACGACGATCAGGAAATAGGTGGAAAGGGCGAGCGCGCCCACCACCATGACCACGATGAAGATGGCCCGCGTCAGCAGGCTGTGGCGGATACTGCGCCTCCCTCCCAACCAGGCCGGTCTCGGCCCTTTTCCCGCCCCGTCGGTCATCCAGCTCTCCCCTCTCCGCCGGGTTCCTCTCCAAAGGAGAATCTATAGGTCAAAGCATCGGCGGGGAAATACGGAAATACCCCCGGGACAACTTGCTTTTCCGGACACCCCGCAGATCCTTCCCTTCCCTTCCCTTCCCTTCCCTTCCCTTCCCTTCCCTTCCCTTCCGGTCGCCTCCCGAGAATAGGAGGCGCCACGCTCCGTCCAAGATCATCCCATACACGCCCGGCGTCGGCGGAGTAGACGCGGAAGCGCTGCCGCTCCCCCCGGCCTTGAGCCGGGGTCGGGAGAGCAACCTCGTGCGTCATCGTCGGTGAGTCCGGGACGACGGGAGAATGAGCTTCGACGGCCTTCTACGGATCGAGTTTCAGCCGGTACCCGACACCGGGATCGGTGACGATCAGCTTCGGCTGGGCGGGATCGTCCTCCAGCTTCTGGCGCAGCTGGTTGACGTAGACCCGCAGGTAGGCGGTGTCCTCCAGGTGGGCGGGGCCCCAGACCTCCTTGAGGATCAGCCGGTGGGTCAGCACGTGGTCCGGCCGGCGGGCGAGGAAGGCCAGCAGGTCCCATTCCTTGCGCGACAGATGCACTTCGGCCCCCTCCCGGGTCACCACCAGCCGGTCGAGATCGATCCTGAGCGGGCCGGCCTCCACCACCTGGGCGCCGTCGCGGGAAGTCCGGGACCGCAGCACGGCGCGGACCCGGGCCATCAGCTCGGCGACGCCGAACGGCTTGGTGACGTAGTCGTTGGCGCCGCGGTCCAGGGCCTCGACCTTGTCCAGTTCCTGGGCGCGCACCGACAGCACGACGATGGGAACGTCGGAGTCCTGGCGCACGGCGGAGATGATCTCCTGCCCGTCCATGTCGGGCAGTCCGAGGTCGAGGATCAGCAGATCGGGAGCGCGGGCGCGGAAGGCGGCCAGGCCGGCGGCGCCGGATTCCGCCTCCCCCACCTCGTAGCCGTTGGCGGCCAGCGAGATGCGCAGGAATTTGCGGATCTGCGGTTCGTCGTCGATGACCAGGATGCGGCCGGGCATGCTCACCCCTCCTCCGCCGCCACGCCCGGAGCGGGGGGCAGCGGCAGGCGGATGATGATCGCGGTACCCGCCCCGTGCAAGCCGGCTTCCGCCCGGATGGTGCCGCCATGGGCCTCGACGATGCCCCGGCAGATGGCCAGCCCCAGCCCGGTACCGGCCGGCTGGCTGTCGGTCTGGCCGACCCGGTAGAACATGTCGAACACCTTCTCGCGGTCGGCCTCGGGAATGCCCGGCCCCTGGTCCGCCACCTCGAGGGCGACGTGGTCGGCGGCCTTGCGCGCCCAGACCTTGATGGTGGTGCCGGGCGGCGAGTACTTGCAGGCATTGTCCAGCAGGTTGAAGAACACCTGGCCCATCAGCACGGCATCGACGCAGAGCAGCGGCATGCCGGGCTCGATGTCGACCTTGACGGTGTGCTGGTGGGACAGCCTGCGGGCGCGCTCCACCGCGCCGCCCACGATATCGGACAGGTCGGCCCAGTCGATGCGGGGCTTGAGCGTGCCGCTGCCCAGCCGGGTCATGTCCAGCAGGTTCTGGACGAAACGGTTGAGGCGCTCGGCCTCGTCCTGGACGGTCTGGGCCAGGTCGCGGCGGTCGGCGGATTCCAGGATGTCGTCGTAGCTGATCAGGCTGCTGGCCGCCCCCATGATCGACACCAGCGGCGTGCGCAGGTCGTGGGACAGCGACGACAGCAGCGCCGAGCGCAGGCGCTCGCGCTCGGTCGCCACCCGCGCCGTCTCGATGTCGGACACCAGGGTGGTGCGCTCGATGGCCACCGCCGCCTGGTCGGCCAGGGTTTCCAGCAGACGCATCTGGGCCGGGCTGGGCAGGTCGGCGTCCTCGCTCATCTGCACGCCCAGGACCCCGACGGCGCTGCGCCCGGTGCGGAGCGGCAGGAACAGCCACAGGGCGGCGGGCAGGGTCGCCGATCCCCGCCCCGCCACCTTGCCGTGGGTCCAGGCCCAGTCGGCGGCGGCCGCCGACTTGTCGTCCAACTGGTCCTCGGGCGGATAGCCGGCCATCACGGACAGCCGTCCCTCGGCCGGCATCAGGACCAGCGAGCGGCCCCGGATGGTGTCGGCCACGTGATGGACCACCGCCCACAGCACGTCGTCCAGGGTGGCCGCCGCCGTCACCTTGCGGCCGAAATCGTAGAGGTTGACCGTGCGCCGGGCGCTTTCCCGGCTGGCCTGGACCTGGGCGCGCAGCCGGCTGGCCATGCCCGAGACGATGAAGGCCGCGATCAGAAAGAAGGCCAGGGTCAGCAGGTTCTGCACGTCCGAGACGGCGAAGGTGAAGCGCGGCTCGGTGAAGAAGAAGTTGAAGGCGAGGAAGCTCGCCACCGAGGCCAGGATGGAGGGTTGCAGGCCGAACCGCATGGCCACCACCAGCACCGCCAGCAGATAGGCCACCGAGATGCTGGCCGCCGGCAGCCACGGATCGATGGCGAAGCCCAGGCCGGTGGCGGCCCCGGTCGCCGCCAGGGCCAGCGCGAGGCCTTGCCAGTCCCGGGGCTCGGACGGTGGCGGAGGCATCCTCGGCGCCTTGCGCGGTGTCTCCGAATCGTCGCCGACCACCAGGATGTTGAACGCGCCGCCCCGCGCCACCAGCCGGTCGGTGACCGTGGCGGCAAGACGGTCGGCCAGCCGCAGCCGCCGGGGCCGCCCGACCACGATCTGGGTGGCGTTGCGCTCGGCGGCGCAGGCCAGGATGGCGGCGACCACGTCCTCGCCCTGCAGGTGGGCCGTCTCGCCCCCCAGCTGGGCGGCCAGGCGCATGGCGGCGGCCAGGCGGTCCTTGTCGGCCTCGGGCAGGGTCAGGGCGTGCGAGGTCTCCACCGTCACCGCCACCCAGGCGGCGCCCCGGCGATCGGCGGCACGCTTGGCGACGCGGACCAGCCGGTCGGAATCCGCCCGCTCGTCGATGCAGACCATGATGCGCTCGCGCGCCGGCCAGGGACCGGCGATGGCGTTGGAGCGCATGTAATCCACCATCTGGGCGTCCACCCGCTCGGCGGCGTGGCGCAGCGCCATTTCGCGCAGCGCGGTCAGGTTGCCGGGCGAGAAGAAGTGATCGACGGCGCGGCGCGCCTGCTCCGGGACGTAGACCTTGCCCTCGTTCAGACGCTTGATCAGGTCGGCGGGCGGCAGGTCGATCAGCTCGATCTCGTCGGCGCCGGCCAGCACGCCATCGGGCAGGGTCTCGCGCACCTTGACCCCGGAAATCCGCTCGACCACGTCGTTCAGGCTTTCCAGATGCTGGATGTTCAGCGTGGCATAGACGCTGATCCCGGCCGCCAGGATTTCCTCGACGTCCTGCCAGCGCTTGAGATGGCGCGAGCCCGGCACGTTGGTATGGGCCAGCTCGTCCACCAGGGCGATGGTCGGGCGCCGGGCCAGCACCGCATCCAGGTCCATCTCGCGGAACGTGCGGCCCCGGTAGTCCACCTGCCGGGGCGGCAAAGCCTCCAGCCCGACGGTCAGGGCCTCGGTTTCGCGGCGGCCGTGGGTTTCGACCACCCCGGCAACCAGGTCGATGCCTTCCCTCGCCCGCTCGTGGGCGGCGGACAGCATGGCATAGGTCTTCCCCACCCCGGGCGCGGCGCCGAGGAAGATCTTCAGACGCCCCCGCCCCTCCCGCTTGGCCTGGGCGAGAAGGGCGTCGGGCGACGGGCGTTGCTCGTCGCTGGTCATGGAGCCATGTTCACCTTATCGGCCACGTCTCGTCGAGGGCCAGATTGAGGCCCAGGACGTTGACCCGGGGCTCGCCCAGCACGCCCAGCTCGCGCCCCTCGGTGAAGCGCTCCACCAGCTTGCGGATTTCGTCCTGGGAGACGTGGCGGGCATTGGCCACCCTCTTTACCTGCCAGTGGACCGCCGCCGGGCTGAGATGGGGGTCCAGGCCGGACCCGGAAGCGGTCAGCAGATCGGCGGGAATGGGGGCCGACTGACCGGGATGGGCCTCGGCCAGGGCCGCCCGGCGCCCCTCCACCGCCTCGGCCAGCCCCCTGGAGCTGGGAGCCAGGTTGCTGGCGCCGGAACCGGCGGCGTCGTAGGGCCTGGGCGCCGCCGAGGGGCGGCCCCAGAAATAGCCGGCCGAGGTGAAGTCCTGGCCGATCAGCGCCGAGCCCACCACCCGGCCGTCCCTCTCGATCAGGCTGCCGCCCGCCTGCCAGGGAAAGACGAGACGGGCCACGGCGGTTACCGCGCCGGGATAGGCGAAGCCGGTCACGGCGGTCAGCAGGACCAGCAGCAGCAACGAGGCACGAAGATCCTTCCACATCATCGAACTCCTTCAGACGAGGCCGAGGGCGCCAAGGCCCAGATCGATCAGCTTGATTCCGGCGAAAGGCACCACCAGCCCGCCCAGGCCGTAGACCAGCAGGTTGCGGCGCAGCAGGGTCTCGGCGTCGGCCGGGCGGTAATGCACGCCCCGGAGCGCCAGCGGAATCAGCGCGACGATGATCAGGGCGTTGAAGACGATGGCCGACAGGATGGCGCTTTGCGGGCTGGCCAGTCCCATGACGTTCAAGGCCTGCAACTGGGGATAGGAGGCCAGGAACAGCGCCGGGATGATGGCGAAGTACTTGGCCACGTCGTTGGCGATGGAGAAGGTGGTCAGCGCGCCGCGGCTCATCAGCAGCTGCTTGCCGATCATGACGATCTCGATCAGCTTGGTGGGATCGCTTTCCAGATCCACCATGTTGCCGGCCTCGCGCGCCGCCTGGGTGCCGGTGTTCATGGCGACCCCCACGTCGGCCTGGGCCAAGGCGGGGGCGTCGTTGGAGCCGTCGCCGCACATGGCGACCAGCCGCCCGCCCCGCTGGTAGTCGCGGATCAGCTCCAGCTTGCGCTCGGGCGTCGCCTCAGCCAGGAAGTCGTCCACCCCGGCCTCGGCGGCGATGGCGGCGGCGGTCAGCGGGTTGTCGCCGGTGATCATCACCGTGCGGATGCCCATGTCCCGCAGGGTGAGGAAGCGTTCGCGGATGCCGGGCTTGACGATGTCCTTCAGGTGGATGACACCCAGGGCCCGGCCGTTCCTGGCCACCACCAGCGGCGTGCCGCCGGCCTTGGCCACCTTCTCGACCAGCGGCATCAGGTCGCGCGGAACGGCATCGGCCACGTGGCGGAGGATGGCGTCGGAGGCGCCCTTGCGGATACAGGCGCCGTCCATGTCCACCCCGCTCATGCGGGTCTGGGCGGAAAAGGGGACGAAGGTCATGCCGGCGACGGGATCGGCGAAGCCGAAGCGGGTCCGGGCCAGGGTGACGACGGACTTGCCCTCGGGCGTCTCGTCGGGCAGCGACGAGAGAAAGGCCGCTTCCGCCAGTTCGCGCTCCGCCACGCCGGGCAGGGCCAGGAACTCCGCCGCCTGACGGGCGCCCAGCGTGATGGTGCCGGTCTTGTCCAGCAGCAGCACGTCGATGTCGCCCGCCGCCTCGACCGCCCGGCCCGACTTGGCGATGACGTTGAACTTCACCAGCCGGTCCATGCCGGCGATGCCGATGGCCGACAGCAGGCCGCCGATGGTGGTGGGGATCAGGGTGATGAACAGGGCGATCAGGAACACCATGGGAATCGAGGTCCCCGACCACGAGGCCCAGGCCGGCAGGCTGGCCACCACCACCAGGAAGATCAGGGTCATGCCCACCAGCAGGATGGAGAGCGCGATCTCGTTGGGGGTCTTCTGCCGCTTGGCCCCTTCCACCAGACTGATCATGCGGTCGAGGAAGGATTCGCCCGGATTGGCGGTGATGCGCACCACGATGCGGTCGGACACCACCCGGGTGCCCCCGGTCACCGCCGAACGGTCGCCGCCCGATTCGCGGATGACCGGGGCGGATTCGCCGGTGATGGCGCTTTCGTCCACGGTGGCGATCCCCGCCTCGACGTCGCCGTCGCCGGGAATGACGTCGCCCGCCTCGCAGATCACCAGATCGCCGGCCTTGAGGCTGGCGGCGGAAACCTCGATGGGACCGTTCCCCGACAGGTCGGCCACCTTGCGGGCCATGGTCTCGGATTTGGTGCGCCGAAGGCTGGCCGCCTGGGCCTTGCCGCGCCCCTCGGCGATGGCCTCGGCGAAATTGGCGAACAGCACGGTGAACCACAGCCAGGCGGTGATCTGGATCATCACCCCCGCCTGCCCGCCGCCCTCGGCCACATGGCGCAGGGTCAGGGCGGTGGCGGCGAGCGACACCAGGGCGGTGGTGAACATGACGGGATTGCGCACCAGCTGGCGCGGGTCCAGCTTGGCGACGGCGTCCCGGCCCGCCCGGGCCAGGATGGGGCCATCGAACAGGGACAGGGCTTGCGGACGATGGATGCTCATGGGAATCGCCTCTAGAACAGGGTGCCGGCGGCCAGGGCCAGATGCTCGACCACCGGGCCGAGCGCCAGGACGGGAAAGTAGGTCAGCCCGCCCACCACCAGGATGACGCCGACCAGCAGGGCGACGAACAGCCGGCCATGGGTGGGAAAGGTGCCAGCGGACGGGGCCACGGACTTCTTGGCGGCCAGCCCGCCGGCGATGGCCAGAACCGGAACGATGACGACGAAGCGGCCGATCATCATCGCCACCGCCAGGACGGCGTTGTAGAACAGGGTGTTGCCCGACAGGCCGCCGAAGGCGGAACCGTTGTTGTTGCCGGCCGAGGCGAAGGCGTACAGCACCTCGGACAGGCCGTGCGGCCCGGCGGCGGCGATACCCGCCTGCCCGGCCGGCAGGGCGATGGCCAGCCCGCCCAGGCCCAGCACCGCCACGGGGGCGGCCAGGATGGCGATCACCGCCAGCTTGACCTCGCGGGCCTCGATCTTCTTGCCCAGGTATTCCGGCGTGCGGCCGACCATCAGGCCGGCGATGAACACCGTCAGCAGGGCGAAGACCAGGATGCCGTAGAGGCCCGAGCCGACGCCGCCCACCACCACCTCGCCCAGCAGCATGTTGACCATGGGGATCATGCCGGCCAGCGGCAGCAGGGAATCGTGCATGGCGTTGACCGCGCCGCACGAGGTGGCGGTGGTGACGGTGGCGAACAGCACCGAGGCGGCGATGCCCAGGCGGACCTCCTTGCCCTCCATGTTGGCCATGCCGCCCAGGGCCGGGTTGCCCTGGGCCTCGGCCCACCAGGCGGCCCCCAGCCCGGCCAGGAACAGCACCGCCATGGCGGCCAGCAGCGCCCTTCCCTGGCGGCGGTCGCCGGTCATGCGGCCGAAGGCGTCGGTCAGGCCGCAGCCGATGGCGAAGATGGCCAGCATGTGAATCAGGTTCACCAGGCCGTCGGGGGTCTCGTAGGGATGGGCGGCGTTGGCGTTGAAGAAGCCGCCGCCATTGGTGCCCAGATGCTTGATCATCATCTGGCTGGCCACCGGCCCCTGGGCGATGGCCTGGGCGGCGCCCTCCAGGGTGGTGGCCGCCACCGGGGCGCCGAAATTCTGCGGCACGCCCTGGCCCACCAGCACGAGGGCGCCCACCAGGCAGAGGGGGAGCAGCAATCCGAGGGTGATGCGGGCGACGTCCACGTGGAAATTGCCCACCGTGCGGGCGGAGTGGCGGGCGAAGCCGCGCATCAGCGCCGCCGCCACCGCGATGCCCGCCGCCGCCGACAGGAAGTTTTGGACGGCCAGCCCGGCCATCTGGGACAGGTGGCTCATGGTGCCTTCACCGCCGTAATTCTGCCAGTTGGTGTTGGTGGCGAAACTGATGGCGGTGTTGAAGGCGAGGTCGGACGGCACCGGCCCCTGGCCGGCGGGATTGAACGGCAGCAGGTGCTGCAGCCGCAGCAACGCGTAGAGGCCGAGCACCCCCAGCAGATGGAAGATCAGCAGCGAGACGGCATAGGCCGCCCAACCCTGCTCCCGCCCGGCATCCACGCCGACCAGACGGAACAGGGCGGCCTCGCGGGGGCCGGGAGCGGCCTGGAACAGCCAGGCCATGTAGCGCCCGAGAACCGGCGTGATCGCCAGCACGAGGGAGGCAAGCAGCAGTACTTGCAGAACGCCGTGGGCATCCATGGAAGGTCACCTAGAACTTGTCGGGACGGGTCAGCACGTAGGCCAGATAGCCGGCCAGCACGAGGACCATTGCCGCGCCGGTCACCAGGCCGAGCAGGTCGTTGCCGTGCATGGCGGTCACCCTCACATGCGTCCGCAGGCCCGCACCAGCAGGTGCAGGACGCCGAACATGGACAAGACGGCGAGAACGAGAAGGGCTTCGAGCATGGCGGCCTCCCGGCCGATGGTGGTCTGGTGGAACCACCATCGCCCGGAACGGCATCAAGATTCGATATGGAGTTCAGGAGGGGCGTTTACGGAACGCTTATCCTCGGAGCGGGGGGCGGTCGAACCTTCCGCCGATCGGTTCAGCGCAGGAAGAACTGGACCGGCACCACCAGATCGATACGCCAGCCGGCCACTTCAGGAGGAGGAGGCGGAAGCGGCTGGGCGCGTCCGGGAAGGCCGAGCGCTTCCTCGTCCAGGCTGGGGTGACCCGAACTGCGGTGCAGACGCTGGGCCACCACCATGCCGTGGCGGTCGATGGAGAATGCCACATGGGCGACGCCCTGCTGGCGGCGCAGCTGCGCCGCGGCCGGATACCGCTTATGCCGTTCCAGATGGGCGAGCAGAAGCCCCTGCCAGGTGGGCATGGCGCCCGGCGACGGGATGGCGTTCCCCGGGGCCGGGGCTGCGGCCGTATCGCCAGGCGGCGCGGCGGAGGCCCCGGCGGGAGGCGGCTCCGGGTGGACTTCGCCGGAAAGGGGCGCCTCGGGCCGGGCCGCCACGGCGGGCGCGGCCTTCCTGCGTTCGGGGGGCCGGGCCCGTGGTTCGGGCCGGACCGGCTTGGCCTGGAGCTCTTCCCGGGGCTTTTCCGGCGGCGCCTCGGCAGCCGGAGCCATCCGGGCCGGAGCCAGCTCGACCATCATCGCCCCGGCCGGCGGAGCGGGCGCCGGCGGAGCGCCGGCCCCGGCCAGGACGGCCCCCACCACTCCGGCATGGCCGGCCACGACCAGAGCCAGGGCGATACCCCAGCGCGCGCGCTCCCCCACCGCCCTCATCCGGCGGCGAGCCCGACCAGCGCCACCTTGAGGTAGCCGGCATCCCGCAGGGCATCCATCACCCCCATCAGGTCGCCATAGGGGATCGCCCTGTCGGCCCTCAGATAGACGCGCGCCTCCTTGTCGCCGCCGCTGGCGGCGTCCAGCGCCTGCCCCAGCCCGCCGCGCGGGACGAAATCGTCGCCCAGCGCCAGGGAGAGATCGGCCTTCACAGAAAGGATCAGCGGCTTGTCCGGCTTGGGCGCCGGTCCGGCGGTGGAGGCCGGCAGGTCCACCTTGACGTCCACGGTGGCCAGGGGCGCCGCCACCATGAAAATGATCAGCAGCACCAGAATCACGTCGATGAACGGCGTGACGTTGATTTCGTGGGTCTCGGACAGCTCGTCGCCGCCGTGATCAAGCTTCACCGACATGGGCGCACCAGAATGTGGAAGGACAGAAAGGCGAAGGCCGCCGCGCCGCCGACGGTCAGGCACATGGCGGCGGGGCTGCCGTCGTGCAGGTGGCCGACCACGGCGGTGGCCGCCGCCGCCAGGGCGAACTGCACAGTCCCGAACACCGCCGAGGCGGTCCCCGCCTGGCCGGGAAACAGCCCCAGATGGCCCGCCACCACGTTGCCGCCCACCAGGCCGGTGCAGCCCACGAAGGTAACCAGCGCCGCCACCAGCAGGGGCAGGCCGCCCAGGCCGGTGGCGCCGACCGCGGCCACCGCGCCTCCGGCCGCCGCCGCCGCCGCCAGGCCCACGGACAGCATGCGCCGGTGGCCGTGCCTCGCCACCATCCAGCCATTGAGCAGCGATCCGCCGACGATCCCGACCACCCCCAGGCCGAACAGATAGCCGAACAGGGACGGCGCCACGCCGTGATAGGTGATGTAGGCGAAAGGCGCTCCGCTCACATAGGCGATCATGCCGCCATGGACGCTTCCGCCGGCCAGCAGCAATCCCAGCGAATCGTGACGCCGCAGCATGGCGGCCATAGCTCCGGCCAGTTTCCCCGCCCCCTGGGCCTCGCGCCCCGGCGGTGCCGTCTCGGGCAGATGGAACCAGTAGGCGGCCAGGGCCGAGCCGCCGAACAGCGCCTGGGCGGCGAAGATGGCCCTCCACCCGGCCCAGTCCAGAATCCAGCCGCCCAGAATGGGAGCGGCCAGCGGCACCAGGGCGATGACCGGGGCCATCAGCGACATGACCCTGGCGGCCTGATCGGTCTCGAACAGGTCGCGGACCACCGCGCGGGCGATCACCAGGGCCGAACCGCCGCCCAGGGCCTGAAGCAGGCGCCACGCCGTCAGTTGCCCGATATCCGGCGCCAGGGCACAGCCCAGGCTGGCCGCCACGTAGAGCAGGATTCCCACCGCCAGGACCGGCCGGCGGCCGAAGCGGTCGGACAGGGGGCCGTAGACCGGCATGCCCAGCGCGAAGCCGAGGAAGAACGTGCCCACCGTCGCCTGCACGGCGTCGGGAGTGGCACCGAGCTGTCCGGCGATGGTGGGCATGGCCGGCAGGTAGATGGCGATGGAGGCCGGCGCGAAGGCGGCCAGGGCCGCGAGCACGGCGATTGTGGAGGCCTGGCCGGCGACCGGGGCGTTCATTCCGCCGCCTTCAGCCGGGGCCGAGCGGCACGGTCCAGATCGCGGCCGACCAGATTCAACACCTCGGCGGCACAATCGCCCAGGATCGCCTTGACCCCGGAGATGGACCGGGCGAAGGCGTTGTAGACCACCACCGCCGGAATGGCCGCCACCAGCCCGACGGCGGTGGCCAGCAGCGCCTCGGCGATGCCCGGCGCCACCACCGCCAGATTGGTGGTCTGGCTCCGCGAGATGCCGATGAAGGCGTTCATGATGCCCCAGACGGTGCCGAACAGCCCGACGAAGGGCGCCGTCGAGCCGATGGTTGCCAGAAGCCCGGTTCCCCGCGCCATGCGCCGGCCGGCCGCCGCCTCGATGCGCTCCAGGCGGGAAGCCACCCGCTCCTTCATGCCCTCGCCCGGCACGTCGGCCGACAGGCGCGTCTCGGCGGCGGCGGCGGCGACCAGCGCCGCCACCGGCCCGGCGGCTCCGGCGAGGCCGGCCACCGCGTCGGCCAATCCCCGGCAGCCCCCCAGGACCGCAAGCCCCCGACGGGCCCGCCGGCGTTCGGTGCGCAATTCCCACCCCTTGGCCAGCAGCACCGTCCAGGTGACCACCGAGGCCAGCGCCAGACCCACCATCACCGCCCTGACCACCCAATCGGCGGCCAGGAACATCCCCCAGGGGGACAGGTCGTGGGGCAGCGGGTTCACGAGCCCGGCTCCCAGGACAGGCTCAGATCCTCGCGCCAGCCGAAGCGGCACAGATGGTCGCCCACCACCGCCTTGACCCGGTCCAGCGCCGTGGCGTCGTCCGCCTCGCAGCACAGCGAAAGCAGCCCGTCCCCGGCTTCGAGATGGCAGATTCCCCAGGGAAAGGCGGCCCGCCCCCGGGCAACGTCGTATTCCACCGGAATCTTGTGGGCGAAATGCTTGCACAGCAGCACGAGGTAGCGGCTGGCGTTGGCGGTCCCCACACTGGCATGGGCGCGGATCATGGATGGAGGGCTCCCTCTCTCGAAGTGGCGCGGTCGGCGAGAACCACGGGAAAGCCCAGCGAGCATCGCTCGACACGGGCGTCGATACCGTAAGCCCGGCCCAGGATGGCCGGAGTCAGGATGTCGGCCGGCGGTCCGGCGGCGATCAGCCCGCCACCTCCCAGCACCGCCACCCGATCGCAAAAGCGCAGGGCCAGGTTGATGTCGTGGATGGCCACCAGGACGATGGCGCCCGCGGCGGCGGCGATGCCGCGAACGGTGTCGAGCACCGCCAGTTGCCAGCGCAGATCGAGGGCGCTGGTGGGTTCGTCCAGCAACATCAGGCGGGGGCGGCGCACCAGGACCTGGGCCAGCCCGATCATCTGGCGCTGCCCACCCGACAGCCGATCCAGACGGGACAGGGCCAAGCCCCGCAGCCCAAGGGTGGAGAACACCGCCTCGACCCGCCCCTCCGCCTCGATCCGCCCGAGATCGGGCCGGATGGCGCGCAGGGCGCTGAGCACCGCCTCGTAGGCCAGAATCGAGCTGCCCTGGGGCAGCGCCTGCGGCAGATAGGCCACGTCGCGCATCCGGTCGCAGGCGGACCGGGCCAGCAGGTCCCGGCCGTCGAGGATCGCGTGGCCCCTGGCCGGCAGCAGCCCGGCCAGGGCCTTCAACAGGGTCGACTTGCCCGCGCCGTTGGACCCCAGCAGGGCCACCACCGCCCCCGGCGGCAGCGGCGGCAGATCGAGCCCGTCCAGCACCATCCGCCGGCCATAGCCGGTCCCGAGACCGGCAAGCGACAGACCCGCCGTCATCGCCCCCGCCCCTTGCCCAGGATCAGGGCCATGAACAGCGGAATGCCCACCAGGGCGGTGACGATGCCCACCGGCAGGACGGCGCCGGCCACCAGCATCTTGCTGGCGATGGAGGCCAGCGACAGCACCAGCGCCCCGGCCAGGGCGGCGCCGGGCAGGAAGAAGCGGTGATCCTCGCCCAGCGCCAGCCGCGCCATGTGGGGGCCGACCAGTCCGATGAAGCCGATGGCCCCGACGAAGGCCACCGCCGCCGCCGCCAGCAGGCTGACCCGGAACAGCACCACCAGGCGCAGCCGCTCCACCGGGATGCCGAAGCTGCGGGCCTGCTCCTCGCCGGCCCGCAATGCCGTCATGGACCAGGCGTGGCGCAGGGCCAGCGGAAGGCAGACGGCGAGCACCACGGCGACCACCGCCACCTTGTCCCAGCTGGCGCGGCCCAGGCTGCCCATGGTCCAGAACACGATCTGCTGAATGGCATCGGCGCTGGCCACGTACTGCACCAGCCAGAGCAGGGCGTTCATGACGAAGACCATGGCGATGCCGAACAGCACCACCGTCTCGGGACTGGCGCCGCGCCAGCGGGACAGCAGATGGATCAGGGCGGTGGACCCCATGGCCAGCGCGAAGGCGGAAATGGGGATCAGGTAGGTCCGCGCGATGCCGGGCAGGCTGAAATCCAGCACGATGGCCAGGGCGGCCCCCAGGGTGGCGGCGTTGGTCACCCCCAGGGTAAAGGGGCTGGCGAGCGGATTGTTGAGCACCGTCTGCATCTCGGCCCCGGCCAGGGCCAGGGCGGCTCCCACCACCACCGCCATTACCGCCTGGGGGGTCCGGATCTGCCACAGGATGACCGCTTCCGACCGGCCGAGGCCGGCGGGATCGATCATCCCCTCGATCACCCGCAGGACGGAAAGCTGGGACGGCCCGGTCGCCAGATCGACGAGCAGCGACAGGGCCAGGGCGGCCGCCAGGGTCGCGACCACCACCCAGCGCCAGAGGACGAAGCGGGCGTAGGAGGCGGCCAGCGGCACCGCCGGAACCACGGCGGTCATGGCGCGTCCGCCCAATAGGTGCCGTCCAGCGGCACCGGCGAGAAGCGGGCCGTCAGGTCCCGGTGGGTAGCCGCCGGGTCGAGATCGGCGAACAGCTCGGGATGGAACCACTTGGCCAGTACCTGGAAGGCCACCACGTTGAACGGCGAATGGAAGAAATGGTGCCACAGGGCATGCGCCCGGCCGGCCCGGACCGCGTCCAGTTCGGCGATGGTGGCATGCACCAGGCTGCGCCCCAGGCTGGCCCGCGCCTGCTCGGGCGCGACGCCCGGTCCCATCTGGATGCGCCGTGGCGCGGTCGGGGGCGTGTGGGCGTTGCCGATGGCCGTGCCGACATAGAGGTCGGGCTGATGGGTCAGCAGGTATTCCGGGCTGACCGTCCCCACCTTGCCGGCAATCAGGCCGGAAGCCAGATTGCGGCCGCCCGCCCGCTCGATGATGCCGCCGAACAGGGAATCGCCGATGCTGGCGCAGCAATCCTCCTGCAACCCCACCCGGTTCTCGACGAACACCAGGGGCCGCCGGGTCACGCCGGCCAGCCGCCCGCTCACCCGCGCCAGCGCCGCCCCATAGGCTTCGGTGAAGGCCTCGGCCTCGGCCTCGCGGCCCAGCACCGCTCCCAGCAGGGCTACGCTTTTCGACGTGTTGGCAAGGGGATCGAGGAAGAAATCGACAAAGACCACCACCGTCCCCGCCGCCTCCAGTTGGGCGATCAGTTCGGCGGCACCCGGTCCGGGACCGTGGCCGGCCAGCCCGAAGATTGCCAGATCGGCCTTCAGGGCGATGGCCGCCTCGGGGCTGAAGCTGTCGGGCGAGGCCTTGCCGACCAGGGGAATTGCGGCCAATCGCGGAAAGGCCGCCAGCCATTGCGCGTATCCGGGCGGATCGAGCAGCGGATAGTCGCCCATGGTCCCCGCCACCCGCCCCACCGGATCGGCGCGGTCCAGAATGGCGAGGGCCGGCAGGAACCGGCCCTCGCCCAGGATGATCCGCTCGACCCTGTCGGGAACCCGAACGGCCCTGCCGGCCAGGTCCCGCACCTCGCGGGCGGTGGCGGCCGGACTTCCAACCACTAGGATTAGAAACAGTGCGAGGCAGGGAATGAGCAGGTGTCGCGCCATGGCCGCCTAGAACCTCAGGGTGGAAACCAGATTGAACGAGCGTCCCTCCGCCAGGACCGGGGTCACCGCCGGCGAGGTCTGGAGCGACGCCGAACCGCGATCGACGTAGCGCCGGTCGAGAAGGTTGTTGGCCTCTGCCCGCAGGCTCCAGAGAGCGACGGCGTCAAGCGGCGTCCATTCCGTGAACAGATCCACGGTGTGGTAGCTTTTCAGGGGCTGGAAGCCACCCTCGGTCAACGAGGAATCATGGATGTCCGCCGCCCATTCCAACGAGCCCCCCACCGTCACGCCGACCGGCTGGAAGGTGTAATGGCCGCCCAGATTGACGATGTGCCCGACCGGGACGCCGGAATTGTAGTCGTTGGGGCGGGCCATGCGGCTGGCGTACTTGATGTCGGTATAGGTGTACTTGCCGAACACGCCGGCATCGGCCCAATCGTATTTGGACGAGAAATCGAACCCGCGGGTCATCAGCGCGGCGCCGTTGCGGCGCACCCGGGCGCTGTCGTCGGTGGTCAGCGGATTGAGGATCACGCTGCGGAACAGCGCGCCTTCGATGCCCAGCCCGTCCTGGGCGTAGCGCAATCCCACCCGGCCGTTATGGGCCCGCACCGCTTCCAGGTCATCTCTGTAGCGGTAGCGGGCCACATGGAACAGACCGGTCTCGGGAAGCTCCAGGCCACCCCAAACGTAGTTGTAGCCGCCGAACAGCGACAGAGCGCCGGTCAGGGCGTACTCGCCCGAAAGATTGGGGCTGACGCCCGTGTCGTTGAATTCCTTGTCATCGACCGAATCGTATTGCTGGTAATCGACGCGCAGGCCGGTCGAGACCTTCAGCCGATCGAGCGGGCTGAAGCGCGCCTGGAGGAAGGCGCCGTAATTGCGCCGTTCCTCGTCGGAATCGCCGATGGTGGCGCTGTAGGACCCCACATGGGTCTTGTCGTCGCGCAGGTCGAAGCCGGCGGTCAGCTTGCCGCCGCCAACCGTGAAGGTGTTCTGGGCAAGCACGTTGAAGGTGTTGATGGAGGCGTTCATGACGCCGGAGGTGGCGCTGGCCACCGGCGGGCGGTGCAGGGTGGTCCGGGTGAAGTTCAGGCCGAGCTTGGGATCGAAGCTGTCGGAAGGCTTGGTGGTGGTATAAGTCGTCCCCAGGGCCAGACGGGCCGAGCGGGTGGGATTCATCAGATTCGCGTTGTTGACCGTCGACATGTTCGGACGGTAGCGGCGCACGGCGTCGTCCTCGGCGAACTCGCCCGACAGCATCAGGCGGTGGCCGGCGGGGGCTTCGTAGCCCAGCTTGGCGAGGCCGCTCACCAGATTGTCCTTGGTTCCGGTCTCGTCCCGACCGTCGCCGTTGACATAGTTGTCGCCACCGACCCGGGAACCGATACCCAGGATTTCGAAGCCGTCCTTGACGGCATAGCCGGCACCGGTGGTGCGCAGCGCTTCGGAATTGGTGTTGTAGCCCAGGATGGCGGTGCCCCCCACGTCCCGGCCGGGCAACAGCATGTCGCGGGCATCCTTGGTCTCCATGCGGACGGCACCGGCGATGGCGCCGGGGCCAGCATCGGCGGGCGCCACGCCGGCATCCACCGACGCCTTCTTCAGGAAATAGGGGTCCAGGGTCATGGTGCCGTTGTGGTGCCAGATGTTGCTCGGCTGGGCGGCGCCATCCACGGTGACGTTGAGCTTGCCCTGCTCGACGCCGTGGACGTAGAGCTTCTGCGACGCCGCCTGGCCTCCGCCGACCCGCACCGCCGGCTGGTTGTCGAACAGGCCGCGCAGATCCTTGGGCTGGCGTTGGTCGATCTGATCCTGTCCAACCACCGGACCGGTCAGGATGTCCTTGTCCTTCTCGGCCTTGCCCTCGACCGACACGGGGCCAAGCTCGATGGCGCCCGCCGTCGCCTCCTGGGCCGAGGCCCCCCCCGCCGAGGCCAGAATGGTCGTCGCCACCAGCGCCGCCCGCAGGCCCGACACACGCCCGTCGTTGCAGTTCATTCCTCGATCCTTTCCTGTCCGACCGATCTCCGGCCTTGCGCGATCCATCCGGTCGGCATCCCGCTCTCCTGACATGGGCGGGCGCCGCATGTTATAGCAATTGCGACGCATTTGCAGTTACACATTGCGCCACGTGATGGTTTGGAGTTTAGTGGCAAGCGAAATCACCCGCTTTTGACCGCCGATCAGAATCGTTTGCACGGCAGTCAAAGCCGCATGGATTTCGGGGGATTTCGCGCCACGACTGGGAGTGCAGCCGATGACCGATACCGACAGCCCCGCCACCGGAGTGGTGGAGTGCCGCCAGATCGCCGAGACCTGCCGCGATTCCGGCCAGGAGCTCACCGTCCTCGCCCCGGTGGTCCGCCCCGGCGACAAGGTGCTGCGCGGGTCGTTCCGCCTGGAGCGTCTGCGCTCGGGTCTCGGCCTGCACGCCACCGACGCCACCGACCTGTTCGACCTGACCACCCAGGTGGTGCGCGAACCGGGACTGACGGTCAGCATCTTCCTGGCCGGCACCGCCGACATTTCCCTCGGCGGAGCCGGATTCCGGCTGGGGCGGGCGGACGGGGCGTCGTGCCACGCCTTCGCGCTGGCCTGCGCCGAGCCCGACCTCTTCATCCGGCGGGGTATTCGCGGTGGACGGGTCCGCAAGGTCGGCATCACCGTGCCGCCGGAATGGCTGGACAGCCTGCCCGATTCGGGCGGCCAGGCCATTCGCCGCTTCGCCCGCCGCCATGGCGCCACCGAGACCTGGGAGCCCAGCGCCGCCCACCGCCAGCTGGCGGAACAGATCCTGGCACCGTCACCCTATTGCCCGCTGCTCGGCAGCCTGCACCGCGAGACCCATGCCCTGGCCATCGCCACCGACGCGCTGGCCGCCCTGGCCGGGCTGCCCGAGCGGAGCCACGGTAGCCTGGGAGCCCGCGACCGTGCCCGGTTGCGGGCGGTCAGGGAGTATCTGGAAAGCGACGTCACCGCCGACATTCACCTGGACACCCTGGCCCGGCACGCCGGAATGAGCGTCAGCGGCCTACAACGCCTGTTTCGGGCCGCCCACGGAATGTCGGTCTTCGAGTATGTGCGCCTGCAGCGCCTGGATCAGGCGCGCCGCCGGCTGGAAACCGACCGCATCAGCGTCACCGAGGCGGCCTTCGAGGCGGGATACGGCAGCCCCGCCAACTTCGCCACCGCGTTCAAGCGGCAGTTCGGGGTGTCCCCCAGCCGGGTCGGCGGCAGGAAGGCCTGACGCCGCTCCCTCTCCCCGCCCCTTCCGGTCTCCGGTCAGCGGGAGCCCGAGGACGGATGGCGGCCGATCTCGTCGAACTCCATCACGGTGAGATCCTCGTCCATGAGAATTTCGGCGCGGCGCAAGGTCCCGTCGTCGTGGTACTGATAGCGATGGCTGATCTGCACTTCGCCGTATACAAGGGTGTCGCACCCCACCAGGCGGTCGGCGGCGTCGAACCACGCCTTGATATAGGTGTTGCGGTGGCGAAGATCGCCGTCTTCCAGCGGATTGACCAGCCGAAGCGGCAGTCCGACACCGGAATAGGACAGAAAATGACGGCAAACGGCATGATCGGGCACGGACATCCTGCGCTTCCCCCACGATTCCGCCGGCCATCATGGGGAAATTCGACGGCCGCGGCAAGAAGGGCGGCGGAATGACCGCCGTGGTGGTGGGCGCCGGTCCCGCCGGATTGATGGCGGCCGAGGTGATGGCGGGGCACGGTATTGCCGTCCGGGTGTTCGATTCCATGCCGTCGCCGGGACGCAAATTCCTGCTGGCCGGCAAGGGCGGCCTCAATCTGACCCATTCCGAGCCGCCCGACCGCTTCGTCACCCGCTATGGCGCCGCCGCCGGCTTCATGGCGCCGCTGCTGGCCGAGTTCGGGCCGGAGCAGTTGCGCGCCTGGGCCGAGGGGCTGGGCATCGCCACCTTCGTGGGATCGTCGGGCCGGGTGTTTCCCGCCCAGATGAAGGCGGCGCCGCTGCTGCGCGCCTGGGTCCGCCGCCTGCGCGGACTGGGCGTCACCCTGCATCCCCGCCGCCGCTGGCTGGGCTGGAACACGGACGGCCGCCTGCGCTTCGCCGGACCCGACGGCGAGGAGACCGTCGATGCCCGAATCTGCGTGCTGGCCCTGGGCGGCGGTTCCTGGCCGCATCTGGGCTCGGATGGCGGCTGGGTGCCGATCCTGGCCGAGCGGGGCGTGGAAATCACCCCGCTCCGCCCCGCCAATTGCGGCTTCGACCTGGATTGGAGCCCCACCTTCGCCGAACGCTTCGCCGGCGGCCGCACCGGCACGGTGGAACTGTCCTTCGCCGGGCAAAGGCGGCGGGGCGAGATCACCCTGACCGCCACCGGCATCGAGGGCGGCGCGGTCTACGGCCTGGCGGCGGCATTGCGCGACAGCCTGGCGGCATCGGGCGAAGCGGTGCCGCACGTCGATCTGATGCCCGACTGGAGTGCCGGACGGGTGGCGGCGGCCCTGGCCCGCCCGCGCGGCTCGCGGTCGCTGTCCACCTTCCTGAAGAAGGCCCTGCCCCTGTCGCCCACCGCCCTGGCCCTGCTGCGCGAGGTCGCCCCCGACGCCGAGCCCCCGGCCCTGGCCGAGGTGGTCAAGGCCCTGCCCCTGCGACTGCGCCGCCCCCGGCCCCTGGCCGAGGCCATCTCCACCGCCGGCGGCATCGCCCTGGGGCAAGTGGACGAAGACCTGATGCTCAAGCGCCTGCCGGGGACCTTCGCGGCCGGCGAGATGCTGGACTGGGAGGCCCCCACCGGCGGCTACCTGCTCACCGGCTGCTTCGCCAGCGGCCATCGGGCCGGCCGGGCGGCGGCAAGGCTTTGTAACGCCTTGTAACGGATTCGCCGATTTTGCTTCTGCCTCGTCTCACGACTGAGGTAGGGTGGGGCCAATCCTGTAGGGGTGTTCCCAATCCTAGGTCGTCAGCAGCGCAATTGATGGGTCTGTCGCTCGACATCGCCAGATCGGAACGCAAGCTCGTCATCGGGGTGAAAACCCTGCTGGCCTTGTCGATCTGCCTTTACGCCCTGACCTGGGTCGGTCTGCCGCTGGCGGTCAACACCACTCTTAATCGCGACACCATCCAGATCGTCTACTGGGGAATGGAGTGGCAGGCGGGCTACTTCAAGCATCCGCCGCTGATCAGTTGGATGACCGAGGTCGCCATCGCCCTGTTCGGCGCCTCGGACGGCGTGGTCTACGGCCTGGGCGTGGCGGTGATGCTGGCCTCGTTCGCCTGCATCCACCGGCTGGCCCGCCGCTATATGGACTCCACCGGCGCGGCCCTGGCGGTGGCGACCCTGCCGGTGCTGGGCTATTACAGCTATGTCGTCCCCCATTTCAACCACAACATCCTGCTCAACCTGCCCTGGTGCGCCGGCATCTGGCTGGCCTATCTCGCCATCGAGGAACGGCGCAACTGGGCCTGGCCGCTGCTGGGACTGACCCTCGGCCTGGGGATTCTGACCAAGTACACCATCCTGATCCTGCCCCTGCTGCTGCTGGTTCACGTGGTGGTGACGCCCGACCACCGCTGGGTGCTGCGTTCGCCGCGCGCCTGGATGGCGGTGGGGCTGTGCCTGGCCGTCGCCGCCCCCCATGCCCACTGGGTGCTGACCCACGATCTCGGGCCGCTGCGCTATCTGTCCAGCGGCGCCGGCCTGAGCAACGAAAGCTTCCTCGAGCGCCATCTGGTCAACCCGCTGATGGCGCTGCTGATCATGGCCGGAATGTGCGCCTCGCTGCTGCTGGCCCTGGTGGGCGGCCTGGGGCTGCCCAGGCTGCAGCGGCGCCAGCTGTGCCGCCGGGACCGCTTCCTGCTGATGATGGGCCTCGGCCCCTCGGGGCTGGTGATCCTGCTGTCGGCCGTCACCGGCGGCGCCATGCGGGTGGAATGGGCCTCCACCTTCTTCCTGCCCCTGCCGCTGCTGCTGCTGCGCCTGTTCTATCCCACGCCCACGCCATGGCGGATCAACCGGCTGCTGGCCTGGGTCAGCGGCCTGATGGTGGCCATGGCCGCCACCTACGTGCTGATCTTCACCGGCATCATCGAAGACATGGACGAGGGCAAGTGGTCGCGTTTCCCGGCCAAGCCGCTGGAGCTCGCCGCCTCCGACGGCTGGAGCCAGGTCTGTCACGGCCCGGTGCCGGTGATCATCGCCGACGCCTGGCTGGGCGGCACCGCGTCGTTCCGGCTGCCCGAGCGTCCCCGGGTCTACAGCGAGGCGGATTCCAGGATGGCTCCCTGGCTGTCCGACGCCGACATCCGCCGCACCGGTGCCCTGATCCTGTGGGACCAGGCCCTGGACGGCCGCTATCGCGACATCGACCACCAGGACGCCCCCCGGCCGGGCGAGCCTCTCGACTGGTTCCCGGGCCTTCCCGCCCTGGAAGCCCGCTTCGGCCCCATCACGCCGCTGCCCGACGTCATGCTCGATTATCCCGGCCCGATCCCTCAGGCCGCGGTCCGCCTGGGGCGGGCGGTGATTCCGCCGGCCGAACCCTGCCGCTAACCCTTTCACTCGGCGGCGCCGGTCACGCCACGGGGATGCGGACGGTGAAGACCGCTCCTTCGCCCGGCTTTCCGCCCACCACGATCTGGCCGCCATGCTTGTTGACGACCACGTCGTAGCAGATGGCCAATCCCTGGCCGGTACCCTTGCCCACCTCCTTGGTGGTGAAGAACGGATCGAAGATGTGGTTGGCGATGTCCTCGGATATGCCGGTTCCAGTGTCCGAAATCCGGATCTCGGCCCAGTCGCCGCACAGGGCCGTCTCGGCGATGATGGTTCCCGGCTGCGGCTTGCCCGATTCCTCGATGGCGTGAGCCGCATTGACGATCAGGTTCAGGAAGACCTGATTCATCTCGCCGGGATGGCAGTTGACCAGCGGCAGGGCCGGGTCGAATCGGGTTTCCATCCGCGCGACGTGCTTCCAGGTGTTGCGGCAGACCACCAGGGTGCTGTCCAGGGCGCGGTTGATGTCGGCCGCCGTCTTCTGCGACGTGCCGGGATGGGAGAATTCCTTCATGGACAGGACGATGCGCGCCACCTGCGCCACGCCCTCCAGGGATTGCTTCACCGCCGGCAGGGTTTCCTCCATGAGGAAGTCGAGACCGGCCGCGTCGTAATGCCGGAGGAAATCCTCCGCCCGCGCCCGCTCCGCCAGGTCCCGCGCCTCCGCCAGAAGGGGAAACACCGTCTCGGCGGCCGACTGGATGAAGGCGAGATTGTCGCCCACGTACTGGATGGGGGTGTTGATCTCGTGGGCGATGCCCGCCGCCAGCTGGCCGACGCTGGCCATGCGCGACGCCTGCAGCGCCTCGACCTGGGCCTGTTTCAGAGCCTCGGTCCGCTCTTCCACCAGGCGCTCCAGCTGAGCGTGCTGGTTGGCCAGCTCCAGCTGGGCCTGACGGGCGCGCTCCTCGGCCCGGGCCTCGCGGGTCACGTCGGCGCCGATGCCGCGATAGCCGATGAAGACGCTGTCCTGGTCGTAGAAGGGCATGCCGCTGATGCGCACGATCTTCTCGTCCTTGCCGTCCGCCGGACCGATATGGAACATCAGGTCGCGGAAGGGCCGATGGTTGGCCAGATCGTCGGCATGGGCCCGCGCCAGTTCATCATCGAAATCGGACAGGCCCACGTCGAAATAGGTGTAGCCGAGAATGGCCGACGGCTTGACCCCCAGGATGGCGCCGATGCGGTCGGAGACGAAGGTCAGGCGGTAATCGGTGTCGGTCTCCCAGAACCAGTCCGACGCCGATTCGGCCAGGTCGCGGAAGCGCCCCTCGCTTTCCAGCAGGGCGGCCTCTCGGTTTGCCACCGAGTTGCGCATGCTCTCGAAGGCGAGGACCAGATTGCCCACCTCGTCCGCCGAGGGTGGCGGCAGGACGACGTCGTAGCGCCCCTTGGACAGCAGATCGCTGGCCTCGGCCAGCCGCCGCAACGGCGACACCACCGTCCGGGACTGCAGCGCCACCACCGCCACGGTACCCAGGATCAGGATCAGGACGACGGCCAGTTCCAGTTCGTAGACCACCGACAGGGCCGAGGCGACGAGGATGTCCTGGTCGACCTCGATGCCCAGCACCCCCAGCGGCCGGCCGGCGGCACGGACCGGGGCGGAAAGGCGCAGGTCGGCGCCCGCCTGATGTTCCGGCCGCGCCAGGGGATACAGGCGAACCCCGGCCGGACTGGTCAGGGTCAGGGACCGCCACCAGGGATGCTGTTCGCTGGCCTCGGCCATGGTCTCGTGGACCTTGGCGAGGTCGCCGGCCTGGACATCGGGAACGATCGCCAGGGCCAGCAGGTCGAGAGCGCGCTGCTCGCCGGCGATCCGCTCGGCGGCCAGCGTCTTCTTCAGCGTGTCGAACGCGACGAAGTGCATGGCGGCCAGAACGCAAACCGCGAGCAACAGCAAAGGGACGAGAAGTTTGGCGCGGATGCTCATTGCTCGACGTAGAACGCCTCCAGCCCGAGGTTGCGCAACGGGTCGTAATCACTGTCCAGGGCGGCGCCGATGATCCTGATGGGAATTTCTTCCAGCAGGGCGTCGCCCCGGGCCGTCGCCCCCAGGGCGATCAGGGCCTGCTGGACCTTGGCCGCCATCTCCGCCGGAACGCGGGGATGGGCCGCCAGGGGATGCGGGGTGTAGCGTTCGGTTTCGTAGATGACGGTCAGCCCGTCACGCAATTCGGGCTTTTGCTGGTCGAAGGTCGCGCGGATTCCCCCGGCGGCATCGGCCAGGCCGAGAACCACGTTGAGATAGGCGGAATCGTGGGACTTGACGTAGACCTCGGTGATCCTGATCCCCAGCTTGCGCGAGAACTCGGCGCGGGGGATCAGGGCGGCTCCCATGGCGTTGGGAGCGGGAAACGCCACCTTGCGGCCGTCGAGCATCCGCGCGTCGGTCAATCCGGAATCCTTGCGCACCACCACGATGCCCGAGAGCTTGTCCCCCACGTCGCGGACCAGCGCCTCATAGCCCTGGCGCCGGTGGGCGACCACGTAGTGATAGGGATTCATGTAGGCGAAGTCGTACGAGCCGCCATGCAATCCCTTCTCGAAGACCGGGATGCTGGTCTCGGTCACCAGGGTGAAACGCGCTCCGGTGGCCGATTGCAGATGATCGACGATGGGCCGCCAGACCGCCTCGATCCGCCGGAGGTCGAATTGCGGCACCACCGCCAGCGTGTAGCCGGCCGGCTCGGCCGCCCCCGCCGGTCCGCTCCATGCGAGCAGGGCCACCGCGCCCAATGCCACCTTGAAGGCTGTTCGTCCCATACCGCGCACTCCTCTTGTCATCGGGTCACAGGCGACCGGCACGACGGATTCTGACGGGCTCGCGAAACTTGTACATTTTGTGAAGGTTCTGCAGACGGACGAACAGGGCGTCCGTGATGGTCTGGCCGGCGGCCAGCACCAGCTTGCCGGTCTCCAGTTCGAGCCGGGTCTCGAGGAAGTCTCCCGGCCGCAACCCGCTGCTGGGCACGTCCAGTCTGGTGAACGCCGCCTCATCGACGATCATCGCCGTCATGCCGCGCGCGGCGGCGGTCAGCACGGCGGGATCGAAGCGACCAGGCATCTTTTCCAGGGCGGAAAAGGCGGCGCGCGTCAGCTCGCCCGAGCCGAGATCGTCGAGAGCCAGCAGAACGTGCAGGATGCGGGCGTTCAGCGGAATATCCTGCCCCGTCTTGCCGTCCTGGGGCAACCCCTTGCCGTTGAACCACTTCTCCTGATAGGCGATGGCGTCGGCCACCTGGGCCATGCGCGGGATCTTGCGCACCAGGGCGGCTCCGGTCTCGGGCACCCGGGAGAGCATCTCCTCCTCCACCGGGGCCAGGCGCTGGCCCGACCGGCTGCGGGCGAGAACCTCCGACGGCACCGAGATCTCGCCGATCCTGGCCAGGGACGCGGCCAGTTCCAGTTCCCAGGGGGAGTCGATGCCCATGGACGCCGCAAGCTGCAGGGACCAGCCGCGCAGGCGCAGGGACCGCTGGAAGCTCTCGGGCGCCACCATGGACAGGACGTCGTTCATCAGGGCGACGCTGCCCGACAGGGTTCCTTCCAGCAGAACCCTCTCGCCGGTGATCAGTCGGTACTGGCGGATGCCGGCCAGAATGCCCTCGGTCAGGGTGGCCATGGAACAGGGCTTGTTGAAGAACCGGAAGATCTGCCCGGTATTGATGGCCTCCACCGCCGTCTTCTGGTCGGCATTGCCGGTCAGCATGATGCGCGAGGTGTCGGGGGAAACCTCCTGGAAGCGCCGCAGCACCTCGACGCCGTCCATGCCCGGCATGCGCATGTCGCAGACCACGACGGCGAAGGGGCCGTCGTTCCGCGCCTTGCCCAGCGCCTCGATGCCACCCTCGGCGGTGACGATGTTGAGCTTCTGCCCCAGCAGCCGCCGGATGCCGGCCAGCAGGTTGGTGTCGTCATCGACCACCAGGATCTTGTCGTTGACCTCGGGCATCATGAATCCTCCTGACGAATGCTCTCAGCCATCCCCGCCCAGGCGCCGATTCGGGAAACGGCGCCGATCCGCTCGAGAAAGGCCATGTCGAGACCCTCGGTCCAGGCGGCCATCGCCTCGACACCGGCGGGAACCGGCTTGATCAGATGCTGGGCGGCATGAACGGCCGCGAGAGGGGACAATTCCAGGGAGGAATGGTACTCGCAGCGGCTCGGCTCGTGGTGGTAGAGCACCGCCTCCACCACCGGATCGGTGAAACCCCACAGCCCCAGCAGAACGCCGCCAAGTTCGGCGTGCGACGCCCCCAGGGCGCTCCGCTCCGCCGCGATGATGCCGCCACCCGAGCGGTCGAGCCCCCGGCGCACCTCGGCCATGGCGTCGGGCCAGTTGGCGAACAGCAGCAGCGAGCCCACATGGGCCAGCATGCCGGCGCATTGGGTCTGATCCAGCGCCGCCTGCCCCAGCCCGTTGGCTTCGGCGATCTTGCGCGCGTAGGCGCCGATCTGCAGGCTGCGCCGCTCCAGCCTCAGCAATATGTCGCAGTCGATGCCGCCGCACCGGAACGCCTCGAAGATGCCCGCCATCACCGTCAGGGCGCGGAGCATCTCGAAGCCCAGCATCTTGACCGCCTGCAGCACGTCGGTGATGGCCGACGGAATGTAGAAGAACCCCGAATTGGTCAGCTTCAGCAGATTGACCGTCAGCCCCACGTCGGAGGAAATGATCCGCGCCGCCTCGGAAGCCGAACCGTTGGGCGACTGCAGCTCGGCGAACAGCGCGGTCAGCGCCTTGGGCAGGGCCGGAATGGAGGTGGCGCCGGCCACCAGGGCCAGCAGGGCCGGACTCCGCAGGGTCCGGCGGACGCTGAGGGCGCGGCGGACGGCCTCCACCAGGACCCGGGGCTGGCACGGCTTGACGTAGTATTGGTGGGCGGGACCGACGGTGCGGAAAATGGCCTCGCGCTCGGAAAAGCCCGACAGCACGATACGGGCGGTCTCGGGCTGCAGCGTCCTCACCCGGTCGAGCAGAGCGGCCCCGTCCATTCCGGGCATCCGCATGTCGGTGACCACCACGTCGATGGGCTGGGTCTCCAGAATGGCCAGGGCCTCCAGTCCGCCCACGGCGAACAGCATGGTCCATTCGCCGCGCTGGCCATGGAGGCTGCGGCGCAGGCCGTCGAGAACGCCTCGCTCGTCGTCGACGAACAGAATGGTGGGGTTGGCCGTATCCATCTCAGGCTCCCTGTGTCTGGGCGAGCGGAAGCCGGATGCGGAAGCAGGCTCCGGACCCCGCCTCGGATTCCACGGAAATCTGGCCGCCGTGACGATGGATGATCGCCCGGCTGATGGCCAGCCCCTGCCCGGTGCCTTGTCCCGGCGCCTTGGTGGTGAAGAACATCTCGAAGATCTGCCTCAGATTGGCGGCGGATATGCCGATGCCGGTATCGGCGACGGTCAGTTCCACCTCGTCGCCCAGCCGGCGGGTCCGCACCCTTATGCGGCCGGGAGCGTTCCCTCCCTTCTCGGCGATGGCCTGGGCGGCGTTGACGATCAGATTGACCAGCACCTGATTGATCTCCCCCTCGACGGCGGACACTTTCGGGAGATCCGGATCCAGGTCGGCCTCCATCTCCGCCACGTACTTCCACTGGTTGCGGGTGACGGTGGCCACCACGTCGATCATATGATTGAGATCGACGGGATGGGCGCTTTTGGAGCTCGGATACGAGAATTCCTTGATGGCCTGCACGATCTTGGCGATCTGGGCGGTGCCGTCGAGAGCCTGCGCCGCCGCCGCCGGCAACTCGGCCGCCAGGAAGTCGAGATCGACGGCCTCGGCCCGCTCGGCGACGGCTTGCCAGCCGCCGTCATCCCGCGCGCCGGCGCGCGCCGCCCGGGCAAGGTCGAGAAGCCCGGCCAGGCCTTCCTTCATGAAGGTGATGTTGTCGCCCACATACTGGGTCGGGGTATTGATCTCGTGGGCGATGCCGCCGGCCAGGGTGCCCAGGGCCTCGAACCGATCGGATTCGGCGATGCGCTCGATCATGGCCGCCCGCTCCTCCTCGGCCGCCTTGCGCGCCGTGATGTCCTGCAAGGTGATGAAGCTCCGCCCCTCTTCCGCCGAGTCTCCGGCCAGGGCATGAAGGACCTTCGATCCGCCACCGGCATCGACACGGAACTCGAGATCCACGGCCTGACCGGCCGCATGGAGGAAGGTGTCGCGAACTCTCTCGCGGTCATCGGGATGAATGCCCTCAATCAGGGATTCCAGCGGACCGCCGGTCCGTCCCGGCGGCAGCCCAAGCATTTCGGCCGCCCCCTCGCCGGTCATGAAGGCACCGTGCTCGATATCCAGTTCCACGCTGGCCAGCCTGGCGATGCGCTGGGCCTCGGCCAGGCGACGCTTGGCCCGGCCGACCTCTCGGGCGAAGGCCGTGGCCCTCTCGGCCTGGCTGATCCGCCCCTTCAGGAGGGCCAGGTAGAAGGCCGTGAACAGCAGGGCGACCGCCAGCAGGGCATACGAGGCCGCCGGACGGCTGGCCGCCACGAAGGCGGCGCTGGGCGTGGCGACCAGCAGCCAGGAGCGGCCGGCCATGACGAAGGATTCCGACACGTGCGGTCCGGCCGCGAGGTCTTCGGGTGTACGGGTATCGGGTTTGGGAAACAGGCGCCGCTCACCTTCGGCGGCGCTCATGTCGAACAGGTGGATGTCCACCAGCGGCAGGGCCACGCTTACCGCCTCGCTGTCCGACGAGGCGGAGATCAGGTCGCCCAGCCGGAACACCCCGGAGACGTAACCGGTCAGGGAGCGCCGGTTGGACTCGACGTCGCCCGGTCCGGTTCCGCCGAAGACCGGCGCGAGAACCAGCACGCCGTACTGACTGCCGTGGTCCTGGACCAGGGTGATTCGGCCGGTCGCCTGGGGAGCGCCCTTGTCGCGGCCCTGCTCCAGCGCCTGACGCCGGATGGGCTGGGAGGCCAGGTCGAATCCCAGCGCCGGCCGGTTGGAGGCCATGGGCTCCATGTAATAGATGGGGATGTACTCGGCGCGCTCGGCGGCCGGCTGCAAGCCCCCTCCGGCGTTCCGCTCGGTGAAGGTGAAGTTCTCCAGGCCGTCCCGCCGCGCCTGGTCCTCATAGGCGGCCCGCTGGGCATGGAGGACCCGCGGGTCCCAGGAATAGCCCTGAATGAAGCCGTGATCCCTGAGGGTCCGATCCACCAAGCGCCGGAAATCCTCCCGGCTGGTGGCCCCGGACGGAGCCACGGTGAAATGTCCGACCAGCAGGTTCACGCTGCCCAGAGCAATGGCGATGTTGGCGCGTATGGCGATGATCCGCTGTTCGGCCAGCTCGCGGAACCGGCTTTCCGATGTGTCGCGCTCCAGCAGATGGACGATTCCGAACAGCGCCAGCGACGCAAGGCCCCCCATGATCGACACGGGAAGCAGCTGCCGAATGATCTTTACGGACAGGGATGTCGCCATGGCCACGCTCCTAGGTAAGGCTACTCACCTACCTTGGCCATAGTCCATCTTATTTATGACCGGCGACACTCCCATTTGGGAGGGTCACCGGCAGGCTCATGATCAGGCGGAGCAAGTCCGATTGCCGTGCCCTTCCCGTCTTGGCAAATATCTGCTTCAGGTACCCTCGCGCCGTCCCGATGGTGATGCCCCCCTCCGAGGCGGCGTCATCGAGGGACAAGCCGCGTGCCAGGGCATGGGCAAGTCGGGCCTCGGCCAGGGTGAGCCCCAGCAGGCTCATCACCTCGTTGACGTTGGGAATGGGATGATTCTCGGGGTCGGAGATGTAGAGCGCCACCTTCGGCGTGGCGCCCGCCCCTCCGTCCAGGATGGTCACCGCCACCGACAGCGGCGTGGAATGGACGCGCGACAGACTCATCACGCCGCCCTCGCCCGTCTCGAAGGCCGACCGGATCAGGGCGTGCAGATGCGACGTTTCCGGCGGAGTGCCGGCACGGCAGACCTGGCGCCCACCGATGACGAGACCATCCTCGGCGGCGCATAGCGCCCCACCCGGTCGATTCATGAACAGGATCCGCGCATCGGCATCCACCACCAGGACGGCAACCGGCAGCTTGTCCAACGCGGTGTCGGCAAGCACCTCCGCCGCCGAGGTCCCCCCGCCGGCGGCAAGGGCGGCCTCGATCCCTTCCACCAGCAGGAACGAGGGGCAGGGCTTGGTGAAGAAGCGGAAGATCTCGGCCTGGTTGATGGCGTCGATGGCGACGCGCAGATCGGCGGTGCCGGTCAGCACGATATAGCGGGCGGCGCCCCCCGCCCGCCGCATGGCCGTCACCATCCCGATGCCGTCGAGGCCCGGCATCTTCATGTCGGTGACGACCACCTGGGGCATCTTCTCCCGGAAGACCTCCACCGCCGTCTCCGGCGACGGCACGAAGGTCATGTCCCACCGCGCCCCATGGGAATGCAGGGACCGGCGCAGGGCCTCGAGCACCCGGACATCATCGTCAACGAACAGAATACGGGCTTTGTGCGACATGACCCCAACATTCCCGGATGTTCACCACCGGCCCTCGGATGGACGGTAACGATAACCCGGTTCCGGTCCGCTCGAAAGGGGCCGGGGCCGCCGGCCACCTGTTCCCCGACACCGGGGGTGGGGGCGCGCGGAACCGCCGCTGTCGCCCTGGCGTCACGAGGTCCGGCTGACGGCGGTGTTCGAGGGGCGGGTCGAGGACAGCGCTCCGGGTGCGGTACCCGCCGCATCCTGGATGCCGGGCAGGCCGCCTAGAATCCGCCGGCGGGGCGGTGCTCGCGAAGCAAGGCGCCGCAAAATGGGCAGGAAGCCACCGCCAGATAGGCCTGACGCTGGGCCTCGGTGGCATCCTGCTCCTCCAGAACGGCATTGATCTGGGCGAGAATGCTCTCGTGCTCCCGCAGCCGCGCACAGCCGGGGCTGACGCTTTCCTCGTCGCACGAAACCACCTGCAGGGCGGCGGCGGAACGGGCCGAGGCCACGCCGCCGACCCCGATCACCAGGGCCGAGGCAAGAAAGCCGCGTCTGTCCATATCATTCCTCCCTATGATCCGGCGCCACTGGGTCCGCACATCAGAAGAACATCTCGGCGAAGGTTCGGATCCGTGTCAAGTGCTCCACGGCTCACCACCGTCACCGTATCGGTGCCCGTCTGGCGCGCTCCGCGTTCGGTAACGCAGTGATGGCGGGCGGACACCACCACCGCGACGCCCCTGGGACGGGCCACCGCCTCGACGATATCGGCGATCTCCCTGGTCAGGCGTTCCTGTCCCTGCAACTGGCGGGTCAAGGCATCGACCACCCGCGCGATCTTGGACAACCCCAACAGATGCCGGTCCGGCAGGTAACCCACATGCGCCACGCCCTCCATGGGCAGCATATGGTGCTCGCAATGGGAATAGATCCGGATTCCGCGCACCAGCACCAGACCGCCATAGCCGTCCGCCGGCTCCATGGCCTCGGCCAGCAAGGCCTGGGGATCGGCATCGTAGCCGCTGAACAGTTCGGCATGGGCGCGAGCCGCCCGACCAGGCGTTTCCACCAGCCCCGGACGCGAGGGATCGTCACCGGTCGCGCCGATCAGGGCGGCCATGGCCCGCGAACGGGCGATCGTCGGGTCTTCCGCGTTCATCCCACCGTCTCCGCCGGGTCCAGCGCCAGAAACATGCGCCAGTCGCCGTCTCCCAGCGGTGGCGAGCGGTGCAGAAGGCCGCCGCCGGTATGGTTGGGCCAGCGCTCGCCCTTCATCACCCCGACCCAGAACGGCTGCAGCGACTGCACTCGCGACCAGTCCCGGACAATGGACTGGTTGTCGCCGGATCCAACACCGGCCCGGTCGCCGGCATCGGCGGGCAGCCACTGGGTTGCGGGACCACGATAGGTACAGACCATGCGGACCGGCACATGGTCCGGATGGAACAGTCGGCAGGCATCGTCGGTGACGCAGTCCAGCCTCAGCTTGACCGAGCCGGCACCGGACAGCCTCGAGAAAGCTACCACCAGACGGGCGATGTCGGCGGCGAAGATCCGGCGCCCATGGCCGGCGGGAAGGCCGGCAGCGACCAGTTCCCGCTCCACCTGAACGGCCGCCCCCACCGCGCGGATCTCGCATCGCAGGCAACGGAAATCGGCTATCGCATGATGTTGCAGGAACGTGGCGATGGCCGGATCCGGCGCCCGGGGCAGGATCGCCATGGTGATGCCGGGCTCGCGGATGGAAGCCAGACCGTCCAGGCTGTCGGCCCAGACCAAATGGGAAAGGGCGAGGTGGGCGGGGGAAACGTTGGTGGTCATGGCGGCCTGTGACGGGAAGGATCTCATTGGAAGCGAATATGTTATGTTATAACATACTGCGCGGATCAAGGGTACCGATCATCTCTTCCGCCGCCGCATCCTCCCTGTTGGCCTGGAGCGCCGCCCGCCGTGTGGTGCCAGCCACCGTGCTGGTCTGGCTGGTGGGCGACGCCATGAGCCTGGGCGGCTTCGCCGCCGGGCTGGCGGTGGCCATGGCCTCTCGGGGCGTCAACACCCGCAAGATGGCGGCCGAGGAGCACGGAGATGACCATGACAATGGCGGCAAGGGTCCGTCCCGCACGGCACCGCCTTGATGACCGTTCGGTGACAACTTCCCGGCATGGGAAGGGTGGCCTTGAATTCGGTCCATGGGTTCATCATGGTCTTTGGCTCCCTACCCCAGTTTTCCGGCGAGAAGCGATGTCGCTGATGGCGGTCACCGAGCTGCTGAACAAGCACCGAATCATCGAGGACATGCTGCGGGTCCAGCCATCGCGCCGTCCCGAACTGGTCGAGACGGTCGTGCAGAACCAGCATACCGCCGAGTTGCGGGCGCTGCTGTCGCGGCTGTCGGCGGGCGAGATCGGCCGCACGCTGGAAAGCGTTTCCCCCGACGACGCCAAGCTGCTGTGGCGCCATGTGGCCCAGGACCGCATGAACGACGTCCTGTGGGAGGTTTCCAGCGGGCTCGGCGCCCATCTGGCCGGCAACGTCGAACCCCTGTTCCTTTCCGGCGAGGTCATGGCCTGCGAACTCATCGACGGCCGGATGCGGATCGTCCAGGTGGTGTCACGCGGCGAGATGGAAGCCCTGCGCCCCATCTGGATCGACGTTCTCGGCGCCTCCAAATCGGAGCGGGGCTGGCTCGGCCGGCATTTCGGCCTCGACCTGCCCGATCCCGAGGATCTGACCGACCTGGAGGTCAGCGCCCGCTTCTATGTGGAGGAGAACGGCGAACTGCACCTCCACTCCAACTTCCTGCTCGACCGCGACGGCCATTCCCGCAGCGTGCCGGTGGCCTTCATCGTCCACGCCGACACCCTGTTCACGGTGCGCAGCGAGGAATTGCCGGTGTTCCGCCTGCAGCGGCTGCGCATGCGCAGCCAGCCGGGAGAGATATCCGATTGCAAGGACCTGCTGCTGGCCCTCTACGGCGCCGACGTGGAATATTCCGCCGACGCCCTTGAAGGCACCTACGAGACCCTGCGCCGGGTCGGCCGCAAGGTCCTGAGCGAGAATGTCAGCGATGCCGACGCCGCCCGCATCCTGGGCAACATCGCCGAGGAAGAGGACCTCAACGGCCGCATCCGCGGCAACATGCTCGACACCCAGCGGGCGGTGTCGTTCCTGCTGCGCGGCAGACAGCTCAACCCGGTGCAGATGGAGGATGCCCGCGAGATCATCCGCGACATCGAATCCCTCAACACCCACACCGCCTTCCTGTTCGAGAAGATCAACTTCCTGATGGACGCCACGGTGGGCTTCATCAACATCAACCAGAACCGCCGCGTCTCGCAGCTGACGGTGGCCGGCGTGGTGTTCATGCCGCTCAACGTCCTGGCCGGCATCGGCGGAATGTCCGAATTCTCCATGATGACCCAGGGCATCCCCTGGCCCGTGGCCTATGGCGCCTTCACCGCCGGGATGATCCTGGTGGGCTGGGGAACCCATACCATCCTGAAGGTCTTCGAGGCCCGGAGCGCCAGGAAGGCGGCCAAGGCCTGACGGCGCCGGCTGACCAAATCCAAGCCACCCTGGGCCAATGGGCTGGCCGAGCGCATGACCAGAACCATCAGGGACGCGACCGTAAGGCGGCGCCTTTACGATAGCCACGGTCACGCTTGGCAGCCACCGCGACGACTAAGTTCTGGCCTACAATTTCGCCAAGCGGCTCAAGCCCCTCGTGCGGGGCACGCCATACGACGACATCCGCAAAATCTGGGCGGCCGATCCGGAACGATTCAGGCACGATCCATTCCAGAAAATGCCGTGACTAGATGTTTAGTCCCGGCATTTGATGGATCGGGTCAAGCTTGAATCGCTTTGGCTCTGTTGTCCAGATTTTGCAGATGTATTCGTATGGTGTGAGGCCCTTGAGGGTCTTGAGGCGCTTGGCGAAGTTGTAGGCCAACACAAAGTCATCGAGGTGGGCGCGAAGCTGAGCGTGGTTGTCGTAGAAGAACCGCTTCACGGTCGCTTCCTTGATGGTGCGGTTCATGCGCTCGACCTGCCCGTTGGTCCAAGGATGCTTGGGCTTGGTCAGGCGATGGTCGATGTCGTTCTGGGCGCAGGCAAACTCGAAAGCATGGGCGCGGAACCGCTCGCCCCGTTGCATCGCCAGCTTGATGTCAGATGCTGCCGAGGCCTTGTTTCCTGGGGTCGTGAAGTGGGTGCCGTTATCGGTCAACACGGTGTGGATCGTGTAGGGCACCGCCTGGATCAAGGCCCGCAGGAAGTCAGCGGAGATACGTGTCGTCGCCTTCTCATGCAACTGGATAAACGCGAACTTGCTGGTGCGGTCTGCCGTGTAGAACCTGGCCCATAGTGCCTCCTTCCACTCCGTGGACAAGAATGCACCATCAAATGCCGGGACTAAACAGCGACCGAACAGATGTTCACCAGCCCGCGGCACCCCTGACTCAGGGCTACATCACCGGCCGGTTCGGTTGACCCTCGCCCTTCGAACGGTGAACTTTTTCTGACGGCCCCTCGCCCCACGTGTTTGTCCATTATCAATTTGGCATGATGCCGCCGTGCGGTCGCCATTTGTGGTGGCAGCGGATCACGAAGCCGTGCCATGCCCCCTCATGTTGAATTGAGCCCTGGATTTCCAGGCCTCCGTCTGGCCTTTCAGGCCATCGTGAACGTCCATACCGGGCAGTGTTTCGGCCACGAAGCACTGCTGCGCGGCTGGAACGGCTGCCAGGAGCAGACCGCCACCGAATTGCTCGACCGTTGCCACGCCGCCGGACGTCTGCTGGACCTTGAACTCGCCGTCCGCGCCCGGATCGCCGAGATGGCCTCGCTGCAGCCCGCCCTGTCCCAGGGGGCGCTGTTCCTCAATTTGGACTCCCGCTCCGCCATCCATCTGGAGACGCTGCTGGGAGATATGCAGCGCGCGCTGCAGACCGTCTTCGCCCACGTGGTGACCGAGATCGCCGCCCTGCCCGCCGAGGCGGATTCACCGGACTATCCCGCCAAGCTCATGCGCCGCGGCGGCGGCATGGTGGCTGTGGACCGGTTCGGAGCCATGCCCCATTCCCTGGCGCTGCTCACCGGCTGCAATCCCGACTTCATCAAGATCGACCAGTCGCTGATTTCCGGCCTGGACAGCGACGCCCGCAAGCGGGTGGTCCTGGCCCAGATCATCGGCATGGCCCACACCCTCGGCGTCGAGGTCATCGCCGTCGGCATCGAGAACGGCCGCGAGCTGATGGTGTGTCGGGAACTGGGGCTGGATCTGGTTCAGGGCAACTTCATCAATCCCCCGCAGGAGGATTTGCAGCGCCTCACCCTCAGCTATACCCATGTGGAGGTGCTGGCACGCGAGGACCGCCGGCAGCGGCAGATCGACCAGAAATGGGTGCTGCAGCAGATGGACCAGGTGCCGGCCATTCTGGCTGATGCCTCCATGAGCGAGATCTTCGAGCGCTTCGCCCGGTCGTCCGACAACGCCTATGCACCGGTCGTGGACCACTCGGGGCGACCGCTGGGCATCGTGCGGGAACGCGACACCAAGAACTACGCCTATTCCAGCTTCGGCAAGGACCTGATCGCCAACAAGTCGCTGGGGCGCCAGGTCCGCGACTTCATCGTGCGCTGCCCCATCGCCGACATCGGAACGCCGCTCGATCAGATGCTGGCGCTCTATGCCGCCGTCGAGGACACCGAGGGAATCCTGCTCAGCGAGCATATGGTCTATCGCGGCTTCCTGAGCGCCCGCTCGCTGATCCGTGCCATGCACGAGAAGACCCTGGCCCGGGCGCGGGATGAAAACCCGTTGAGCAAGCTGCCCGGCAACGTGGTCATCAACGAATACGTGGCCGATCGCGTCACCGCCGGGACCGGAGCGGTGCTCGCCTATATCGATTTCGACAATTTCAAGCCGTTCAACGACACCTACGGCTTCCGTCAGGGCGACCGGGCCATTCTGCTGTTCGCCGAACTGTGCCGCAAGCGGGCCGACCCGCAGACCTGGTTCGTCGGCCATATCGGCGGCGACGATTTCTTCGTCGGAATCAGCGGCGCCGGCCGCGACGAAGCCGCCCAGGCCATCGGCGGGCTGATCGGACGTTTCGCCTCGGACGCCGAGAGCTTCTACGACCACGAGGCCCGCCAGCGCCGCTGCATCACCGCCCAGGACCGCGAGGGCCACGTCAAGTCGTTTCCCCTGCTGTCGGCCAGCGCCGTCCTGTTCGTGCTGCCGCCGGGATGCACCGGCATCACCGTGGACGACGTGGCGTCGGCCATCGCCGCCCGCAAGAAGGACGCCAAGGCATCGCCGGACAAGCTCGTCGTCGTCGAGGCCGGCCTGGATGACCAGAGTCACACCGGAAGTTAATCGAACCTTAACCGCCTGACTGGTCGGACCACGCTATGTTGCGTCGCGGGATGGGGCTTGCGTTTCGTGGATGAAAGGGATGTCCATGCTCGACTCCTCCGCCATAAGGAGAAAGCGGACAGGCTTTTCCGTGCTGGTGATCTGCCTGACGGCCATGATGGCGGTCCGATCCGTCCATGGCGCGGAGAGTCCCCGGACACTGGGGTTCGCCCTCATCTCGCCGCAATCCAGGCAGGAGATGGAAGCCAATTGGGGGCCGGTGGTGACCGCGCTGGGCCGGCATCTCGGCATGCCGGTGACCCTTGCCGTGTCGGCCGACTATGCCGGGGCGATCTGGAGCCTGCGCTCCGGCCGCGCTCATCTCGCCTGGCTGGGCAACAAGACGGCCATCGAGGCGGTGGACCACGCCTCGGCCGAGGTCTTCGCCAAGGAAACCTATCCCTCCGGTCTTGGCGGTTATCACACCTACCTGATCGTCCACAAGGACTCCCCCTATTTCAGCGCCGAGGACGTCATCGCCCACGGGCCGGAACTGACCTTCGCCCAGGGAGACGTCAACTCGACCTCGGGCACGGTGGTTCCCGGCTACTACCTGTTCGCCAGCCGGCAGCTGGAACCCCGCAAGCTGTTCAAGCGAACCGTCCACGCCAACCACGAGGACAACATCCGGGCGGTGGCCGAGGGGCGCAGCCATGCCGCCACGGTAGCCAGCCTGACCTACGACCAACTCCGGCGGAGAGAGCCGGAATTGATCGATGCCGTCCGCATCGTCTGGCGCTCCCCCCTCATTCCGGCCGACCCGCTGGTCCGACGCGCCGACCTGCCGCCCGAACTGAAGACGCGGATCGCGGACTTTCTGTTCGGCTACGGGCAAGCGGCGGCCGGCAAGCCGCCGGCGGTGCTGGCGGAGGAGCGGAAAGTTCTCGACCGCCTCGACATCAGGAGCTTCGTGCCCTCCGACAACCGGCAGCTGATTTCGGTGCGGCTGCTCGAGGTCGCCAAGCGACGGATGCAAGTCGAAATGGACCCGCTGGTGACGCCCGACGACAGACGCCGCCACCTGGAGGATGCCGACCGCCAGATCGCCGAGCTGGAAAGGCTGAACGGCAGGATCGGAAGCGGACAATGAATATCTCCCTGGTCCATCGGGCCCCCCTCGCCATCGGCCGCAAGCTCCTGCTGATCGTCCTGCCGTCCCTGCTGTTCGGAACGCTTGCGATGTTCTCGCTGTTCGAGCATTACAGCGTCCGCGACCGCCTGTCGGCACTCAATGCCCGCCTCGACAGTTTCGCCATCACCCAGGGGGCCTCCCTGGTCAAGCCGCTGTGGGAGTTCGATTCCGCCGCCGTCGACCGGCAGTTCCAGTCCTACGCCGACGTTCCCGAACTCTTCGAGGCGAAGGTCTACGGCGTCGATGAGCAACTCCTGGCCTCGGTCCATGGACGCGACACGGACGGATGGCGCGAGGTTTTCCGCAAGGCCGTGCCCCTGGTGCAGCAGACCCCCGGCGGCAATTATTCCATCGGACGCCTCGAGGTGGCCTTCCATGACGGAAGGGTGCGGGGTGAACTCGGACGCCTGCGCACCGGGGCGGCCATCGTGCTGTCCGGCGCCTTCCTCCTGGTGGCCGCCGTCTCGTTGGCTGCGGTGCGCCATCTGGTCACCGAGCCTCTGAGCCGGCTGCGGCATTCGCTGCACCACAACACCTCGGTTCTGATGCGCGAGCCCCTGGTGTGGTCCAGCCGCGACGAACTGGGCGAGGTGGTCTCCGCCTACAACCAGCTCCTGGCCGAGATCGACCAGCGGACCGAGGACATCCACCAGCTGGCCTACCACGACCTGCTGACCGGCCTGCCCAACCGGCGTCTGCTGGAGGACCGCATCGGCCACGCCATGGCGCTGGCCGAGCGCCAGCACCGTTCCATCGCCCTGCTGTTCGCCGACATCGACAATTTCAAGGTGGTCAACGACACGCTGGGGCACAAGCAGGGCGACGCCCTGCTGAAGATCATCGCCGAACGGATCGGCTCCATCATGCGCGGCATGGACACCGTGGCCCGCTGGGGCGGCGACGAATTCGTGATCATGGTGGAAAGCCTGAACTCGGCGGGCGAGGCCGCCAGCGTCGCCGAAAAGCTGATCGAGACCATCGGCGTGCCGGTCCAACTGGGCAGCAACCTGCTGCGGGTCGGCGTGTCCGTGGGCATCAGCATCTTCCCCCAGGACGGCGCCGACATCACCACCCTGATCAAGAATGCCGACATGGCCCTGTTCGAGGCCAAGGGCCGGGGGCGCAACACCTTCCACTTCTTCGACCAGGCCATGAACGCCCGGGCGCTGCGCCGTCTCGACATCGAGATGGCGCTGCGCCAGGCCATCCCCCAGAACCAGCTGGAACTGCACTACCAGCCCAAGATCGCCTCGGCCGACGGCACGCTGGCCGGGGTGGAGGCGCTGGTGCGCTGGCGCCGGCCGGGCGAGGGGCTGGTGCAGCCCGACGAGTTCATCCCCCTGGCGGAGGAAAGCGATCTGATCGTCGCGGTCGGCGAGTGGGTGCTGCGGGAAGCCTGTGCCCAGATCAAGGCCTGGGACGCCAAGGGCTTGGGCGAGGTCGCCGTTGCGGTCAATATCTCGCCCCGCCACTTCCTCCACGAAAGGGACGTGGATGGTATTTTCCGCATCGTCGAGGAGTCCGGCGTCCGGCCCGAGCTGATCGAGATCGAAGTCACCGAATCCACCTTCATGCACGAGCCGGAAAAGGTGATCGGCTACCTTCGCCGCCTGCGCGAGCGGGGATTCAGCATCGCCATCGACGATTTCGGCAGCGGTTATTCCAATCTGGCCTATCTGCGCCGCCTGCCCATCACCACCCTGAAGATCGACCGTGCCTTCGTGATGGACATCGAGCAGAACGCCGACAATGCCGAGATCATCCGCGCCATCATCGCCATGGCCAACGCCATGGGGCTGGGGTTGATCGCCGAAGGCGTCGAGAACCGGCATCAGTTCGAATTCCTGCGCCGCGCCGATTGCGGCGTGGTGCAGGGATACTACTTCTCCCGCCCCCTGCCGCCCGCCGATCTGGAGGCGCAGCTGGTCCGCATGGAGCCCGAATCGGTCGCGCAGCTGTCGCTGCGCCCGCCGCAAGGGGGGGCTGGAATCCCCCTTTCCGCCGTCCTCGCCACCAGTTGAACCATCACCCTCCGACCTGACGGTGGATGCTCTCGGCCTGCAGGCGCCGGGCAGCGTAATGGCGCCGCACTTCTCGTAGGCCCCAACACGAAGTCCAGGCGGGGGGCTGGCCGCTTGGACAACCGCCCCGCAGTATAATCGGGAGACGTGGCCGGCGGTGCTACGCTTCGCCTGCGCTCATCCTCCTATTTCCGGCCCAGCAGGGTGTTGGTCCGCGCCACCGCCTCCCGGGCCGCTCCCAGCAGGCCCTCCTTGGTGATCACCGCCGCCGTGGAAATGGTGGTGATCTCGGCGGCCCGGTCCAGCAGGTCGAAGGCCAGGGCCAGTTCGCGGCCGGCGTCGATCAATCGGGTCCAGTTTTCCATGATATCCTCCCCTCTTCTTGCTTGGTTCCAGTTCCATCAAAAAATCAGGCGGCCCGGCGGGGCAGCGGCAGGGCGGCGGGTTCCCCCACCTCGACGCGCAGCAGCTCGTCGAAGCCGTTGAACCCGGTCCTGAGGCAGGCGCCATAAGCCCCCATCTGGCCGATCTCGATCCAGTCACCCTCGGCCACGTCGGCGGGCAGCAGGAAAGGTCCCCGCATGCGGTCCAGGGAGTCGCAGGTCGGACCGAAGAAGCCAAACGGGTGCAAGGCGGCATGGCTGGCTCCGGCGGCCTTGATCAGGCGGCAGGGATAGCGCCAGGCCAGCGCCCCGGCGTCGGACAGGGTGCCGTAGACGCCGTCGTTGATGAACAGCATGTCGCCGCGCCGCCCCTGCACCTGGACCACCAGGGATTGGCAGCCGGCCACCAGGGCGCGCCCGGGCTCGCACCACAGGGCGCAATCGGCCGGCAGGTCCATGCGGACCACGCCCTGGCGGATGGCCGCCATGAAGGCCCCCAGCGGCGGCGGCCGCATGTCGGGATAGGCGACGGGGAAGCCGCCCCCCACATCCAGCACGTCCAGCCGGATTCCGGCGGCGCGGATGACCGCGTCGGCCTGGGCCAGGGCGCGTTCCCAGGCCGCCGGATCGCAGCATTGCGAGCCCACATGGAAGGACAGCCCCACCCGGGCGAGGGCGGCGCAGTCGCGCAGCAGCCGGACGGCGGCGTCCGGCGGAGCGCCGAACTTGCCCGACAGGTCGAGGCGGGCCTCACCCTTGGCGAGCCCCAGGCGAACGATCAGCAGCAGATCCTTGGCGCCATCGGTTTCCTCGACGATCTTGCCCAGTTCCTCGGCGCTATCGAGCACGAAGTCGCGCACGCCGTGCGCGGCATAGGCCTCGCGGATGGCCGAGCGGGCCTTGACCGGGTGCATGAAGTGAATTCCGGCATCGGGGAACAGGCGGCGCACCAACCGCACCTCGGCGATGGAGGCGGCATCGAAATGCCGGATGCCGCCCTCGGACAGGGCGCGCAGCACCATTTCGTCGGGGTTGCACTTCACCGCATAGAGGACGGCACCGGGAAAGCTCTCGACGAAGCGGGCCGCCTCCCTGCGCGCCCTGGCCGGGCGCAGGCACAGCATGGGGATTTCTGGACGCAGGGCCAGCACCGCCGCGCGCACCGACGGCAGAGCCCCGTGGTGGCCGGTCAAGGAACGAGGGCGGGTACGATAGCGGGTGACGTTCATGGCGATGACTCCCCCCGAACAGGGATGAATCCACCCGTTCCCCGGACCGAGCCGGGGAAACGGCAACCTTCAGCAAGGAGACGGCCGGAGTTCGGTCAGACGAACGCCGGAACCGTCCTCACAGACTGAGGCGGCGATGAGGATTGAACTGGGGGATTACGCCCAAGACGTGGGTCGTCAACATGTCCACCTCCCTTTCGGGTACCGGCCCATTTCTGCCGGCTCCTCCAAAAAGGACGCGATCGTCGTTGCATAACCTACAAAGGGCCATCGGCACGTGCGTGTGCGTCACTGAATTGACTTATAGCCCCATCCAGGGCAGCGGACAATTGGAGAATTGTTACAATTTTCCAGGAGGTTGCAGGGTCAGGTACTGCCACAGGATCGAGGCCGCCGCCAGGGCGGTGATCTCGGAATGGTCGTAGGCCGGCGCCACCTCCACCACGTCCATGCCGACGAAACGGAGTCCCGCCAGACGGCGCAGGATGGCCATCACCTGCCAGGTGAACAGTCCCCCCACCTCGGGCGTGCCGGTGCCCGGAGCCTGTCCCGGGTCGATGGCGTCGATGTCGAAGCTGAGATAGGCCGGATCGTCGCCAACCACCCGGCGGACGGACTCGGCCACCCATTCCGGCCCCTGAAGGTGAACCTGCTCGGCGGTGACGATGGTCACCCCCCGCCCCACCGTCCAGTCGTACACCTCCCGGGGCATGGGAGAGCGGATGCCGATCTGGATCATCCGCCGGGGATCGACCAGCCCCTCCTCGAGGGCATGGAAGAAAGGCGATCCATGGGCCAGGGGCTGGCCGAAATTATCCGGCCAGGTGTCGATATGGGCGTCGAAATGAACCAGCCCCACCGGGCCGGTCCGCCTGGTCAGGGCGCGCAACAGGGCCAGGGTGACGGTATGGTCGCCGCCGATGGCCAGCAGATGGCCGATACCGCTCGCCTGGCGCTCGATCATCTCCAGGGATTTGGGGATGTCGCCCAGCGCCAGGGAGAAGTCGCCGACGTCGGCGACGGCCAGATCGAACGGGTCCGTCCAGCCGGCCGGATTGGCGCCGTCGGCCAGCATGCGGCTGGCCCGGCGCACCGCGTGCGGCGCCTCGCGGGCGCCGGAGCGATTGGTCACGCCGAGATCAAAGGGAATCCCGGCGATGCAGAAGGTGGCGGAATTCGGGTCCGACGCGCACCCGCCGAGAAACCCCGGCGGCAGGGAAAATGTCGGCAGCACGCTTTCCTCCCTTGAACATTCCACCCGTCCCAACGGGCTTTCCCAACGTAACCCTACCCCACAGCGCCAGAACCTCCATCAGCGATTCCGTCCGGGCGATGACGCTGTTGTGGAAGGCCCGGACCCGGGTCACATCCTCTCCCACCCAAGCGGGCCTGGCGACGGCCTGCCAGGGATGCATCAGCTCCACTTCGGCCAGGCACAGGCCGTCATGACGGCCGAGAAAGCGGTCGATTTCCCAGTGCAGCCCACCCTCGATCCAATCGTGGCGGAATTTCTCGATCGGCCGGTGAGGACAGAGGTCCAGCAGAAGCGCGGCCTGCTCGGGAGGGATCGGATATTCCGCTTCCCAGCGGGTGCCGGCGATGACGGGCGTCTTGGTGGTGATGGTCCCCTGTGCCTCGGTCCACCGCACCCGCAGGGTGATGCCGGGAGCGGCGGGGAAATAGCCCTGGCGGATCAGGCGTCCCGGCGCATGGCGGGGCCACCCGTCAAGAACCAGGAACTTGCGCTCCGTCTCAGTGCCGAGCATCAGGTTTGCCATGGCCAGGTCCGCCGATCCCGCCAAGAGGAAGGAGCGAGTATCCCTCCGATCATCGGCGCGACGCAAGGGTCGAGACCGCCGCCTTGTCGGTCTTGAAGACATGATCCATCAGCCATTCACGCAGAAAGGCCATCATCTCCATGGACAGATTGGCCTTGCCCTCGTGGAAGTCCCGGATAAAGCCGCCGACCCGGTCCAGAAGGTCCCGGTGGACCCGTCGGTGCCCGTCCAGGCTGGGCAGGCCGCCCTCGGCCCAGATACCTTCCTCCCTGGCGAAATGCTCGGTGGTGTAGGCCGCCAGCTTATTCAGGATGCCGCCCAGCACGTCGCGCCCCTTGGACTGCATCATGGCCGAGTTCAACTCGTTGACATAATGGACCAGCCTTTCGTGATCGGCATCGATCACCGCGTTGCCGGTCAGCCAGTTGTCGCCCCATTTCAGGCTGGGGGCGCCGTCCTGGACGCCCATGAGGAAATTGTCCACCGTGGCGCGCAGGACTTCGGACTGGCCGGTCATCCGCGTCGAGGTGTCCAGCATGGCGGAGGCGGCGTTCTGCATCTGGGCGGCCTCCCCCACCACCCAGTTGATGGAGGACGCCACCAGGGTGGTGCCCTGGGCGGCATCCTGGGCCGAGCGGGCGATTTCCTTGGTGGCCGCGCCCTGCTCCTCGACGGCGGCGGCGATGGAGCCGGAGATCTGGTTGACGTTGGCCACCGAGGTGGAGATTTCCCCGATGGCCTCGACGGCAGCCTTTCCCGCCGCCTGGACCGAGGCGATCTGCTGGGCGATCTCGGCGGTGGCCTGGGTGGTCTTGTCGGCCAGTTGCTTGACCTCGTTGGCGACCACGGTGAAGCCGTGGCCGTGCTCGCCGGCCCGAGCCGCCTCGATGGTGGCGTTGAGCGCCAGCAGGCGGGTCTGGCTGGCGATGGTCTGGATGAAGGTCACCACCGTGCCGATGCGGTGAGAGGCCTCGAACAGCGACTGGACGATACAGTCTGTCCGCCGGGCGTTGTCGGCGGCGGCAACGGCGACCTGGGACGCCTCGTTCACCCGGGCCGAGATCTCCTCGATGGAATAGGCCAGTTGCTCGGCTGCCGCCGCCATGGCCTGCACGCTGGCGGTCGCCGCCCCCGAGGACTGGTCGACCTCCCGCATCCTTTGCACGGTCTGGGCGGCGAAGGCCTCCATGTCGCGGGCGGTGGCCTCGGTATCGCCGGCCGAACGGGCCACATCCCGGATGATGGCGGCCACATCGGAATCGAAGCCGGCGATCAGAACCTCCAACTGCTGGCTGCGCAATTCCTTGGCGGCCTGCTCCGCCTCCTGGCGGACCCGCAATTCCTCCATCTTGAGAGCGTTGTCGCGAAAGACCTGAACCGCCTTGGCCATCAGCCCCACCTCATCGGCACGGTGAACGCCCGGAATCTCGATCTGGTTGTTTCCCGCCGCCAGGCGGCTCATGGCCTCTTCCATCAAGAGGACGGGCCGCGCGATGGACCGGCCCGAGACGACACCCACGGCCACGATGCTCAGCACGGTCAGAATACCCATGACGGCGATCGCCACCCCCGCCTGGCTTCTGGTCCGGTCCTGGCGCAATGTGGCCTCGGCCATGCCCGACTGGGCCATGACGGCAAAGTCCCGGATGCGCGGCTGCAGTTCCGCGAACATGGCCCGCAATGTCCCGATCTGGGCCTGCTGGTCGAGATCGGCGGCGCCGTAGGCGGCCATGTCCGCCGAATACCGGGCGGCCAGGACGCGGAAATCCTCCTTGGTGGAATTGGGCAAAGGGGCGGAATCGATGCCGATGTCGAATTGCGCCGCCGCACCCCGCCCCTTGCTCAGATAGGATTCATCCTTGTAGAGCATGAAGTCCTTTTCCGCCTCGCGCAGCCGGAGCATGCGGGCCTTGAGGTCGTCGGTATTGGGCCACATGCCCAGTTCACCATCGATGGCCTTGACCGAGGCGCGGAGCCGGCCGCGCAGGCCGTCGCTTTCGGTCAGGCCCAGGTTCAGAGTCACGTCGGCGACGATCCGGAATTGAGCGGCGGTCTGGCCGATGGCCGCCTCCAGGCCGTCGATCTCGGCCCGATGGCCGGCGGCGGCGGCGGAAGCCTTGATGGCGGCCAGCGCCGTCTCCACCTGGCGGTGGCGGGCCTCGAAATCATCGATGAAGTCGTGACGGCGCTCGGCGGTCAGGCCGTTGGCGGCGGTCTGCATGGCCAAGGCGCCGGCCCGGATGTGGCTGGACTGCTCCCACAGCCGCTGATAATCGGCCTGTTCGGCGATCGCGCCCGAGATGCGGCGCTCGCTCAGGCCGTAGACCACACCCAGCAGAATGCCCGCCACGACGACCAGTCCGATCAGGATGCTGAAGCGCGCCTGAATCCGGATGTCGCGAAGCAGGGGAATGTCGCCGCTATGCCAGGGGCCGGCCATCCAGCCCCGCCACGCCCGGGCCAGGCCGCCCCTGGGGCGCATGCCGCCGATGGAGATCATGTCGGGAAGAGAAAGACCGCGCCAGATCGAAGACGCCAAGGTGGCTCCGGTTGGTTCCCTCATCCTGATATTCTTTCCAAATCTCAGGCATTCAACCGGCGCCATGCCGGCTCAAGCCGAATAAGCCCGAGTGGAAGTATTGGAATATGCGGAAAAAATTATGGGTTAATGTTGCATTAACCTAATGCTTCATTTTTATGTCAGCGCCACTCTCATTCTAATTCGCACCATTCACGAAAGTATCACTTCCCGTCAGGGAATGGCTCCCCCAGGGTGGCGCGGCATGTTCCATGATCAGGCTGGAGGTTGTGACTTGGACGACATCGATTGCGCGGCGGAACGAATCGAAGCCTTCAGGGATGTGGCGTTGAAGGTTGTTCTCGACAGGATGGCTGGTCCGCGCTCGTCCGGAATCTGCAAGACCTGCTACGAGCCGATCGAGCCCCAGCGGATTGCGGTCAACCCCCATGCCCGGCACTGCAGCTTCTGCGCGGCGGAGGAAGAGGCGGCGCAACGCCACACCCGGCTGTGCGGTCCTCGGCGGGTATAGAACGTCCCCCGCCACAGGGCTGCACCCCTGTGGCGGGGGCGATGATCAGGATTTCGCCAGGGCCTGGGCGACGACCATGCGGACCCAGGCGGCCCGCGACAGGCCCAGGGTCTCGGCGCGCGCGTCCACTTGGGGGAGCTGCTGATCATCGAAACGGATGATCACCGCCTCCTTTTTCTTCTTGTCCTTCTTCTTATCCTTCTTCTTGTCCTTCTTCGCCTTCTTGACGGTCTTGTCCTCGGCGACGACAGCCTCCGGCGCGGCCGCCGGCTTGGCCTTCTTGACCTTCTGCTCGGCCTTCTTGGCCTTGGGCGCGGCGGGGAGCTTCGGCTCGGCCTTCTTCTTCGCCGCGACGGGCTTGTCGGCGGTCTTCGGCTCGGCGGCCTCGGACGGAAGGGCGGAAGCGGGGGTTCCGGCCTCCGGGGTCTTGGGTTTATTCGGGGCGGTCATGATTGTCTCCAGGTGGAAGCGGCGAGCGCCGCGATATCGGTGGCAACAACAGTATATCGAAGCGATATCGCTTTCAATCGCATTTATTTTCGCGGGGCGGTTGGGGCGGACGCACCTAACCAACGGATAGTTCAATGCTTTTTCCGCATGGCGGAGGTGCTGTGGGGTGAAAAACGTAATTTGACGTTTCGATGACGATGGCGCATGGTTTACGCACCGTGAGCGAAGAACGGAGGCTCCTTCGCATTGTCGATATGGAGGGGTGCCATGAACACTCTCGACGGCAATGTCATCGTGTTTCGTCCCAAAGCCAAGACTGGGGAATTGCAGCTGGCGCTGACCATCGGCAACGGCGCCCGCGCGGCGGCCCGATGCCTGGACGGCGCCGTCGATGGCTCGGCCGAGCTTTCCGGAAGCGGCAGGGTCTTGGGCGGGATGGCGCGGGAGCTGGACGAGATTTCAAGCCGTTGCGTGGATCTGGCCGCGCGCCTGGAGCACTGCCTCTCCCTGCGCCGCCAGATGGCCGAGTTATAGCGCCACCGCACCGTTTTGTGCGGCGCAGCAAATTCATCTTTCCTTAATCCTTTCGGCGGAGGCGGTTGGCCATAATGGGCGATGACCATTCATCGTGCGAAGGCTTGCCGCCGCCGGAGGGAACATGCTCAACGATCTGCGAATTGGCACGCGTCTATCCATTCTCGTCTCGGCGATGGTGGTGGTGATGGTTCTCGTCGTCGCCCTCGGCCATTGGGGCATGGCCCGGATCAATGCCAGCCTGCAGACCGTCTATGACGACCGGACTGTCCCCCTGGTCCAGCTCGGCAATGTGGAGCGGAGCTTCTTCTGGATTCGGACCCGCATGCTGCTGCTGCAGCGCGAGGACGAAGCCGCCAACGCCACCAGGCTGCGTGCCGAGATCGCCGACCTTGACCAGACCATCGACAGCAACTGGCGGGCCTACATGGCCACGTATCTGACCCCGGAGGAAAAGGTGCTGGCGGCCAATGTCGAGCGCGGCATGGCCGAATACCGGGAATTGCGGCAGAAGGTCCTGGATGCCGTGGCGGCGGGGGATTATGACCGGGCCAGGGCCTTGTCGGCCGCGGAGGTCAGCGCGGCGTTCGACCGCCTGGATCAGGCGCTGGTCGCCGACATCGCCCTGCAGGACCGGGTGGCCAACGAGGAGCATGCCAAAGGACAGGCAACCTTCGAACTGGCCACTCTGGGCAATCTTTTGGCCGCTGCCGTCGGCATCGCTCTGTCCCTGGTCCTGGCCTGGATGATCGTGCGCTCCATCACCCGCTCCATCGCGTCGATGATCGCCGCCATGACCGCCCTGGCCGCCGGCGATACCGGCACCCCGATTCACGGGGGCGAGCGGAAGGACGAGATCGGCGACATGGCCCGCTCGGTGGAGGTCTTCCGCCGCAACGCCATCGAGCGCCGCCGTCTCGAGGACCAGGAGAAGGAAGCCCTCCTGCGCCGCGAGCGGCGCCAGACCGCCATGGACAAGCTGTCGGGGGAATTCGACGCCGCCGTCACCGAACTGCTCGAGGGGCTGGCCGATGCCGCGCTGCGCATGAAGGACACGGCGCAGACCATGGCCGCCAACGCCGAGGAAACCCAGCGCCAGAGCGCGGCGGTCTCGGCCGCCACCGAACAGGCCAGCGCCAACGTCAACACCATTGCCGCCGCCAGCAATGAACTGGTGGCCTCGATCAACGAGATCAGCAGCCAGGTGAGCCGCTCGGCCTCCATCTCGGCCGGCGCCGCTTCGGAGGCCGAAGCCACCAACAGCCGCATGCAGGCGCTGGCCGAGTCCGCCAACCGTATCGGCGAGGTGGTCGACCTGATCAATGACATCGCCAGCCAGACCAACCTTCTGGCCTTGAACGCCACCATCGAGGCTGCCAGGGCGGGCGATGCCGGAAAAGGTTTTGCTGTCGTGGCCAACGAGGTCAAGCATCTGGCCAACCAGACCGCCAAGGCCACGGGGGAGATCGCCTCCCAGATCGGCGCCATTCAGGATGAGACCCTGGCGGCGGTGGAGGCGATCCGGCGGATCACCAGGGTGATCGGCGAGATCAGCGAGATGTCGTCGTCCATCGCCGGTGCCGTCGAGGAGCAGGGCGCCGCCATGCAGGAGGTGGTGCGCAACGTGGAGCAGGCGGCGGTCGGGACCAGCGAGGTGGCGCAGAACATCGTGCAGGTCGCCGACGCCGCCGACAGCACCGGACGCATGGCGGCCAGCGTCCAATCGGCGGCGGGAGCGTTGTCGGTCCAGAGCACGCGGCTGCAGAATTCGGTGGAGGAATTCCTGTCAGGCGTCAAGGCCGCCTGATCATGCGTGTCGGCCGGGACGAAAGGCTTCGTGGATCCGGCCGCAAGCATCCTTGAGATCGCAGCCCAGGTGGGCGGAGCATCGGCATCCGCCGCCCACCATGGCGGCCAGAACAATGTTCTTATCCTCGGCCAGGGCCTGGACCATCGCCGACACCCGGCGGGGCAGACAGTCGCGGACGTTGTCGTGCATGACAGCCTCCTCGGTCGTGGTCTACTTCGGGCCGGCGATCGTCTTCAGTTCATCGAGATTCTCCTTCACCCGCTGGTTCAGGATCGCGGCCGCCTTTTCCGAGGCGGCCGCCAGCATCTCGGACATCCGGCGCAGGTTTTCCAGGGTGTGCTCGGTGGCCGTTCTGGCGATCTCGGCCTGCTTGGAAAGCGCGGCCTCGGGGGAGGAGATCAGTTCGGCGCTCTCGCGGATCGCCGCGTGAAGTATCTCGTTTTGCCGGTTGAAGACCGCATGGAACGCATCGATGGCGTGCTGGTTCGCCTCTTCCAGCGCGGTGAGGTTCTTCATCTGGCTTTCCAGCATGGCCTTCATGCTTTCGTTGGAAACGGGAAGCGAGGACAGCAGCTTGGCGAAATCGGTTCCGATCCAGAAATTTTGCAGCACGAACCGCCTCCATCACGAATGTCATAGTCGGAGGCATTATCGATAGGTGGCCGGCGAAGATTCATGAATGTTTGGTGTCATCGGGCGGCACGGCACCGCCGATGAATGACTGTTCCGTGACAACTCTCGCGCCGACTACCGCCTTCCTGTTCGAGCAGCTGACGGTGGCCGGCGTGGTGTTCATGCCGCTCAACGTCCTGGCCGGCATCGGCGGAATGTCCGAATTCTCCATGATGACCCAGGGCGTCCCCAGGCCCGTGGCCTATGGCGCCTTCACCGCCGGGATGATCCTGGTGGGCTGGGGAACCCATACGATCCTGAAGGTCTTCGAGGCCAGGAGCGCCAGGAAGGTGGCCAAGGCAACGCCCGCCTGACGCCGCCCTTTCCGGTCAGCGAAGGGCCGGCAGGCCCCGGAAGTATCCCACCGCGCCGCGCAGGTTGACGCGCTTGCGCATCTCGTCGCGGAATTCCGGCCGGTACTTGGCCGAATCCTCGGCGGCGCCGGTCAGGACGATATGATCCTGTGGCCGCTCGCCGTTCTGGCCGTCGAGCATCCTGCCTTTCCACACGGAGTCCGTCCGAGCTTGGTCGAATCGATGCCGCCCCCTCGCCCGTCACCCCGGCCTTGAGCCGGGGCCCAGGGGGAGCATAACCAAATGTCATCGTCTGCAACTCCTGGGTCCCGGATCAAGTCCGGGAGGACGCGGCCAAGAGCTTCAACCTAAGCCGGAGAGACTCCAGGACATGGCGGTGAGCGGCCGGCGTCCGGTGCCGTCATGGGGCTGATTGTCCCCGGCACTTGGCGTCAAATTTGCAGAGATCAAAGACGGTCCGCCCCAACTCGCTTTCTCTGCTATAAAGCGATCTGGTCGGGCTGAGATTTCGCCTAACCTCGTGGTCGTGACGGGGGATGGCGGCTGACGTGGGAACTTGAGATGTCGGGCTGCCGTATTCGGATCTGGATCGGGGCGTTATTGCTCCTTATCGCCGGCGCTGCAGCCGGCGAGGCGGCGACTCCGGCCGACACCTACCAGGCCATCGAAGCCGTCAACGCCCAACTCGCGGCCTTCCATGATGCGAACGGCACCATGCCGGCGGTGGATCCCCAGGCGCCGCCCCTGACGGAACGGCTGCCCCGCCACGTCCTGCAGAAGGCCCGCGAGGTGCTTTTGAAGATTCAGGCCGTCCGCCAGCTCAACGGACTGCCGCTCCAGCCGGTGCCTGAAATCGCCGTGCGGGAGGTCCAGCCCGACGACGTCAAGTTCTTCGTCGAGAGGATGCTGCAGGGCTTGAAGGATTTGCGGCCGATCTTCGGCAATCCGCCGGTTGCCAAGGTGCCGCGCGCCTCGCGGGAAATGAAGCCGACCGACAATTTCGCCGCGCTGCGCCGGGCGGAATTGCAGGTCGACGGCCTGGGCCTGCCGGCGACATCACCCAATGACGTCATGCGGATTGCCCTTTCCATCGTCAATGATCTGGAGCTGGTGAGGTCGTCGCTGGGAATCACCACGCCGGTACCACCATCGCATGTCATTCCCGCCCGACGACCGGCGGACACCTACGACAACGCCATGGGCCTGCTGGCCGACATCAAGGCACTGACCGAGAACAATCCGAGTCTGGCCATCCCCATGGGGGTCGTGCTGCCCGAGCGCCGGAGCGGAACCATCAAGCCGGCCCATGTCATGGATCTCCTGGGCACCGTATTGGCCGAAATTTCCGCGATCAAGGCGAAGACCGGGGTGACGATTCCCACCGTGCTGGCCCCGCCCCAGACCGGCATGACGCCATCGGACGTCCATTCGGCGGTATCCCATGCCCGCGCCCTGGTCGCCAGCCTTCCCGGAGCACGGGCCGGCGGTACACCCGATAGCAGCCGCAAGGTTTACGAACCCGTCGCCGTTCGAAAGGACGGAACAACGAACAGGGTCTACACCGTCGAGGATTTCGCCAAGCCCGATGCCAGGATGGTCCGGCGCCACGTCATCAGCCAATCGGAGCATGCCGTCGTCACCGGCTGGCACGTCGCGCCCGGCCAGGGACTGGAGCCTCATCGCCATCCCGAGGGCCAGGACACCTGGGTGGTGCTGGCGGGCGAGGCCGATTACCTGATGGGTGGCGGCAAGAGCCGCAAGATCAAGGCCGGCGACATCGCCATCGCCACCACCGGGCAGGTGCACGGTGCCCGCAACACCGGGACCTCACCCTTTATTTTCGTCTCCACCGTCACCCCGGCCGATGCCGGTCTCGAGCCCGGCGACAACTAGCACGGTTCTTGCTCCATCCCGGCATCAGGCGCCATGCCTGATGCCACGGGAGCAGGCCGATGTTGATGGATTCTCACGGACGCAGGATTTCCTATCTGCGGGTCTCGGTGACCGACCGCTGCAATCTCCGCTGCTTCTACTGCATGGCCGAGGACACCGAGTTCCTGCCGCGTCGGGATCTGCTGTCCCTGGAGGAAATGGCCAGGGTCTGCCGCGCCTTCGTCGCCCGTGGGGTGCGCAAGATCCGCCTGACCGGGGGCGAGCCGCTGGTGCGGCGCAACGTGATCAGCCTCGTGGCCGATCTGGGGGCGCTGATCGGGCAAGGCGGCCTCGACGAACTGACCCTGACCACCAACGGCACTCAGCTGGCGCGGTACGCGTCATTGCTGGCGCAGGCCGGCATGCGCCGGGTCAATGTTTCCCTCGACACCCTCGACCCCGTCCGATTCAGCCGCCTGACCCGAGGCGGCCGGGTGGAGACGGTCATCGACGGCATCCTGGCCGCGCGCGAGGCCGGACTGGCCGTCAAGGTCAATGCCGTGGCGCTGGCGGATCAACCGGCCCGGGACTGGGACCGGCTGATCGGCTGGTGCGGCAGCCTCGGCCTGGACCTCTGCCTGATCGAGGCCATGCCCATGGGCGGCGGCGCGGGCATCGGGCCGTCCCTGGCCCGACTGCGCGCCGCGCTGGAGCGGCGATGGACGCTGACCGATTCGCCCCACCGCACCAGCGGTCCCGCCCGCTATGTGGATGTGGCGGAAACCGGTAGGCGGATCGGCTTCATCACCCCTCTCAGTCATGGTTTCTGCGGCACCTGCGACCGCATGCGGCTGACCTGTACCGGCATGGTCCATCCCTGCCTGGGAAGGGACGATGGCTTCAATCTGGGGGCTGCTCTCAGAGCGGATTCCACCGGCGCCATGCTGGAAGACGCCATCGATAATGCCGTCGCCGGCAAGCCTTGGGAACACGACTTCGCCCAGGGGCGTCAGTCGCGCCCCATGAGCATGACCGGGGGCTGATCAGGGGCTTCCTCTTCGCAGGCGCAAGATGATCGTTTCGTTCAATCGATCCGAAGGCGATTGAACGAAGCGTCGGAATGGTCGGGTGCATCTTCTGATCCAGATCAATTAGCAGAATCTGCAATACCCGGAAATCCCGTGAGGTTACTGCCGGAGGCGATTTCTGGCGCTTCTGGCACGTCCCTTGCGCTTCTCTCGGCACCTTGCTCGGCCCCGCGCCGACACCAGCACATCATGCCGACCAATTCGAGGCAGATACTTCAAGGAGCGCATCATGGCCGAACGTTCACGCCGCTCATTCCTCAAGGCCGCCGGAGCCACCTCCCTGGGCGTGGGCCTTGCCGGGACAATTCCCTTCCGCGCCCTGGCCGCCACCGATCCCGGTCGGGAGTTCGAATACAGCGGCTGGGAGCAGTTTCATCGCGACCAGTGGAGCTGGGACAAGAGGACCCGGGGCGCCCACCTGATCAACTGCACCGGCGCCTGTCCCCATTACGTCTACCAGAAGAACGGCGTGATCCTGCGCGAGGAGCAGTCCAAGGACGCCCCCATGCTGAAGGGGGTGCCCGAATACAATCCGCGCGGCTGCAACAAGGGCGAATGCGCCACCGACTACGTCTACAGCTCCACCCGCCTGAAGTATCCGCTGATCCGGGTCGGCGAGCGCGGCGAGGGCAAGTGGCGCCGGGCCAGCTGGGACGAGGCGCTGGGCATGATCGCCGACAAGATCGTCGATACCATCAGGACGGAAGGCCCCGACGCCATCAGCGTCTATTCGCCGGTCCCGGCGGTGGCGCCGGTGTCGTTCTCGGGCGGTCACCGCTTCGCCCACCTGATCGGCGCCCATGCCCACACCTTCTTCGACTGGTACGGCGACCAGCCTCCCGGCCAGACCCAGACCTGCGGCGTCCAGGGCGACACCTGCGAGACGGCCGACTGGTACAATGCCCGCTACATCATCCTGTGGGGCGCCAATCCCTCCCAGACCCGCATTCCCGACGCGCATTTCCTGGCGGAAGCGTCGCTGAACGGTACCAAGATCGTCAGCGTCGCCCCGGACTACAACGCCTCGACCATCAAGGCCGATCTGTGGGTCCACCCCAAGCCGGGCACCGATGTGGCCCTGGTGCTGGGCATGGCCAACGTCATCCTCAAGGAAAAGCTGTTCGACGCCCATAACCTGAAGGAGCAGACCGACATGCCCCTTCTGGTGCGCTCGGACACCAAGATGTTCCTGCGTGAATCCGACATGGTGGCCGATGGCTCCAAGAACCGGTTCTACGCCTGGGACATGAAGACCAACATGCCGGTGCTGATGCGCGGCAGCTGGGGCGACGACCCCGAGGTCAAGCCGACGGTGCAGCCGCCCTTCCTGGCCCGCAACACGCTGACCTTCCCCGACGGCACCCTTGATCTCGGCGCCCTCGACCCGGCCCTGGAGGGCAAGTTCAAGGTCAAGCTGGCCAACGGCAAGACCGTGGAATGCCAGCCGGTCTACGAACTCTACCGCGCCCGCATCATGGCCGATTATACCCCCGAGAAGGTGGCGGCCATCACCGGCGTCAACGCCAAGACCATCGTCCAGATGGGCCGCGAATACGCCATGGCCAAGCCGGCCATGATCATCACCGGCGGCGGTACCGGCCACTGGTTCTATTCCGATATCCTGATGCGGGTGTTCCATTTCCTGTCGTCGCTGACCGCCAACGAGGGCAAGAACGGCGGCGGCGTCAACCACTACATCGGCCAGTGGAAGCCGACCTTCGTGCCCGGCGTGGCCGCCCTGGCCTTTCCGCAGGGCGCGGCCAAGCAGCGTTTCTGCCAGACCACCATCTGGACCTACGTCCATGCCGACGCCTATGACGGCATGGAGAAGGTGGGCATCGACACCGCCAAATATCTGAAGCAGTCGCTCGATACCAAGCAGATGCCCATCTATCCCCGCGACGGGCGCGACCCCAAGGTCTTCATCTGCTATCGCGGCAACTTCCTCAATCAGTCCAAGGGCCAGAAATACGTTCTGCGCAACCTGTGGCCCAAGCTGGACCTGATCGTCACCGCCAACATCCGCATGGACAGCCAGGCGCTGTACTCGGACATCGTGCTGCCCTCGGCCCATTGGTACGAGAAGACCGACCTCAACGTCACCGAGGAGCACACCTTCATCAACATGACGGAACCGGCGATTCCGCCCCAGTGGGAGTCCAAGACCGACTGGCAGATCTTCGTCGCCCTGTCCCGCAAGGTCCAGGAAGCGGCCATCGCCAAGGGCTTCCCCAAGTTCTTCGATGATCAGTACAAATGGAACCGCGACCTGTCCACCTTGTCGGCGCAGTTCACCGACAACGGAAAGCTGGAAGCCGACGAGGCCGCCGCCCAGTTCATCCTGGACAACGCGCCCCAGAGCAAGGGCATCACCCTGGACCAGATTCGCGAGAAGCCGGTGCGCTTCAAGGCCAACTGGACTTCGCCCATGAAGGAAGGCGTGCCCTATACGCCGTTCCAGTTCTTCGCCGTCAACAAGCGCCCCTGGCCGACGCTGACCGGCCGCCAGCAGTTCTACATCGACCACGAGGTGTTCTTCTCCATGGGGGTCGAACTGCCGGTCTACAAGGCGCCCATCGACGCCGACAAGTATCCGCTGCGCTTCAACACGCCGCATTCGCGCCACTCGATCCATTCCACCTTCAAGGACAACCCGCTGATGCTGCGGCTGCAGCGCGGCGGCCCCATGGTGGAAGTCCCCCGGGTCGAGGCGGAGGCCCGCGGCCTCAAGGACAACGACTGGGCCGAGATCTTCAACGATCACGGCAAGGTCATCGTCCGGATCAAGGTCAAGGACGGCGAGCAGCCGGGCCGCATCTCCATGTACCACACGCCCGAGCTTTACATGGACCTGATCGAGGGCAGCACCCAGAGCGTCTGCCCCATCCGCATCACCCCCACCCATCTGGTCGGCAATTACGGCCACCTGCTGTTCCGGCCCAACTACTACGGCCCCGGCGGCAGCCAGCGCGACACGCGGGTGGAGATGCGCAAGTACACGGGAACCGTCACCAAGCAGCTGTGACCTGACCTCGATCCAACAATGTCCTCCGCCGGGCCATGAACGCGGCCCGGCGGAACCGAAAACAGGAGTTCCGACATGACCACCAAAGCAATGGCGGTTCCCACCCGGCAGATCGCCTTCGTCGTCGACCTCAACAAGTGCATCGGCTGCCAGACCTGCACCGTGGCCTGCAAGCGGCTGTGGACCGGCCATCCCGGCCAGGCCTTCATGTACTGGCGCAACGTCGAGACCGCTCCGGGCCAGGGCTATCCCCGCAACTGGACGGCCAAGGGCGGCGGCTACAAGGACGGCGAACTGCAGAAGGGCAAGCGTCCCGGCGGCGCCGATTACGGCGTGCCCTTCGACTTCGACTATGAAGGCCGCCTGTTCCAGGGCAAGCCCGACCGGGCGCGTCCCAGCCCGACGCCCCACAGCGCCCCCAACTGGGACGAGGAACAGGGCGCCGGCGAATACCCCAACAACCACTATTTCTTCCTGCCGCGCATGTGCAATCACTGCTCGCAGCCGGCCTGCCTGGAAGCCTGTCCCAACGACGCCATCTACCGTCGCGTCCAGGACGGCATCAACGTCATCAACCTGGACAAGTGCAAAGGCACCGGGTCGTGCGTCGAGGCCTGCCCCTACGGCAAGGCCTTCCTCAACATGGCCGATCTCAAGGGCAACAAGTGCATCGGCTGCTATCCCCGCATCGAAAAGGGCGTGGCCTCGGCCTGCGTCGCCCAATGCGCCGGCCGCGCCATGCATGTGGGCTTCCTCGACGACATGAACAGCTCGGTCCATAAGCTGGTCAACGTCTTCAAGGTCGCCCTGCCGCTCTACCCCGAAAAGGGCACCAAGCCCAACGTCTTCTACATCCCGCCGGCCTTCGGCCCCATGGTCGAGGACGCCCAGGGCAACCTGACCAACACGCCCAAGATCCCGCTGGCCTATCTCGAACAGCTGTTCGGCCGCGAGGTCGGTTCGGCCCTGGCCCTGCTGCGGTCCGAGCGCAGCCGCAAGATGGGCGGCATGCCCTCCGAAGTGATGGACACCATGATCGGGGTGCGCAGCGCCGACATGATGATCTCTCCCCTGACCTGATAAGGCGCCGTTCCGATGAAAAAGCTCTTTCCGTTCATTGTGGCCGTGGGGCTGGCGCTGTTGGCGCCGGCCGCCCAGGCGGCCGACAAGGCCACGTTCGAAGGCACCAAGGTCTGCGGCAAGTGCCACGACCTGCAGGCCGAATCCTGGCAGACCACCGGCCACGCCAAGGCCTTCGATCTGCTGAAGCCCGGAATCCGCTCCGAGGCCAAGGCCAAGGCCAAGCTGGACCCGGCCAAGGACTATACCGCCGACGCCAATTGCCTGGGCTGTCACACCACCGGCCATGGCGAGCCGGGTGGCTATGATCCCGCCATGCCGCCCGCCCAGGCCAAGGCCCTGGCGTCGGTGGGCTGCGAATCCTGTCACGGCGCCGGCAGCCTGTTCAAGAAGGAGCACGGCGACGCCGAGGGGCGCTTCAAGAAGGGCGGCGCCACCACCGACCGCAAGGTGCTGGTCGAGGCGGGTCAGACCTTCGACTACGAGAAGGCCTGCGCCAAATGCCACGGCGCCGCCACCAAGGTGGCCAGCCCCTTCACCCCGGCCGTAGACCCCAAATACGCCTTCGATTTCGACAAGGCGGTGCGGGCCGGCGGCAAGGCCAAGGGCGTCCATGACCACTTCAAGCTGATCGGCGTCTTCGCGGGCGAACCCGTGCACAGGCTGCGCCCGGAATTCCAGAAGAACGCCAAGGAGGGCGGAGAATGACCCCCGCGCCGACGATCGCGGCCTGCCGCGCCGAAGCCTACGGCCTGCTGGCCGAAGCCTTCACCTATCCCGAGGAAACGCTCTGCCGGAACATCATCGACGGCCACCTGCAGGCGGAATTGTGCGACACCATTTCCCAGGCCTATCCCGGGTCGGCCATCGCCGTGCTGGCCCTGGCCGACGAACTGGCCATACCGGCGGGAACCGGCTGCGACGAGGTGGAGAGCGCCTATCTCTCCAGCTTCGAACTGGATGCGCCGTCGTCGCCCTGCCCGCTCTACGAGGGCGCCCATATCCGCGACACCGACCGGGCCGCGATCCTGCTGGAGGTCAAATCCTTCTACCAGCATTTCGGCCTGATGGTCGCCGACGGGCTCAACGCTCCCGAGGACCATCTGGCGGCCGAGCTCGAGTTCATGGCCTTCCTGGCCGCCAAGCAGGCCGACGCCGAAGAGGCGGGACGGGACCCGGCCCCCTATCTCAGGGCGCAGCGCGACTTCCTCGAGCGCCATCTCGGACGCTGGCTGCCGCTTCTGGCGACGGCGGCCGAGCACAAGATTGCCTTCGGGTTCTATCGCGGCATGTGCCGTCTGGTGGGCACCTACGTCGCCGGCGACCTGGACCTGATGCAGCGCCAGGTCCCCCGGGTGCCGTCGGCCGCCCGCCTGGAGCACTGAATCATGAGTCTTCCCAAGCTTCCCCGCTGGATGTTGCTGGGAGCCCCATTGGGCGCCGCCGTGGCGTTCTTCATCGCCGGCATCGTCTTCTGGGGCGGCTTCAACACCGCCATGGAGGCGACCAACACCCTGGGGTTCTGCATCTCGTGCCACGAGATGAAGGACACCGTCTACAAGGAGTACGTGGGCACCACCCATTACACCAACCGCAGCGGCGTGCGGGCGGTGTGCTCCGACTGCCACGTGCCCCATCCCTGGGTCTACAAGATCATCCGCAAGATCCAGGCCTCGGGCGAGCTTTACCACAAGGTCATGGGCTCGGTGGACACCCCCGAGAAGTTCGAGGCCAAGCGCCTGGAACTGGCCAAGCGGGTCTGGTCGACCATGAAATCCACCGATTCGCGGGAATGCCGCAACTGCCATTCCTTCGCCGCCATGTCCAAGGATGCCCAGAAAAGTACGGCCTGGCGGCGCCACAGCTCCGCCGACGAGAAGGGCAAGACCTGCATCGATTGCCACAAGGGCATCGCCCACAAGGACATCTCCTCGCTCTACGAGGAGGACGAGGCCGGCGCGGCGAAGTGATCAACCATCGCACATTCAACAAGAGAGGGAGTTTATTATGAAACGCTTCAATACCAGCCGTCTTCTGGCCTTCGGCACCGCCCTGACCCTGACCCTGGCGGTGGGCATCGGTACCGCCGCCGCCCAGGGCATGGCCAAGCCCGGCGACATGAAGGCCGCCCCCATGGCCGACATGAAGACGGCCCCCATGGCTCCCATGGCGCCGATGATGGCCGATCGGGCCAAGCTGCTGACCTCGCCCGGCGTGTTCGGCAATTTCTCCACCTACAAGCTGCGGGCCGATTTCGCCAAGCTGCCCGCCGCCGAGCGCAAGATGGCCGCCGCCGAGGTCATGAAGGTGGTGGACAAGCACAAGGACAAGGTGATCGTCGACGCCTATCTGACCCGTGGCTTCGAGGCCAACAGCGACTTCCTGCTGCGCGTTCATTCCACCGATATGGCCGCCACCCAGTCCTTCCTGGTGGATTTCCGCGCCACCCGCTTCGGCATGCACGCCGACGTCACCGAAAATCTGGTGGGAATCACCAAGGCGCTGAACTACATCTCCAAGGACAAGTCGCCCGACCTCAACGCCGGCCTGTCCTCGGCCTCCTACAGCGGTGACGCGCCCCGCTACACCATCGTCATTCCGGTCAAGAAGAATGCCGAATGGTGGAACCTGACCGACGCCCAGCGGCTGAAGGAGATGGAAGTCCACACCATGCCGACGCTCCCCTATCTGGTGAACGTCAAGCGCAAGCTCTATCACTCCACCGGTCTCGACGACACCGACTTCATCACCTATTTCGAGACCAACGACCTCGGCGCCTTCAACAACCTGCTGCTGGCCCTGGCCGCCGTGCCGGAGAACAAGTACCACGTGCGCTGGGGCAGCCCCACCATCATGGGCACCATCCTGCCCTTCGAAACGGTGGTGAAGACCCTTTCGGGGATGTAGGCGGTCGCTGTCCGGCCGGACTCCCCGCCAGCCTCCCGCGGTCGGAACAGCCGAGCCCGCCGGTCACGATTGCCCCCGTGACCGGCGGGTTTGTTTTTGGCGTTTGGATGGTTCGTTCAAATGGGCTTCAGGGAAATTGAACGATTCGTTCAGTCGTCGTCGCCGTTCCTGCCGCGCGGCGAGACCAGCCCGAACTCCTTGATCCTCCGCTCCAGCCTGGGGCGGGATACGCCGAGGATGTCGCAGGCCTTGCCCTTGTGCCAGTTGGTCTCCGCCAGCACACGGCGGATATGGTCGCGTTCCAGTTCCCGCAGCGAACACAGGGTGCCGGAACAGCCCGTGTCCGACATCCCCCCGGGCTGCACGCGGTGGCGAAGCTCGGGCGGCAAGCAATCCGGTGTCAGGACGTCGCCACGCTGGAGGACCGCCGCCTTCATCAGGACATTCTCCAGCTCGCGCACGTTGCCCGGCCAGTGATACTCCTCGAGGCAGGCGATGGCTTCGGCCGACACCCGGCGGATGGTCTTGCGCAGATCCTTGTTGATCTTCTTCAACAGGAATTCCGTGAGCAAGGGGATGTCTCCCCGCCTCTCGCGCAGGGGCGGCAGGTTGATGGTAGCGACGTTCAGGCGGTAGAACAGGTCCTCGCGGAACTGTCCCGCCGCCACCCGCTCCTTTAGGTCGACGTTGGTGGCGGTGATGAAGCGCGCCTTGCTGGTCTTGACCTGCGACCCGCCGACGGGGGTGTATTCGCGCTCTTCCAGGATGCGCAGCAGCTTGCTCTGCATGGGCGGCGAAAGCTCGGCGATTTCGTCCAGGAACAGGGTGCCCTCGCCCACCTGCTCCACCTTGCCCTTATGGGCGCTGACGGCGCCGGTGAAGGCGCCGCGCTCGTGGCCGAACATCTCGCTTTCCAGCAGGGTTTCCACCAGGGCGGCGCAATTGACGGCCACGAAGGGGTGGTGACGGTCGGCGCTGGCGTTGTGAACGGCGCGGGCCACCAGTTCCTTGCCGGTACCGGATTCGCCCAGGACCTGAACCGTGATGCGACTTTGCGCCACCAGGCCGATGCGCTTGAAAACCTCCTTCATGACGAAGGACTGCCCGATGATCTGTGTGGTTCCGGCTCCGGCGGCGGTGCCGATCACCAATCCCTCGCCGGAGCGGCCTTGCGACAGGGCCCGCTCCACCGCCGCATCCAGTTCATCCAGGTCGATGGGCTTGGGGACATAGTCGATGGCGCCCCCCTGCATGGCCGCCACCGTGGTCTCGAAATCATGGAAGGCGGTGATCATGATCACCGGCAAGGTCGGGCGCTGGGCCTTGATGGAGGATAGGAGTTGCATGCCGTCCGCTCCCGGCAGGCGGACGTCGGAAATCACCACGTCGATGTCAGGGTCCTCAGCCTTGTTGATGCCGTCCTCGGCCGAATGCGCGACGGTGACCGAGTAATCGATCTGCTGGAAATGCAACTCCAGGGTCCGGCAGATGGCGCGGTCGTCATCGACGAGCAGGATGTGCGGCATAATGGACTCGCGATCAGCAGGAAGGACGGCACCGGAATTGCAATAACTCGGCCAACTCGTCGAGACAGCATAGCACCGTCCGGCGGGGAAGATTAAGCTTGGGCCGAGATGGCCGGCCGCCGCAGGGGACAGCGCGCTCCATGAAGACATCGCGGAAGATTTTCGGCCTGACCTATCTGATATCGGTGCTGGCCATTGCCGGCATTGCCCTGTTCACCCTGTCTCGAACCACCGCCACCCTTCACGACCTGTCGCGCCAGCGCCTCTCCGAAAGCGTCAATCGCGAGTCGCGGATCATCTACAATACCCTCGACATGGTCAGAAGCGACCTCCAGGTCCTGGCCGAGGAGGGAGGGGCCGGGGCTGGCAAGGATCCGGAAATCCGCAGGAGACTGACCGAGCGATATGCGGGACTGATGCAAAAGCGCCCCGCCTATACCCGAATATTGCTGCAACCGAACGCGGCCGGTGCGGCAACCATCTCGGTTGAGCAGACGGAGCTGGGGCTGCGCGCCAAGGGGGTGGGGGCCGCGATCGAGTCCGATTTCCTCATGATGGCCGAGGAAGCGGTCAAGCTTTGGCCGGGCAACGTCACCCTGTCGCAGGTGTTGATCCGTAATGTCCGCGAGGAGGTGGATCAGAAGGCGCGGGTCATCTACGCCGCCACCCCCGTCGCCACCAAGGATGGCCGGGTGGAAGGCGCCCTGGTGATCGCCATCGATTTCGACACTCTGGTCGGCGGCTTCGGACGCCCACGAACCGATATCACCTTCTTCATCGGCAACCGTGACGGTGAATACCTCTACCGCCCCACAGCGCAGCAGGAGACCAGGTCCATCACATGGTCCAACTCCATGATCAGGGATTTCAGGCTGGGTGAGCGCTGGCAGAAATGGTCATACGGCAGCGACCCGCAATTGCGCTTCGACAGCCCAGAAACCCATATGGCCGTGGTGTTGTACCGGGTGTTGCTGGCCGATCCCCTGCTGGGGCCGAACGCACCGGTCCTGGTGGTCGGAGGCGCAGCCTCCCTGACCGAGATGGACAGTCAGATTCTCGGTTTTCGCACGGAACTGGCCGTGATGGCCCTGGTGGTGGGGGGCATGGTGGCCTTCGCCCTGGCCCTTGCCACCAAGTACCTGACCCAGCCGATTCAGGAACTCACCTTGCTCGCGGATCGCATCCGGGATGGCGAGCGCGACATCACATCACCCGCCAGCGATCGCCGAGACGAGTTCGGCGTTCTGGCTCGGGCCATGATGCGCATGCTCGATGCCCTGCGGGACGCGGCCAAGAACGAGGAACAGGCGGCCCTGGGGCGCATGGCGACCATGATCGCCCACGACATCCGCAACGCGCTGTCCTCGGTGAAGATGAACCTGAAGATTCTCGATACCCACCACCGGGCAGCGGCCGACGAATTCACCGATGGCTGCGACATCGCCCTGCGGCAAATCTCTTACATGGAGAACATCCTGACCGACATGCTCGACTTCGCGCGCCCCAACGGCCTGGAGCCCGACTGGGTCGATCTGGACGACGTCATCGAAGTTGCGACGGTCTCCATGCTTCCCGAGATCACCGAACAATCCATCGTGGTGTGTACCGACGGTCACCATTCCCTGCCCAAGGTGTGGGGGGACCGCACCCGGCTGATCCAGGTGTTCCAGAACCTTCTGGCCAATGCCATCCAGGCCATGGGGCCCGGCGGTCATCTGACCATTGAAGCAAGGTCGGCGCTGTTCAAGTCACGACCGGCTGTCGAGGTCAGCATCGCGGATACCGGACCGGGCATCCCCGACAGCATCCGCGGCAAGGTTCTCGAACCCTTCTTCACCACCCGGGCCAAGGGAACCGGCCTCGGCCTCACCATCGTTCACCGCCTGGTCAAGAGCCATGACGGGGAATTGCACCTGGAGCCCAATCCGGGTGGAGGGACCATCGCCCGGGTGATCCTGCCCCTGGTTTCGCCCCACTGGCAGGCCGAACAATCCATGACGGAGATCCCATGAACCGCATCCTCACCATCGACGAGCACACCCGCCCCAACCCCGATCAGGTCGAACGGGTGGTGGTCGCCCAGTCGGAGCAGGCCGCCCTGGTGGTCTGGCATTTGCTGCCCGGCCAGGAGATCGCCCCCCATCGCCATCCTTACGGACAGGATACCTGGGTGGTCATCGCGGGAGAGGCCGATTATCTGCTCGGCGGTGGCGAGACCCGGGTGGTAAAAGCCGGCGACCTGGCCATCGCCGCCCCTGGACAGACACATGGCGCCCGCAACCGCGGCGCGGTCCCATTTGTATTCGCTTCGGTCGTTGCCCCGGCGGATGCTGGGTTTGAGGTGACGGAGCCCTGAGCCGAGACCGTTCTCTTGTGACCGCTTGCCCTGAATTGAAGGCACCAATCGTCTCATAGCCCTCAGTCAGCCGTCCCGCAACTCGAACGGAGCCGTCCTGACGGCGGGACGTAAACACCACCATTAACCCGCCCAATAATTCTACGACCCAAATCGTTGGAGAGCTGATCATGCAGAGCCCGCAAAACCCGAGACACCACTCCATACGGCCCGGCCTATCGGATCACCTCCAGGTCTGCCGCACGATTGGCGGCATAGATCTCGTCCGGACTTGATCCAGGCTTGTCCGCAGAAACGGCTGACAGTGGTGACAGCAAGGGCAGGATGGCCAGGGCCAAGAACAGCTTTTTCATGATGGTCTCCATTTCTTATTCAGAAACCCCATTCACGGATCAACACAGCGGCGGCGGAGCGTAAAGAGCCTCCCAGCAGGGATTGGTGCTGGCCATCCATGTGGACCTGGCCACGTCGGGGGCTGGAGAATGCGGGCGGGGCATCGATTGAAAGGCGGACGCGATAGAAGGCGCCATCAGGAACCAGATTTTTGTCAGCGAAGCGGGCGGGGATGGTGCCGCCGTAAGCGGTGGCCAGAGCTGGTTCGGTGAGGGATTTGACGGCGACGCGGTCAATAGCCGAGATGGCGGCATTCAACGCCTTGCCGCCACCTTCGGGGATGAAGCGGGCTGGATGGCCGACGGCAATGCGGGGCAGGTCGGATTCGGCGACGTAGGCTTCCAGCACAGTGCCGGAGCGCAAGCCCAGGATGGGTTCTCGCCCATTGATCCACTGACCAGGCTGCAAGTTGGGCGAGATGTCGGTGATGGTGGCAGCCATGGGAGCCACCAGGGTCAGCCTGTCGGTTTCCGCTTGGATGGCGGCGCGTTCGGCTACGGCGCCGGCCAGTTCCTGGGTGATGGATTGGGTGCGGTTGCGGAAGCTGTCCTCGAACCCGCTGGCGGACAGTTCGTATTTCAGCACGCCGATGCGGCGTTCCACCTGCTGGCGGCGCAAGGCCAGATCGGGGTTGTCCAGGCGGGCCAGCACGGTACCGGCCTGGACACTTTGCCCGTCGGTCACCATGACTTCCGCCAGGATGGCGGAACTGGGGGCATAAAGCGCCATGTGGCTTTCGGCCTTTAGGATGGCGGGGGCGGAAACGCGACCCGACCACGGCAGCATCAAGACCAGCAGCAGGATCAGCATCGCGCCCAGCGGCCAGCGGCTGCGGCGACTGGCGCGGATGGCGGGCAGGCGTTTCTTCCACTCCTTGATTTCCGCCCAGAACGGCTTGACCACGAACCAGCCGATTTCCACCACGAACAGGACGATGCCGACGACCTTGATGAAGAAGTGGTAAACCAGCACGGCGATGCCTAAGAACAGCGCCAGCCGATAAATCCATACCGCCCAGGCGAAGACGATCATCCAGCCGCGCGTGGTGGTGGACAGGTGTTCCGGCACCGGCTCATTCAGGCCGAACAGCATTTCCCGCAGATGCCAGCGGGCCAAAGCGAAGCTGCGCGGGTGCAGATTGGGCTGATCCAAGGCGTCCATGGCCAGGAAATAGCCGTCGAAGCGCATGAACGGGCTGAGGTTGATGGCCAGCGAAGAAATCAGGGTGGTGACCGCCAGGGTGAAGGCCATGCCCTTTGCGGTGCCCTCGGGCAGCAGGCCCCAGGCCAGCAAAGCCCAGGCGGCGATACTCATCTCGGCCAGAATGCCCGCCGCCCCCACCATCAGCCGCTGACGCCGATCCGTCAGCTTCCACGCATCGTTGACGTCGGTGTAGAGCATGGGCCACAGCACCAGGAAGGCCACGCCCATGGTGGGGACCCGGCAGCCATAGGATTTGGCGACCAGCGCATGCCCCAGTTCGTGGGCCATCTTGGCGAAGCCCAGCGCGATGCCGAAGGCGGCCAGCCCGCTCAGCGAGAAATGATCGACGAAGGTGGCGGCGAAGCGGTCCCATTGCCGCCCGACCATCAACAGCCCCAGCAGCAGCGCGGCCAGCGTGCACAGGCGGAAGGCGCGTGACCCCATCCAGGCCACCAGCGGAAGGGCCCGGCTCAGCCAGGCATCGGGCCGCACCAGGGGGATGCGGAAGAACAGATAATGGTGCAAGGCCCAGGTGAGCCAACTGGTCCTGGCCGCGTCGCGGAGGGCCAGCAGACGATCGACGTCCTTGGGCGTCTCGGCCTTCAGCAAGCCGCCCCGGGCCAGGAACTCGACCACACTGGCCACATCCTGATCGTCCAGATCCAGCGGAGTCTCGGCACAAACGGCTTGGGCCACCTCGCTCGGGCTGCCCAAATGCCAGCGGGACAGCACCTCGAAGGCCGGCCAGGACAGGCGGAAGAAGCGGTTGGACAACGGATCATGCAAAGTCCAGGTGGGAGCGCCGTCATGGGCGGGCGGGCCGGACAGCAGCGCCAGATCGTCGCGCAATCGCGGGAAAACGGCGGGGGCGATCATGATACCCCGGACGGTGAGAGAACCACGGAGGCACAGAGACACAGAGATGGCACAGAGAAACAAAAACAGGATTTTTCTTTTCCTCTGTGTTTTCTCTGTGTCTCTGTGCCTCTGTGGTTAATCCCCATGGTCAGCCTCAAAAGCCGATGACCTGACGCACCGTCGCCAGCGGGCGGCGGAAGATCCACCACACCAGGGGCACGGTGTCGCCGTCGATGCGGGCGGTGCCTTTCAGGCCCAGGCGAGGCTTTTGGGGAGAGGTCAGGCTGGCACGGACCCGGTGGGCGATGGTGGAATCTGGGCGCGCACTGGCTTCGTAGGCCACCGAGCGGACCTTGGCCTTGACCGGGCTCAGCGGATCGGTGTTGAGGAAGAAGGTCAGTGTGCCATCCACCCGCACCTCGCCCACATCCGATACCGAGACCCAGGCTTCGATCTCGGTGTCGGTCTCGTCGGCCACCGCCATCACCTTTTCGCCCACCACCACCGGACGGCCGATCCAGTCGGCGGCATCATCGAACACGGCGATTCCGGGACGCGGCGCCTTGGCCTCGATGCGGGCCAGCTGGCTTTCCAGCAGACGGACTTCGGCGGCCTTTTCCTCGGCCTTGCCGGCCAGGATGGCCACCTGCGCCTTGGCCTTGGAATCGAACACCATGGCCTGGGCGGCCTGGCGGTATTCAGCCTCCGCGGTAGCCTGGGTCTGGCGGGCCACGTCCAGGCGTCCGGTCAAAGTGGTGGCATCCAGCGAGAACAGCACCTGGCCTTCGGCGACCGCATCGTTCGGTCTGACCAGCACCTTGTCCACCACCCCGTCCAGGGGGGCACGCACCATCACCGGATGGGCGGGCACGCTTTCGGCAGGCGCCAGGACCGAGCCGGTGACGGGGAAGAACAAGGCAGCCAGTCCCAGCGCGCCCACGGCCCAGGCGCGGCGGCCCGTCGGCATTTTGAAGGCAAGCTTGCGCGGGGACAGTGCGGTGCGGGTCATGCCGACCAGATCGGCCAGACGCTCCAGCAGGGCGACTTCGCCTTCGATGAAGGGCTCGTCACGGGCGAACAGCAGAGTGGCGGACCCGCAAGGTAGCACCAGACCATGGGCGGGCAGCCACTCGCCCCATTGACCGGCCAGACGGTCGGGCAGGCAAGCGGCATCGACAGGGTTGGGATGATCGGCCCGCATCTGGCGGATGGCCTGATCCAGCCACAGCACATAGGGCGCGTTGGCCTCCACATTGGCCGCCCCCGACAGGGCGACCACACCATCATCCCACAATACGGCCTGACGATAGGGCACCAGGGTATGGGCCAGATTGATTGCGGCGAACTCGCCCTCCACCGCCCGCTTGGCCTTCAGGATCCGGTGTTCGAGCTCAAGCCAGGCATGGATGATGTCGGTCATGGGGGCGAGAGCAGAACTCTGCCCGACATGCCCGCCGACAATTCCGGGAAGTGGCCGCCGATGGCGCCGGTGATGCGCACCGACTGGCTGACCGGATCGATGCGGGCTCCCACTCGGGTCAGCTTCACCGGATAGGTCTTGCCTGTCTCGTCGATGGCCACCTGGAAGCCGTGGCCGGGCTTCAACCACACCAGCCATTTGCTGGGCACCACGAAGTCCAGCTCCAGCACCGAATCGTCCAGCACATCCAGCAGGGCCTGGCCGGGCTGGACATATTGCTGGGCGCGGACCTTCTGTTCCACCACGCGGCCGTCGAAGGGGGCCGGCACAGCGCATTTGGCGGTTACCGCTGCACCGGCGGCTTCACGGGCACGGGCCTTGTCGCGTTCGGCCAGGGCCACATCGCTTTCCAGCTTGCCGATGGTCTGCAATTCCAGAAGCCGGGCGTTGACCGCCACCGTCTTGTCGGCGGCCGACAGGGCAGCCCTGGCCTCGGCCAGCTGCGCCCGCTGGATGGAACAGTCGAAGGCGATCAGGACGTCGCCCTTCTTGAAGCGGTCGCCTTCGCGGGCCGAGATGCGTTCCACCTTGGCCCCGATCTCGGCGGCCAAGGTGGTGAAATCGCGGGGGCTGAGCTGGGCCCGCAATTCCTGGCCCAGCGCCGGCACGCTTCCCAGCACCAAAAGGATGATGGCGGGAAGACCCGCCTTCATGGCGCCGAGGCCTGGGTCAGGTCGCGGATATGGGCGATGTTGCGTCCCACGTCGGTCCTGACCATATCCTCGCTCTCCTCAATTCCTAGGAAGCGCGAGACGCTGTTCAGCCAGCCTCCCCCAATGGGTTGATCAGGCAAGGCCGGTTGCACAGGGGGTACAACCGGCTGGGAAGCCAGGATTGGGGATTCCTGCTTCGCCTTGTTGTCCGAGGCCCCCCAGGTCGCCAGCCGTTCGGCGACGGCTGCCGACAGGCCGGGAAGGTCGTGGCTGGCAACGCTCTCGGGCATCAGGTCCTGCCCCAGGGACGCCTGCATCTTGGCGTAGGATTGTTCCACCTGGGCATAGGTCTGGAAGCGGCGCAGGGCCGAGGCGATGGCCGAGGCGCGGCCCGCCACCCGTTCCAGCATGCCCTGGGCGTCATTGGCGGTCTTGGCCTCCGACAGTTGGAACAGCCGGGCATCCACCCGCCACAGCTTGTCGGATTGCTGGTACTGGCTGATGGAGTTGCGGAACTGGCGTTCCGACACATGCACCTGGGCCAGGACTGCCATGCGCAGCGCAAGACGCTTGGCCTTGCCCACCTCCTCGGTGGTTTCGGCGTATTTGATGGCGTCGGGGCCGCTGACCAGATTCATCAGGTTCCACGACAGTTTTGCCCCGGCTTCGTACCAGTGGTTGGCCATCAGGAACGAGTTGTGGTCGTAATTGCGGCTGGCGGAAAAGGTGATGCCGGGGAACAGCCGGGCGATGGCCTTCCTGGTGTCGTTGGCGGAAATGCGGGCCTGATAACCCTGCTCGCGCAGATCCGGGTTATTGACGAAGGCAACTTCCTCCATCTTTTCCAGATCCAGATCCCAGGCCGGCACGGTCATGTCCTTGGGCACATCCAGCACCAGCTTGGTGCCAGGAGGCGCGTTGATCAGGGCGGCCAGCTCGATCTCGGCGGTGCTGAGTTCCTGCTGGATGGCGGTCAGTTGGCGCAGGGTTTCCAGCAGGCTTTTCTGATAGCGCAAAGCCTCGGCCGGCGCCTTCAGGTTTTCCTTTTCCACCGTCTCGGCGCGATCCAGCGCCACCTTGGCCTCGGCGACGGCGGTGTCGACGTCGGCCTTCAATTCCTGGTGAGCGGCCGCCCGCCAGTAGGCAAAGCGTACTTCCTGCACCAGATTGTGGACGGCCTTGCGCTTGCGCTCGGTGGCGATCAGGGCGCGGTCGGCATTCTGCCTGGCGGTAAAATAGGACAGGCCGAAATCCAGGACGTTCCACGACAGCCCCAGGTCCATGGTGTAATTGTCCCGATCCGTCGAATAGGTGGGATTGGACGTGCTGGTGGTCTGGGTGATCAGATCACGTGAGCGGGTGGCGTTAGGCTCCGACCGGCTGGTGAAATTGGTGTTGGCCACCAGCTTGGGCAGCATGTCCCAGCGGTCGATGTCGGTCTGGCCCAGGGCCAGGGCCTCTTCCATCACCTTGGCGCGGCGATCCAGATTGTGCTTCAGCGCGCGGGCGATGGCCTCGGATACGGTCAGCGGACCCGTCAACGGCTCACCCGATCTGAACATGTCGGCGCGATCATCCTTCGAGCTTTGGGCAAGTTGCTCGGGGGTGAAAGGCTCGGGCGTCATGGCGCAGGCGGAAAGCAGCGCGACCAAAGACACGGATGCCAGCAGGCGCTTGGCACCGAAAGCGGAAATAAGCATAACCATCCCCCTTGATAAACGCGCCCTACGCGGCCTTCCCGCCACGCTTGACGGCTTCAAACATCGCGATCTGACGGGCGACACCGCCCTTGAAACTCAAGGCATGCAATTGCTCGGTCAGGCTGGGGCGGCCGATCGGCTTAGTGTTGGCCTGTTTGGCCCCGTCCATAGGCCCAGCATCACCGGTACGACCGGGAACACCCTGGGGTTGGCCTTCTCCGCCTTGCGGCTGTCCTTGGCCTTCACCTTGGCCCAGGCCTTCGCCACCGCGACCGCCGGGGGCGATGTTGCCCTGACCGGCGGCACCGACGACGATCTTGAAGGTCTGCACGGCCTCGCGGCCGTCCTGGTCGCGGGCCACCACCTTGACGACCACCTCGCCCTTGAAGCCGGGCGGCGGCGTGCCCTCGAAGGTGCCGGTCTGCGGGTTGAAAGCCATCCAGGCGGGCAGCGCAGCGCCGGTGTCGCGGGTTGCGGTCAGGGTGACCGTGGCGTCGGCCTTGGTGTGGGCGAAGGCTTCCGATGGCACGGTCACGGCGATGCGGGTGCCCTCGGCGATCACCGCGTCGCGCACCGGCGCGTTGACCACCAGGGCGTCACCACCCCCAGCCGCCTTGACGGCCACCGCCACCTGGAAGGCTTGCGCCGACGGAGCGGTCAAGGTCGCCGGGATCACCGCGACCTGGGCCGGGCCTGTGGGGGTCAGAGTCGGTGCGGCAGGCGCTTGGGTCGGCGTAGTCACCGTAACCGTTGGCGCTTGGAAGGTTATCGGAGCAGGCGTGTTGTCGCGCACCACCGTCAGCAGTGGCGCCACCGGGCCGCTATCCTTGGGCGGGGCTGGCTTGGGGGCCTCGACCACCGGCGGCGGCGCGGGCGGCGGGGGGGCGGCAGGCGGAGCCACCACCGGGGCCGGAACGTTCGACACCGTCACGCCGTTGCCGGTCAGGTCGGCGGCGGCGACATTGGAGCCCCGATTCCAGCTGCCAGCCGCAGCCAGGTTGTAGGTGGTGCCGCCATTGGACGCCGTGCCGTTCTTGTTCAGCAAGGCATTGATGGCGGTCTTGTCGGCGTTGTTCAGCGTCACCGTGAAGCTGGTGCCCGAGGTGACCTCAACATCCGTGCTGGTGAGCGTATGGGTGGTGCCGGTGCCGCCGGTGAGCGTCAGCTTGGTCAGATCGATGTCGTTGGCGGCCCCGCCGCGCTTAAGCAGACCAGTGCCGGTCACGGTCAGGGTGCCGGTGCCGTAATCATAGGTGGCGCTGGTCACCGTGGGGGCGGCGACGTTGGACACGGTGATGCCGTTGCCGGTCAGATCGGCCACATTGACGGCCGTGGCTGCACCCGCCGCCCAATCCTCGGCCGCCGCCAGGTTGTAGGTGCCGGTACCAGTAGACGACGTGCCATCCTTGTTGAGGATCAAGTTCAGTGCCGCCTTGTCGGCGGCGGACAGCACGATGGTGAAGCTGGTGCCGTCGGTGATCTCGACGCTGGAGGTGGTCAGCGTATAGGTCTCGCCGCCCTCGCCGGTGATGGTGAATTTGGAGACGTCCACGTCGTTGGCCGCCCCCGACTTCTTCAGCAGGCCGGTGCCGGTGACCACGAAGGTGCCGGTACCCGCGTCATAGGTGGCGCTGGTGATGGTGGGCGTGTCCGGATTGGACACCGTCACCGCGTTGGTGGCATCCGCCGCCCCCGACACCGCGCCAGACCAATCGGCGGCGGCGGCGATGTTGAAGGTGGTGCCGCCGGTCGAACTGGTGCCGGTCTTGTTGAGGATCTGGTTCACCGCCGCCTTGTCGGTGGCGTTCAGCGTCACCGTGAACTGGGTGGCCGAATCCCGCTCGACGCTGGTGGTGGTGAGCGTATAGGCCGCCCCACCTTCGCCGGTCAGCGTCAGCTTGGACACGTCGATGTCGTTGTTGGCCCCGCCGAACGCCTGGATGTTGGTGCCGGTCACCACCAGGGTGCCGGTATTGGCGTCATAGGTGGCCGAGGTGATGGCCGGATTGATGCTGACCGTGATGGCGTTGCCGGTGGCATCGGCGATGTCCACCACCGCTTCGGCGGCATTCAGCCAATTGTCGGCGGCGGCCAGGTTATAGGTGGTGCCGGTGCCCGATTGGGTGCCCAGCGCGTTCATCAGCGCCGCCACATTGGTCAGGTCGGTGCCCGACAAGGTGGCGGTGAAGCTGGTGGCGCTGGTGATTTCCACCTGCGTTGCCGTGGTCAGGGTGAAGGTGGCGTTGTTGCCGCCGGTGAAGGTCAGCTTCGACAGGTCGATGTCGTTGGCCGCACCCACCTTCTTGAACAAATTGGTGCCGGTCACGGTCAGCACGCCGGTGTCGGAATTGAAGGTGGCGCTGGTGATGGTGGGCGTCGCCACATTGCTGACCGTGGCGCCGTTGCCGGTGGTATCCGAAATGTCGGAGGCCGAGGGCGATCCCGCCATCCAGTCGTCGGCCGCAGCCACGTTGTAGGTGGTGCCGCTGCCCGACGACGTGCCGGTCTTGTTGAGCAGACCGCGCACATTCATCAGATCGCTGGCGGACAGGGTGATGGTCGCCGCCGTGCCGCTGGTGATTTCCACGTTGGCGGTGTCGGTCAGGGTGTAGGTGTCGCCATTCTCGCCGGTGAAGGTAAACTTGCTGGCGACGATGTCGTTGGTGGCGCCGGTGATGTTGACGAAATTGGTGCCGGTCAGCACCAGCGTGCCGGTATTCCAGTCGAACGTGGTGCTGGTGATGGTGGGCACCGCCCAGTTGGACACGGTGATGCCGTTGCCGGTCAGGTCGGCCACGGTGACGGCCGCATCGGCGCCCACCGCCCAATCCTCGGCTCCGGCCAGATTATAGGTGGTGCCGCCCACCGACGAGGTGCCGTCCTTGTTGAGCAGCGCCTCGACGTTATGGATGTCGGCACCGCTTAAGGTGAGGGAAAAGCTGGTATCGCTGGTGATTTCCACATTGGTGGTGGAGGCCAGGGTATAGGTCGCCCCGCCCTGCCCGGTCAGCGTCAGCTTGGTCAGGTCGATGTCGTTGGCCGCCCCGGATTTGGAGACAAAGCCGGTGCCGGTCACCACCAGCGTGTTGGTGGTGTAGTCGTAGGTGGCAGAGGTAATGGCGGGGGCCGCCATGTTGGACACGGTGACCGGCGTGGTTCCATCCACCACGTTGACCGCCGCCTCGGCGCCCGCCGCCCAATCCTCCGCCGCCGCCACGTTATAGGTGGTGCCGCTGGTGGAAGAGGTGCCGTTCTTGTTGAGCATGCGGTTCACCGCCGACTTGTCGGTGGCCGATAGGGTCAGAGTGGCGGTGGTGCCGTTGGTGATCTCGACGTTGCTGGTGTCGGTCAGCAGATAGGTCGCCCCGCCTTCGCCGGTCAGCGTGAACTTGTTGGCGACGATATCGTTGGTCGCCCCCGACAGTTTCAGGAAGCCGGTGCCGGTCAGGGTCAGGACGCCAGTGCTGGCATCATAGGTGGTGCTGGTGATGGTCGGCGTGGTCGGGTTGGACACGGTGATGCCGTTGCCGGTGGTATCCGCCACATTGACCGCCGCCGCCGCACCCGCCGCCCAATCTTCCGCCGCCGCCAGATTGTAGGTGGCGGTGCCGGTGGCGCTGGTGCCCGCCTTGTTGAGGATCTGGTTCACCGCCGCCAGGTCGGTGGCGTTCAAGGTCACGGTAAAGCTGGTGCCGTTGGTGATCTCGACACTGCTGGTGGTCAGCGTATAGGTCGCGCCACCTTCGCCGGTGATCGTCAGCTTGCTGACATCGATGTCGTTGGTGGCGCCCGACAGCTTCAGGAAGCCGGTGCCGGTCACCACCAGGGCGCCGGTCGAGGCATTGTAGGTGGCGCTGGTGATGGTGGGCGTGTCGGGGTTGCTGACCGTCACCCCATTGGTGGCGTCGGACGTGTCGCCCGCCGTCACGTTGGTGCACCAATCGTCGGCGGCTGCGATGTTGAAGGTGGTGCCGCCGGTGGACGAGGTGCCGGTCTTGTTCAGGATCTGGTTCAGCGCCGCCTTGTCGGTGGCGTTCAGGCTGACGGTGAACTGGGTCACCGAATCCCGCTCCACATTGCTGGTGGTCAGGGTATAGGTCGCGCCACCTTCGCCGGTCAGGGTCAGCTTGGACACATCGATATCCATGCCGCCGCCATTGGCCTGGATGTTGGCGCCGGTCACCACCAGGGCACCGGTGTTGGCGTCATAGGTGGCGCTGGTGATGGTCGGCGCGATGCTGACGGTGACGGCGTTGGTGGCGTCGGCGATGTTGGTGCCGGAATCCTGCGCCGCCAGCCAACCATCGGCCCCGGCCAGGTTATAGGTGGTGCCACCGGACGAGGTGGTGCCGATCTGGTCGAGCAGGGCGTCCACCCCCGTCTTGTCGGCCCCGGTCAGGGTCATGGTGAAGCTGGTGGCGCTGGTCACCTCGATATCCGCCGTGGCGTTGTCGATGGAGTAGGTGCCGCCGCCCTGGCCGGTCAGCGTCAGCTTCTGCACGTCGATGTCGTTGGTGGCCCCCACCTTCTTGAACAGATTGGCGCCGGTGACCGTCAGCACGCCCGAGGTGGAATCGTAGGTGGCGCTGGTGATGGTCGGCGCGGCGACGTTGGATACGGTCGATCCGGTGGTGGCGGCGGCGATGTCGGTGGCCGACGGGCTGCCGGCCATCCAGTCATCGGCGGCGGCGACGTTATAGGTCACCGCGCCCGAGGATTGGGTGCCGTTCTTGTTCAGCAGGCCCCGCACGTTCAGCAGGTCGGTGGCCGACAGCGTAATGGTGGCCGCGGTGGCGGATGTGATTTCCACATTGCTGGTGTCGGTCAGGGTGTAGGTGCCGCCCTCGCCGGTGAAGGTGAACTTCGACGCCACGACGTCGTTGGCGGCCCCCGACAGATTGACGAAATTGGTGCCGGTCAGCACCAGGGCACCGGTGTTCCAGTCGAAGGTGGTGCTGGTGATGACGGGTGCGGCCCAGTTGGACACGGTCACGCCCGAAGTGGCGTCGCCGATGGCGGCGTTGTCGCCGCGCAGGAAGCTGGCGGCGGCGGCGATGTTATAGGTGGTGCCGCCCACGGACGAGATGCCGTTGGCGTTCAGCAGGGCCTCGACATTATGGATGTCGGCACCGCTCAGGGTGACGGTGAACTGGGTGCCGGACTCCACCTCGACGTCGGTGCTGGTAGCCAGGGTATAGGTGGCTCCGCCCTGGCCGGTCAGGGTCAGCTTGGTCAGGTTGACGTCGTTGGCGGCACCCGACGAGCGGACAAAGCCGGCACCCGTCACCACCAATGTGTTGGTGGCATAATCATAGGTGGCGCTGGTGACGGTGGGGGTGACCAGATTGCTGACGGTGACGCTGGAAGTGGCATCCACCACATTGACCGCCGCTTCCGCGCCCGCCGCCCAATCTTCCGCCGCCGCCACGTTATAGGTGGTGCCGCCGGTCGAGCTGGTGCCCGCCTTGTTCATGATCAGGTTGACGGCGGCCTTGTCGGTGGCCGACAGGGTCAGCGTCGCCGACGTCGCCCCGGTGATCTCGATATTGGCGGTGTCGGTCAGGGTATAGGTGGCCCCGCCTTCACCGGTAAACGTGAACTTGTTGGCGACGATGTCGTTGGTGGCCCCATTCAGCTTCAGGAATCCGGTGCCGGTGAGGACCAGGGTGCCATTTGTGGCGTCATAGGCCGTGCTGGTGATGGTGGGCGTGGTCGGGCTGGACACGGTGATGCCGTTGCCGGTCAGATCGGCCACATTGACCGACGCCTCGGCGCCCGCCGCCCAATCCTCGGCACCCGCCAGATTATAGGTGGTGCCGCCGGTGGCGCTGGTCCCCGCCTTGTTGAGGATCTGGTTCACGCCAGCCAGATCAGTGGCGTTCAGCGTCACGGTAAAGGCGGTCCCAGAGGTGATTTCCACGCTGCTGGTGGTGAGCTGATAGGTCGCGCCGCCTTCACCCGTGATCGTCAGCTTACTGACGTCGATATCGTTGGTGGCCCCCGACAGCTTCAGGAAGCCAGTGCCGGTCACCACCAGGGCACCGGTCCCGGCGTTATAGGTGGCGCTGGTGATGGTGGGCGTGTCGGGGTTGCTGACCGTCACCGCGTTGCCGGTCGTATCGGAAATGTCGCCATTGGTGATGACCGTATTCCAGTCATCGGCGGCGGCGACGTTATAGGTGGTGCCGCCGGTGGATGCGGTGCCGGTCTTGTTGAAGATCTGGTTCAGCGCCGCCTTGTCGGTGGCCGACAGCGTCAGCGTGGCGCTGGTGGCGCTGGTGATCTCCACATTGGCGGTGTCGGTCAGGGTATAGGTGGCCCCGCCTTCGCCGGTCAGGGTGATCTTGTTGGCGGTGATGTCGTTGGTGGCACCCGACGCCTTCACCATGTTGGTGCCGGTCAGAACCAGGCTGCCATTGCTGGCGTCATAGGTAGCGCTGGTGACGGTGGGCGTCTGCACGTTGCTGACGGTAACGGCATTGCCGGTCAGATCGGCATTGCCGGTACCATGCCAATCCGCAGCACCGGCCAGATTAAAGGTGGTGTTGTCCACCGCGCTGGTGCCCGCCTTGTTCAGCAGACCTTCCACGTTCATGGCATCGGTGTCGTTCAAGGTGACGCTGAACGACGTGGTGGTGCTGGCCGTGATCGCCCCGGTCTCGGTCAGGGTATAGGTCGCCCCGCCCTGCCCGGTCAGCGTCAGCTTGGTCTCGTCGATGGCATTGCCCTGGGTCATGCCGGTACCGGTTACGGTCAGCACGTTGGTGCTGGCGTCGTAGGTGGCCGAAGTGATGGCGGGACCGGCTGGAGCGGTGCTGGAAGAGGTGAACGAGAAGATGATGGTGCCCGCGGCATTCGCCCCGTCGGGAGTGGTGAAGGTGATGCTTTTGTCGTTGCCGGTGCAGGATGCCGAAAAGTTTTCGGCCTGTGCCGAGGTGCCGCCGGTACGGCTGGCAGTCAATATCTTGTCGAGGGTCCCGCCGCTGAACACTACTTTGAAACCGGCGGTGTTATTGGTAAAGCCGTCGACAATGGTCAGCGTGATGGTCCCGTTGTTGCCACTATTGGCCACGTCGAGCAGATAGAGGTTATTGCCTCCGCTAATATCGAGTTCTATTTCGCCGTTGGTGCTGTTGACGGCAACGGTAGCCAGACCGAAATCCTCGTCGGAGGTGCCGACGACGGTGACGTTGGCACCCGTCACCGACAGATCGCCGCCAAAGCCATCCAGCTGCAATGCGGCGGTTCCAATGGTGCCGGTGCTGGCTTCCAGCGCCCAATCGCCCCCCTGGCCGGTGACGTCATCCGACGCCGCCACGTCGGCCCCGGTGGATGCTGCCAGGGCGGCAATGAAATCCTGACCCGCCTGTCCACTGGCCACATCGCAGCCATACAGCATCAAATCGCCGTCATCGGTCAGCGATTGACCCAGCCGGGTCAGGGCCGCCAGGACTGTCTCATCGGACAAGGATTGAAGCGTGATGTTTCCCGCCCCCAGGGACAGGGTTGCCTGGGCCCCGTGCGACAGCACATGAATGGAATCATAGCCCGCATGGCTGTCGGCCCATTGGGCCATCTGCTCCAGCCCATCCTGTCCGGCGGCCAGGATCACCACCTCGATGCCTGGGCGGATGCCGTCCACCAGCGTCTGATAACCCTCGACCGCGCTATCGACGAAGGCCACTTCCTTGCGCTCTTGGCCAGACGCCGCCGGGGCCGGGCTGTCGCTCTCCGTCTCGGCCGAGGCAACCGGATCATCGGCCACGACCTGCGCCACATCGACGGCTCCGGCCCCGTCGAACATGATCCGGGGTTCCAGAGCCATGATCATCGCGCCAACGCGACGATGCCCAGTTGAACGTCTGGTTTGATGCTTGGAACGAGCCATGATCGATATCTCAGTCTGAAAGCCGGTTCGGGGCGATTTCCCCCGGGGATTATGGGATGGCTTTCAAAAACCCGCCCCCACGGTTTTCCGTGGTGGACAGAGTTCTGGAAACTGTGAATATGACAAAAATAATAGAATGAATGGTGGGGGAGGGCTTGTGACCTGTAACGGGTGGTCGGAGCTACAACTATTCTCTGATAAGGCGAGAGAGGCCTCGGATGCCGAGGCGCTCTATGCTGTTTTTCTGAACACCATCACAAGCCTGGATTACCCCTTGATCATGTACGGGGCCTTGCGCAACCATCCCGAGATGGGCAAGCCATGGATCAAGAGCACCTATCCCAAGGAATGGCTTGATCACTACGTTGCCAGCGGCTATGCGCTGACCGATCCGACGCGCACCTTCCTGATCAGTTCCGCACGCCCCTTCACCTGGGCGACCCTGATCAAAAGACTGGACGGCGCCGGACATGTGATCTTCGACGAAGCCAAGCGGTTCGGTCTGCACAGCGGCATCACCGTTCCCGTTCATGGCCCGCGCGGCGAATGCGTCGGCATCGGCCTGGCTTCGCCCACAATCGGCCTGGACACGCCGGAAATGACCGATCTGCTGGGCCAGATCTGTTACCAGTTCCATACATCGTATCGAAGCCTGGCCGGCCATGACGTCAATGACATGCCACGCCTGACACCGCGTGAAATCGAAATATTGCTATGGTGCCGGAACGGGGCAAGAAATCATCAAATCGCTGAACAGTTGCGCATTTCGATGAATTCCGTCGAATGGCATCTGCGCAACATATTCGACAAGCTGGGGGTTTCAAATCGCACGTCGGCAGTCGTTCGAGCCATACAGTTCAATCTTATCGTCTAATAAGCGCACACCCATTGGAAACCGTGGGTTACTAATTTCAGTGATTTCGCCATGCTGCTGATAGACCTGACGCCTTTCAGGCACGCACCACCATCAAAGGGTAATCCCCCCGTTTTTAACGGGGTGAGAACGTAGAACTCACGCGGCCAATTTGAGTTTCTGGGCGGGTGTGATACCGCCGATGGCCATATTGGGTCTGTCGTTGTTGTAGGTCCATAGCCAATCTGTGGCGTAGTCCTGCACCTCCTGGATGGTTTCGAAGAGAAATTGGCCTAGCCATTCGTGGCGGACCGTGCGGTTGTAGCGCTCCACATAGGCGTTCTGCTGCGGTTTGCCGGGCTGGATGTGTTGGAGAGCAATACCCCGCTTCCCGGCCCAAGCCGCCAGCGTGCCGCTGATGTATTCCGGGCCGTTATCGACCCGAATGGACGCAGGCCTGCCCCGCCATTCGATGATGCGGTTCATCGTCGATAATGGCCACACTCTTAAGGGTCCGCTCGCCGCGTTGGCGCCGCCATTCATCAAAAAAGGCGTCGAGCGCGACGCCCTCGACCTCGGGGGCCTCTCCCAATTCCGGGAGACAGGACGCCAGGGCGCGGGCTTGGGCCGCCACCGCCAACATACCGCCGGGATTGGTGTTGATCTCGATCAGGCGAGGCCCGTCCGGAGTCAGGTGGAAGTCAAAGCCCAGGATCCAGCCGCCCAGGCCGTGATCGGGCAGGCCGTCACCCCGGGCAACCTCCAACGCCGCCTCCACCAGCGACGGCGTCGCGAAAACCGCGTGCAGCGCCCACACCGCCTGTTCCACCCGCTCGATCTCGTGGCGTGGCAGAACCACGGCGCTAGGCGACAGCAAGCCCTGGCGATTGCGCAGGGACAGGCATAGTCCGGCATCGGCGATATCGGCTTCCAGAGCCGCCCACATCCGGTCCTCGGGAACGCAAACAGCCTTCACTTCACTCCGCCCTTGTCGAGGCTTTTCAGCAATTCGGCGCCGACCTGATCGAAGGTCAGGATACGCTTGCCCTTGTGATCGGCCATGAACTCGTCCGCATCGGCCTTCGAGGCCAGCGGCACCAGTTCATGGCCCATGGGCCCCAGCACGTCGGAGCCGACCACGAAGAACGCCCCACGGGCATCCAGGGTCTTCACCCCGTAATAATCGGTCACCGCCACGATGGCGATGTCGCCGGAACCATGGCCGGGGGCATAATCCCGACAGGATCGACCGGGCCATTACCCGTTCGGGGAGGCTGGATCGTCACATTATGATCGGGCTACCAGACGAGAGTGGCCTGACCAAAATCTTGCGCCATCACCTTGGCGATGATCTTTCCGGCGTAGACTTGTCTGCCGCCGCCAAACTGGGCCTCGGCGGTACAGGGGCAGACGCGGCTCGCTGGGTCCGGGGCGCCAAGCGTCGCGGGCGACAAGGAGCCCGGTCCATGCTCATGGCAGATCTTATCGCTGAAATCCGGGGCAATGCACCGGACGTGTGCCCTTCCATCCTTCGTCGTTGTGCAGTCCACGAGGCCGGTCACGCCATTGCCATTGCCGTCCTCCATCCCGCGACATTGCGCCATGTCAGCATCAGGCAGACTTCAGCAACGGGAGGCGGCGTGATCAGCCTGCGACCTGAACTCGACCTGGCTACATCCGCCGATATCGATGAGTTGATTACGATCCAGCTGGCAGGCCGGGCCGCCGAAGAGATTATCCTCGGCACGGCTTCAAGTGGATCTGGCGGTGGAGTCGAGAGTGATTTGGCTAATACCAGCCTGCGCTGACCGCGACTCACGAAGGGGATTCCCAAGAAGGGCAGAATGTGAGTCACTCTGGCAAACAGCCGGAGATTTGCCGTGGCAGCGCCGATCCCCCTTCGCCTCGATTATGATGGTCCCGTCCTTCGGGCTCTTGCTCGTCGGTCGAGGGATGCTGACCAGACGCGTCGTCTTCTGGCGCTGGCGTCAATCTACGACGGTGGCAGCAGGAGATCGGCGGCCAAGCTGGGCGGGGTTGGCCTGCAAATTGTCCGGGATTGGGTTGTTCGGTTCAACACGCACGGCCCGGTTGGCCTGATCGACCGCAAGGCTCCTGGTCCGGTGTCGAAACTGAACACCGCCCAACGCCAGGCCTTGGTGGACAAAGTGGAGCGCGGCCCGATCCCGGCGGTGGATGGCGTCGTCCGCTGGCGGCTCAAGGATTTGGCCCTGTGGATTTTCGAGGATTTCGGCATCTCGCTGGATGAGACGACGCTGGGGCGGGAACTGAAGGCCCTGGGCTTCCGCAAGCTGTCGGCCCGCCCCCGCCATCATGCCCAGAACGGCGATGCCGTCGAGGATTTTAGAGCGGCGTGCGTTTAATCTGAAACATACCCGGCTTCCCTGAGGTAGTTCCAGCATTCGTCTGGGGTGTAGAGATCGCAGATATTGCCGACGGCCTTCCAGAGGTCGTCGATGGTGCGCGTGCCGATCCGTCGGAGATGAGCCTTGAGTTTGGCAAAGGCCATCTCGATTGGGTTTAGGTCTGGGCTGTATGGGGGTAGGAACAGGAACCAGGCGCCTCTCTCCTTGAGGATGGCCTTGGCCTTCTCGCTTTTATGGCTGGAGAGGTTGTCGAGGATGACGACGTCGCCCGGCTGGAGCGTCGGGGCCAGTTGGGTCTCGACGTAGACCTCGAAGGTTTGTCGGTTCATGGGGCCGTTTATGATCCAGGGTGCCGTCAGACCGTCACAGCGCAAGGCGGCGATGAAGGTTTGGGTTCCCCAGTGGCCGAATGGCGCGCGGGCCTTGAACCGTTGCCCTCGCGGTGCCCGTCCCCGCAACCGGGTCATCTTGGTGGTGGTGGCGGTCTCGTCGATGAACGCCAGCCGGTGAGGCTCCTGGCACATCCGGGGCTGGCGGTGGCTCAGCCAGGTCCGGCGCTCCGCCACCACATCATCGCGACCGGCTTCGGTGGCCAGCAGCGTTTTTTTGACGCTGAAGCCTTGCCCGATCAGAAACCGCGAGAGTGACGCCGGGTGGGCCGTGACGCCGCATTCGGCCTTCAGCTTGGCCGCCAGTTCCGGCATCGTGATGTCGCCTTGCGCCTCCACCCAGCCGGTCAGAAGAGCGGCAAAGGCCGCCAGCTTACCACCGCCCGGCGGACGGCCTTGCCGCAAGGGCTCCAACGAACCCGTCGCCGCCATCCGTTGTGCAAGACGGACGCTGGTCGCGGCGCTCACTCCAAAATGCCGAGCCGCCGCTCGCCGCGATTCGCCGTGTTCGATCTTACCGTAAACACGGACCCGAAGATCTGATGATAGCCATTTGCCCATGATCCACCGATGGACTCACATTTCAAGTGCAACACCGAGATCGATGGCTTTTCCGAGGAAAGCCTCAAGCGGAGTTCGATATCCGAGGCACTTTCGCGGGGTGAGGTTGTAGTCCATGGCCAGGTCGTCCAGATCGGCCTGGGAAACTGCCGCGAGATCTGTTTTTCGCGGCAGTCCCCGCCGCATTCGCCCGATGGCGTTCTCGACGCCGCCCTTCTGCCAGGGGCTATGGGGATCGCAGAAATAGGTTTTCATGCGAAGCCTTGTCTTCAGGCGGCGATGGGCCGCGAATTCAGAGCCGTTATCGAAGGTGATGGTGCGGCGCTGCTCGGCAGGAAATCGCCGCAGCATGGCGGTCAGGCTGTCGGCGATTGGCTCGGCGGCTTTGCTGAGGTGATGCCGGAGCAGAAGCAGGCGCGAGCTACGTTCGTGCGCCACCAGGACGGCTTGGCGATAGCGGGAGAACAGCATCAGATCGGCTTCCCAGTGGCCGGTCTGGCGCCGGTCGGCGACCTCGGCGGGACGCTCGGCTACCGGCACTCGCTGGGGAATGAAATGCACCGAGCTGCCGCCCTTGCGGCCACGCCAGCCACGCTGAAACTTGGCGCGCGGCAGCAGCCGGTGCAGATAGTCCTTGTGGCTGTTCACGCGCCAGTAGATGTAGCGGTAAATTGACTCGTGGCTGATCACCGGCCTACCTTGCTCAAGCTCGAGCCGCCCGGCGATCTGCTCCGGGGACCATCCCATCGCAAGGCCGTCCAAGGTCAGTTTCCTGAGCGCGCTCGAGCGCTCCAGTTTGTAAAGCTTGCGCCGCCGCCGGGCGCGGGCCTGGATCATCGCCCAATCCACCTTGTAGCCGACTTGGGCGCCACTGTTGCGCTCCAGCTCTCGGCTGATTGTTGACGCCGCCCGGCCCAAGGCCCGGGCAATGGCTCGCCGAGATTTACCGTCTGCATGCAGACGGTAAATCTCGCACCGCTCATCCAGACTGAGCTGATTGTATCGTTGTCCCATCGCAGCACCCATTATAGCGGGTGATCGAGGTTGAAACCTTGAATGGGGATGAGGTGCTGGCCCTGCTGTTGCCCGGAACGCCGTCGCCAGACCAGGAGGCTTGCTGATGGGCGCCATGGTCCGAACTTCATGGTCGTCGCCACGATGCGTCAAATGACGACAGGGAGCAGCAGAACGGCGCCTCTGGGCGCCATTTCAAACGGACACGGTACGGACACAGATTTTCGCGGACACGGGGCCAAGAATCAAAAAGCCCGTAACTTATTGAAGTTACGGGCTAATTTGGTTGCGGGGGCAGGATTTGAACCTGCGACCTTCAGGTTATGAGCCCGAAGCTTATCCCCTTGACCAGAGCCAATTTGCCGGGCAAACCCCAGAAAACCTGCCAAATTCCGTCCTGTCGAGTCCTCTCCAATCCTCTCTAGTTCCCGCTCGCATTGGAGCAAATTTGGAGCAAAAGAGAGGACACGGACACCCCGATGTTCGCAAAAAATTCTAGCACCGCAGGATGACGAGGTCATCAGAATTTCGGGCACGCGAAGAGGACCGATACGCAGCCCGATAGGTGAGATGCCCGCGGCGATCTGGTTAATACGCCCTATCGCTGATCGCCGTCACGGCCGAGCCGTTCGCGGTCTGAGCCGCATCGACCTGCCGGGGATAGCCTCGGCCGCCCTGGTAGTTAGGTTGTTGAGGCTTTTTACTTCGTTGACGGCTACAGCGGAGTCAAATGCGCCAGCCCACACGGCGGCAGCGCAATTATGTTTCAGCGTTTCAATGAATCTTGTACAGGCCCTCTCTCTCCTCGGCCATCGTTCGATGGACTCGGTCCGGCCCGGGTCAAGCGACCTTCGTCTTCACCGGCCGGCCGCCCTTCCTGCCGTTTTCGCGGGAGCTTTGCGCCTTGGCGTCAGAGGACGCCGATCCACCCTTTCGTCCAAGGGCCGAGGCCATCAGATGCGGCGAAATGAACCCGGTCACCAGACCGTGGACATTGATGTGAATGTCATGGGCGTCTAGCAGAAGACCGGTGCCCACCGGCGAGATCTCCAGCTTGCCCATGTCTTGGGACGGGATCTCGGCAAGTTCGGCCACTGCCGAACGAAGTAAGACCAGACCCCAGCCGTCCACCATGGTTAATTCTATGGCGTCCCGCACGGGATCATAGCGCACCGAACCGGCGCGAAACTCTGTCACCATGCGGCGGTGCCCAGCTTCGATCGCCTGTGACAGTTCTTCGCTCGTGACTTGGATCCCGTTCATCGTTCAACCTCTCCATCACCTGCGTTGATGCTCACCGTCGACCCGTCCGACATGGCCAGCGTCAGGACGGTGCTGCCGGGATCGTACTTGGCCCCCAAGACCTGTGACGCCCCTTTCCTGCCCTTCTTCAATACGGCTGGCACGCCCTCCGCCGAAACCCTGATCCACCTGTTGACGAGGCAGGTATCCCCGTAAATCCGCCACCACCCACGTCGGCAGAGATCCAAGTGCTGCCCAACTTCATCCAGCAGTTTACCAAGGGTTCGCCTCGTCGGCTCGTTCGCGACAGGCAGCACCTCCATCAGCACCACGTTGTTATCGACAAAGGAAATCTCAACCTTGGCTTCCCAGCGGTCCGCCCAGTTCAACGCATGCACATGTGGCGGGCAATGATCCTCAGTCTGGATATCGACACGCGCGTTGGCACCGGCTGAATGAAACAACTTCATGATACACGATAACCTATACGCTTAGGTTTTTTCAAGGTGGCTGACTAATGCCGGATGCGAGCACGTGATGTGAGCCTTGAGCTGTATCCGCACCCTGGCTGAAATGCCCCCCCAATCGATACAAAGCTTATTTTATAGGCTGCTTTAGCCGGACGCCGGGTCCACCCTCCCCTTCGTATCGTCCATCACCAAATAAGGTGATACCAGCCTGCTCCAACGCCGCCTGCAGCGCATCGGTCGTGCGGGCAAGCCCCCCGACCGGACCATGAATCTTCTCTAGGCGCTTGATCGTCTCGATCGACAGCTTTGCCGCTTCAGCAAGATCCCTTTGCTCCCACCTGAGCAGAGCTCGAGCCGCGCGAATTTGTTCCCCAGTCAGCAATTAACACCTCAGGTGTAAAATATTGCACCCAGGGTGTTGACACCTGAGGCGCTTGCAGTTACACTCTAGGGGTAATGACGAATTCCGACCACCAAATTCTAAAGCTGGCTGAGGATCAAAATGCTCTCTCCGAATCACCATATGGAAAGTACATGGATTAGCACCCGCCCAGATCTCACACTCGCGCAGATTCTCCATGCAACGGCGACCGGCGGGGTTCGCGCAGACTGCGACAGCCGCATGCTGGAAATGCTTATAACGGCCCAATCCATCGCAGTGTCGGAGATCGAGATCCTGATCCCGGATGCGATCGATCAATTGCTCGTACCCGCGCGTCATGGCAACGAAGGTCCCGCGCATCGAAATCTCCGCCGCCTTGGGCTGGTCTTGGCGAAGGCAATCGACCCGCATGCAGGCGTATCGTTGGAGCATTGGGTCCCCTGTGGCTCGGCCCATGCATTGATCGATATTTTCGCCGAGACTCGCCATGGTCGGATTGCCATCGAATGCGGAACCCGCGATGGACGTGACATTCCTCGCCTGCTGAAGGCTTCAGCCGATCACGTTGTCATCCTCCCATTTGCCGGTTGGCAAGGGAGCCGTTTCAACGCCTTGGGATTTTCCAACCAGCACGCCCGCCCCCTTCCTCGTATCACCTATACCGCCATGGTTGCTGCACTCGAGATGCAGGACCTTGACGCTATCAACACCATCTAAATAAGGACGCCCACTATGCTTAACCTGCCCCAAGATTTCCCCATCACAACAGACACCCTTCTTACCAGTCTTAAGGCGCTGCAACTTCCCTCATTGCTGAAACGTGGCATGCTTGGATTGACCCAGCAGAAGACGGGTCGCTTCAGGGCTGACCAGGACATCGACGATATGGCACGCTTGGTGTATGCCCCGACGGCGATCCTGCTGCGGTTCATTGCAACAACGCCTGGCCTTGCCCTTCCTCTGCTTTTCCCGACCCCTCGTGAATTTCTCAAGACCCTGAGGAGTGCTTTTCCAACTGAACCAGACCTTCAGGAGATTTCCCTCCCACTCGGACTTGAAAAGTCGGCGGCATCCCGCTGGAATCGCGGATTGAATTCGCGGCCATACACGTCCGCTCAGGTTCTCATGGCATTAATTACGGCCGATTCGGCTAGGATCGTCGAGCGATGGCAGATTGTCACTCGGATGGCGGCGCTCGAAGCGGAATTGCGCGGGATCGACCTTGCCACTGCAGGCAGCTGGGGAGATCGCCCTCAAGCGTGGATCCCTCGCCTGAAAAAGGATTCTCAACCCAACATTCACTGATCACCTCGCCCCCGGCGACAGCCTAATCCTTCCAAAATAAACTGAGGTCCACCATGGCGCCCAGAAAGCCCAAATGCCCCCCCATGCCCAAAGATGATCAGGAGACTCTTACCGATCCAATCGAGATTCCGCTCGAAGCCACAGACGTCCAAAACAAGAATCCGGTCCAGGTCGCTGCCGAAATTGCTCTGAGGCACGTCCTGCAACGGCATCCCAGCCTCTGTTTGCCTGCCGAATCGGGCTTAGCCGTGGTCATCGAGGTTCCGAGCAGCACTTGGGTGGAACCCATAGCCAATGCCTGGCAACTGATGGTGACATCACCCGGCACACAATACGTCAGCGGCGATTCCAATGATTGGCGATGGGGATGCGTGAATCCTGCGGGGCGGTGGGTTGAATTCAAGCGGAGCGGCACCAGGAAGGGCGAATCCCAGTCGGAGGGAAATGGAGCCGTAGCAGCAACCTTGGCCGGTGGCGGCTCTGTGCTGGGTATCTCCCATGTTCCCGATCGCCTCCTGCCAAAGGATTTGTTGCGGGTAGCCGACCACCGGCTTGTTGTGCCGCCCCTGGACTCCACAACCCTGCATGAGATTATCCTGACAATGACCAACTCGGTTCCGGCCGAGCCCATTTCCGATGAATTGGCACGTCGCTGCGACATCGAAGATATTGCCTTGGCAAGCCGCCCTGGCGACGGAGCCGATACCATTTTGCAGAGGCTGCGCCGTCTCGTTGAGACGCGGAACCAAGTTCCAGCCATCAACCTCCGGCGGCGTTTCGGCTATCGTCGGCTGTTCATCCTGCTGCACGAGACGGGGGAGCCATCGGGACTGAGCCGTATCTATCGGCTTTATCGCGAGGAGGGCTTGGCGGTGCGCAAGCGTAAGACCCGGCGCAAGGCCATTGGCAGCCGTGCCCCGATCCTGGTCGAGGCCCGCGCCAACGCCCGCTGGTCGCTGGACTTCGTCCATGACCAATTGGCCTGTGGACGGCGGTTCCGCATCCTCAACGTGGTCGACGACGTGACGCGGGAGTGCCTGGCCGCCATTCCCGACACCTCGATCTCGGGGGCCAGGGTGACCCGTGAACTGTCGGCGCTGATTGCTCGGCGAGGGCGACCAGAGATGATCGTCTCGGACAACGGCACCGAGCTGACGTCCAATGCCGTCCTGGCCTGGAAACAGCAGCAGCGGATCGACTGGCATTACATCGCGCCGGGAAAGCCCATGCAGAACGGCTTCGTCGAAAGCTTCAATGGCCGCATGCGCGACGAGTTGCTCAACGAGACGGTCTTCACCAGCCTGCCCCAGGCCCGGGCCGTCATCGCCGCCTGGGCGGACGACTACAACACCGCCAGACCACACTCATCCCTGGGATACCAGACCCCGGCGGCGCACGACGCCAAACTCAAGGCAATGGGGCCATCCTCTCCGCCCCTCCGGGGCTCCGAGACCGGCCCCATTGCCCACACCGCGCCAGACGGCGTAACTTTGCCAAAGGCTCTACTTTTCGCCGGAGGAAAGTTCCCGAGCAGGTCAGCTCGACGGCGAGATTTTCACCACCATGCCCACGACGAACCCGTCCGGAATCGCCATCAAAATCGACATCCTATGCCCATCTGGCGACAGGATGTCGATTTTCGGATCTTCATCACCATGCTGACACCAAGTGTGAAGCGATCTCCCAGATCAAAATTCCATTGTGTACGCGAGGCGACGACCAACTCACTGGTAACAGGTTTCGATTCCGCATTAATTAGCGCCGGGTTAGCCCATAAATCTGCCAATTCACAAACAACGTTCGATCTGTTTGCAGAAAAAATAGACCACCACTTCACTTTTTATAGTGACTTTCGCTACCATGATTCAATGCAACATGGAGCACGACATGGATCACCTCATTACCCCCGGAGAGCTTATGACGATTCTGAGGCTTCCAAGCCTTAAATCGCTTTATTGCTTTCTTTCGGCCAATCCTGATGCTGTCCCGCCTCCGATCAGGATTGGCCGCCTTCTTCGCTGGAAAAGTTCGGCCGTCCAAGCCTGGATCGAATCACAATGACAGAGGCGCAAAAGCCGTACTCATTGGCCGCTCGAATGAGTGTGCTGTCACAAATCATGAAGGACCCTCGACTGAATGATAGCTCACGCAGAGTCGGCTTTGCGCTTATCAACCGAATAAACAGCCAAAACGGGCAATGCTTTCCAAGCTACGAGCGGATTGCATCGGATGTCGGGCTGTCGAGGGCGGCCGTTGCTACTGCGATCAAGACACTGCTTCTGTGCGGCTACTTTACCTACACCGCTGGTGGCGGTAACAAAAACAGTCAATTCCCTGGGGAGCGACGGGGAAGATCAAATGTCTACCAGTTACAGCTAAATCAAAACCATCCACCACGCTCACAAGAACCGTCCAACTCTGCCAGGAACAACCGTCTTGAGCAGGGGGTGAAACAGTCCAGCGCGCCAGACTCTAACCTATCTTTAATAACCGATTCAAAACAAAGCCAAACAAACCTAATGGAGAATACCGCCAATTTTATCGCTCACGATTTCGATTCGCCAGCCATCATCCTGCAGGGGCTTCTTGAAGATCTCCTTGATGAGCTAAATACTAATGCCACGCCGAACTCGTACGAATAGTCTGAGCCAGTCTGTAGGCAGCAGCTTTTCGACCTCCTCCCCTCGCTATCCGGTGTGGATAGTGCTGGGACAGCCCCCGCTCGACGCAGCGACGTGAGCTACAGGATCGGGATGATGAAGAGGCACTGACCGCCGACGTCATCACCCTGGCTCGCCAGTATGGCCGCTATGGCTACCGCCGGATTACGGCCCTGCTGCGTGACGCAGGTTGGACCGTCAATCCCAAGCGGGTCGAGCGGATCTGGCGGCGGGAGGGGCTTAAAGTGCCACCAAAGCAGCCCAAGCGGAGCCGTCTTTGGCTCAACGATGAGGCATGCATGCGGCTAAAGCTGCGCCTGCCTCAATGCCGGCGCCTCGACCTGCTGTCGATATCGCCAGCATGACCAGCGATGAATTGCTTGCCGCCATCACGCAAGTCGGGATCTCCGATGTCGAGGCTGTCATGCAGGAAGCTGGTCGCCGGAAACTGGCTGCTGCCTTGCCCGCATTGGCGGAGGTAATTCGCCGGTTCACCGGGTTCGCCGCCGCCCGCCCCAGTGCGAGAGCAGGTCGCCGCCCTGGGCGCTCTGGTGGCGATTGGCGGAGCGGAAGCGGGTGCTGCGGTTGCACGCATTATAGAGCGGCGGGAAGTCCAAGGTCCGACCTTGGCGACAGCAGTATGGGCGGCGGCTCAATTGGCCGCCACCCTGCCGACGACCACGGTCACGGACTTGCTGCGGCACGCCGACCCAGCCATTCGTGCCGACGCCTGCCACTGCGCGCGTCCAAGCCCGGTGGTGATCAACGGCCTGATCGAGCTACTGGGCGATCTCAATGCTGGTGTACACGGTGCTGCAGCCTGCGCGCTGGGACATATGGGCCGTGCTGAGGCCCTGCCTGTCCTGATGCGGATGCTTGAAAAGCCCCGACCGTCGAGGTTATAGAGGCGATCGCCGGGGTGCTGGATGACACTGCCATCGTGCAGCTAGGCCGCGTGGCCCGCGACAGAGCGGAATTAGCAGATGCTGTCCTGGAGGTGCTGGATGGTTGCGAATTGCCGCTGGCGGCAAAGGTGGCCGGTGGGTTTCCCACTCGGTAGAGGCAGGGCGGTGGTTGTTATCTAAACAACGCTATGTCCCGTTGCCAACGGGAAGTGGAAGGTTCGTAAGTCCAATGACTGCCCGTACTTCACGCAACAGCTGATTATGGTTCCGGCAGATAAGCCTTGATCCTCACTTTAGGCCGAGTCGGCATTAAGCATGACCAGCCTCTCGCCCATTGGGCATCCATCTTCATTCTTGATGTCGAGAAAGGAGATCGCGCTCTACTTTTGAGTGTTGCCAACAGTTTTGGTCGGCGAACTTCACACCTTCTCTCTTTTGCAGAAAATTGGCATCATCACCGCCATGTCGAAAAGCCAGCTCCATCTCTTTGAACAGCGAGCCCCATCGGCGAAGCCTTCATCGCGGGCCGATGGCCGCGCGCCTGCCGATCTCAGCTCGTTACCAGATCAAGAATTGGTGGCAGGAATCGCAACCGCTGGGATTGCGGAAATCTTCGCCCGGATGACCGAATGTGGGCGGCGTAAATTGACGGCGGCTGTGCCAGCCCTTGAGGGTATCTGCAAGAGGTTCTCTGGCTTTGGCCTCAGTGCCTTGATCCGCGAGCAAGCCGTGGCACTTGAAGTCTTGGTTGAAATCGGCGGCCCAGAGGCGGCGACTGCGGTGGAGCGGATCATCACACGAGATATGGTTCAGGGGCCTGGGTTGGTACTTGCTGTTGCCGCAGCAGCTCGAACCGGCGTCACCCTGCCTGCCGCCGTGACGATGCGGTTGCTGCGCCATGACGAACCCGATGTCCGTGCCGATGCCTGTCGCAGCGCACGCTTAGATCCTGATGTTGTCGCTATCTTGTTGGATCTTCAAGATGATCTGCACCCCAGCGTTCGCATTGCCGCGGCCTGCGCCCTTGGGCGATTTGGGAAGGTTGATGCCCTAGAGGCGCTGAGCGAAGCGTTAGCATCGGCGCCCAACCACGAAGTAATCGATGCCTTAGCCGACATTGCCGACGACGCCGCCGTCGTGCTGCTTGGTCGGGTGGCACAAGATCGGCCCGACTTGGCCGAAGCAGTGTTATCGGCTCTTGATGAGTGTGGCTCAGCGTTGTCCGCAAAGGTGTCCGATCGGGTTCGGAGATTGTCGAGAGCTACAACCGCCATGATTGGCCCGCACGATATTGTCGTTGAGATCGATGAAATCCCCTATATCGGCAGATGCGAGTTGAAAGGGGAGACGGTGGTGGTTACCTCCGAGTTTGGCTCCAAGGCGCTGGAGGTTGGCGAATTACCGCCTGACGTCGTGGCCAAGCGCCTGCTGGCTGCACTCGTTCGTGAGGCCGAGGGCCATGTCTGACCTCCGGCCCCGTCCCTCCCGTGTTCTTCAGCGGCGCGCCCGCCGTGCGCGGCTGATCCTGATGGCGATCCTCGTCATTGGGCTCGGCGTGGCCTACTATGTTGGAGCGGTCGTGCTCGGTTAATGTCGTCGTCGTCACTCGGTTCCCTTCAATCGAAACCAGCAGTGCTGGGGATAGGTCACAACCTTCCGCGGCACGAAAGGCGAGCGGGACAGACAGTGGAAAGATTGCCCCATGTGCGCCGATTACACTCCGCCCACACACTCAAGCAGCCGACGAAGCTGGGAGGATCTCCGCACACTCGAGCGTGACTATTTTCTGCTGGCGGCATTCGGCGGCCCGTCCGAATGGCAGCCCGTCATGGAAAACCTTGGTCTTGACCGGGTAGAGGCCGCTCGCATCGCCAATGCCATGTCTCCCCTAGCCCTGCCACCGAAGTCAATTGAGGAGCGCAGTCAGCGAGAGCAAGACGCGTTGACATTCCTAGCCAATCGCCCTTTGGGCTCTGCATTGAAGGAGGCCATTGGGCGGCGTGACGGAAGTCTGGATATGCCCATAGAAGAGCCTGCGGCACAGTTCCGGGCGAGAGATGGGGCGCCACCTGATGTTCGAACAGGTGTTTTCTATCACCCCACCAATGAGATGCGGCCTCGATACGGACATGAAGGCCAGAGTCCGCGCGGCGGCGTCATGGCGACCTTGGGAGCGGTACTTAAATCCGCACGAAATACCAGCTATCACATGTTACGCGCCCTTTCCGGGATTTCGAAAAGACATCTCCTGCCTCGCATCAAAGCTATTGGCGGTGCCATTCGGACGGGCGCTGGGGAAACGTTCAGCGCCGTAGCGACCCGCATGGGAATCACGAGGTCGATCCCGCTCACGAGTATGGCTGCCGAGAACAGCGACGGCATTACGCCCACTTCAGATCAAGATCTACGGGAAGCATCGGTCGAACGCTGGCGCCAAATGGGAGAAACCATTAAGGCCATGACCGTTGCTTCTGCTCTACGCGGCTACCCACCCGCTCTCGAATTCATCCGGATCATCGCACCGGACATAGGGCCTTTCGATGATTCGAAGATACGGGTTTCTCCGAGACGCTATCGCCATATCCAAGGGGCACTTAAGCGCGGCGATTCTCTATTCTACAGGGCCTATCGATGGGCTTTTCCGCCCGAAGGCTAGTGATGGAACCAATACGGAAAGTCGCCCCGGTGCCGGGGGCAGATGCCGACTGACTATCGTTTGCGCAAGACGTGCCTGCGGAGACGCGCATAGGTCATCCAATGGCAGAAGTTGCGAATCTCGCTCGCGAGCATGCGAAGAAAGTCATCTTTCAGACACAGAGGCATGGAACTCCCTCCCCGAGATATGCATTCAGCCGTAGGTTTCATTGCCACAATAATATCAGACGATACCGCAAGTGAAGGGCCAGTTCCGCCCCCGTCATTCTGACGGACCGGAGTGGCAGGATAGTTGGATCACTCAGAAATTTTCCATGATCTTGGCCTTCTGTCCGTCGTAGTCGGCCTGGCTGATCAGGCCCTCATCGAGGGCGGCCTTCAGCTTTCTCAGGCGATTGATCGGATCGTCGTTTCTGCCGGCCGCCACCTGCTTGGGACGAGCAGCAGGACGATCGGAAGGAATGGAAACGGCCCGCTTTGGTTGGGCACTGGGAGTGATCGTCGTGGCGCCGCAGGACACCCGATAGAGAAGCCACCGCAGGCCTCCGGTCACCGGACTCATGTCCAGCCCGGCGGCCACGGACAGGATCGCCTTGATCGAAGGTACGCGGATGGAATTCGATCCACAGGCCAGCGCAAGCCGTGCCGCCCAATCGCGAACGTAGAGGTCATCGAAGGCTGATAGCCGTTGGAACAGTTCCGAGCCCTGCGGATTGAGGAAATCCGACCGGGTGAAGATGAGGTTCTCGCCACTGTGGCAGTGCTTGAGCAGACCGGGATCGAAAACCAAGGCCCGCAACGACAGTTGCATCACCAGCATGGAGAAGTGATCCAGCGTCGCATCGAAATGCGTCTCGTTGCGTTCGGGGTGCTGGAAATTGATGCTGCCGAGCAAGGTGCAGGGCAGCCCGCTCAGTTCAGGAAGATACATGGAATCGTAATCGATCAGCTTCAGTCGACCATCAGGTCCGATCAGGATGTTGTCGTGTTTAAGGTCGCCATGGGCCACGCCACGGTTCAGCAGATCCAGGCAAAGCCGCGCCCAGGCCCGGCTCAGGCCAGCGATGCCACCGCGCTTGTCGCTATCACACAGGGTCTGGACCAAGGCGCCAATGGTGCGGCCAGGGACCCAAGGCATGCTGATGACCGGATATTCACCGTGCTTGGCGATGGACGACGTCACGTAGAGTTCGTCGCGGTGAAACCGGAGCGGAACCACATAGGGCGAGCCGCTGGCGCCGACGAAGCCGGCGATGGCTTGGTAGCGGCGCTCCAGATCGGGAAGATCACGGATGAAGCACTTGATCGCCAAGAGCGATCCCTCGGAATCGGTGACCCGGAATACCCCGGCGAAGTTTCCGGCGAGAAACTGCGGGTGGCCTCGGGCATCCTTGAACGGTGTCACCTGTAGAGTGGCGAACCGGGCCTTGGCGTTGGAGAGTGCCGCCTTGTAGTCCGCCAATACCGGGAACGTCACTGTTCGAACTCCGTTGCCCGATCCCGCGAAGAAGCCTCGGCGGCTTGGTTAAAAACGATGGCTGGCCGGGTGCCGATATCGAGCAGTTTGACCAGTGCGATGGCATCGGCATTGAACGCCATGCCGCGCAGGGTCGGCGTAGTTTTCAGGTCGCGCTCGAACAGTTCGCAGATGATGGCGCGATGGCGGCCCGACAACTCGCTCGACATCTCGAACAGCAGGCGGGCATAGGTGTCGTCGGGCAACTGGCCGGCGCTGGACGGGAACACCACCGGCGCGTCGTCGCCGCCGGAAATATGGCAGTTCATCAGCAGGACGTGGCCGTCATTGGTCTTCAGCCCGGTCAGCCGCCGGGCGGTCGCCAGAAGTTCTTCGTCACTGTCAACATCGTTGGCCATGCCGTCAGTAATGTTGATGACGGCCGGGGGGAATGACCCTGGATTCGCGGAAATCCAGGGTTCCAGGATCGATTGCGCCAAGCGCAGCGCTCCGTTCATCGGGGTGCTTTCCACCGCCACCGGCGCCACCCAACGCGAAACGGCGACCCGTTCGACCACCGGCTGGCCGCGAACCATGATGGTGGTTTCTTCCTCGATGGTATCGGCGTTTTCCGCCACCTCGGAGATGGGCACCAAGCTGCGCCCGGCAAGGTTCCCCAGCCAGCAGAACTCGGCGCGGTTAGTGCGCCCATAGCCGATGACGCCGATGTCGAAATAGTCCCGGACACCTTCATCACGCATACAGCGGTTGATCAACTCGTCGAGGGTTCGGTTGAGCGCATCCGCCACCACCTGGGCCCGGCTGATCGTCTGGCCGTTATCATCGACACCGAAGGTGGTGTTCATGGATTTGGATTGATCCACCAGAAAGATAAAGGCGCCGCGCTGGTCGCGGCTGATTTCCTGTGAATAGGCCACGGATCACGTCTCCTGTGGTTGAACAACGGTAGGATTTACGCTGGAGGGGATCTCTGCCGACGAAATCAGTTCATATCCGGAGCCTTGATCATGGAACAACCGGAGGCCCTGAATCTCACGCGCCATCACTTTAGCAAAGACTATGGCTCCATCAAATTTTTGGGCAAAACAGCAGGAAGTGCTGACGGCAAAAGCGCGAAGATGAGAGTGATTATTAAGATCTTTTGTTGGCAAGATATTGTTATGCTCTTGCCGACTATTGTCGAGCAGGCGAATTTGTGCAACAAGACATGTATGTATTTTTCTCTTTCCCAGAGGAGTTAGGTTATGGCTGCACAGATGGCAACAGGTATGGCTGGTGGCGCCGCCGCGAACGCCGCCGCTCCCGCAGCTGGCGGCGCGGCCATGGCTGCAGCGGCGGCTCCGGAAATCGAACGTGAGGGCGCCGCCCAGGCTGCCGGCATGAAGGCCGGTGGGGCCAAGGCCGGCGCCGCCAATGGCGCCGCGGCCAAGACCGGGGCGGCTAAGGCTGCCGCGGCAGAGGTTGAGCGCGAGGCGGTGACCGCCAAGGCTGCGGGCATGAAAGCCGCTGGAACCAAGGCGGCGGCTGGTGGTGCCAATCAGGCCGCTATGGCCGCCAAGGGAACCGGCGCAGCCACCAAGGTCGCCGCGACCGGCGTCAAGGGCAAGGCCTTGGTTGCCGCCGGTGGAGCCGGTGCTGCCGGTGCCGCGGCGGGTGCCGCCACGGGTGCTTCCGTCACTGCCAGCCCCATCGCCGCCGCAACCAGCAGCAGCGCCATGCTGTCCGCCAAGGGCGTCAGCTTGGGCCTCGGCCTGGGGCTGGGCGCCTGGGGGCCGGTGCTGCTGGGCGTGGTCGGAGTGGCGGGCGCCATCGCCCTCTATGGATATTACAAGAACCGCAATGCCGAGCCGGCTGCGGCCGAAGCCGTCTGAAGGAGGACGAAATGACCGCACAGACTATCGGGTTGTCGCAAGAAACCGGAACCAGTTACAAGCCGCTGGTGATGGCTGCCCTCAGCTATCTCGGCATTCTTTGTTTTGTGCCTTTGATGCGCAACAAGGATGACGAATACGTTCAGTTCCATGCCAAGCAAGGGCTGGTGCTGTGGATGATCGCGGTCCTTTCCATGTTCGTGCTGGAAATTCCCGGCATCGGAAAGTGGTTCTTCGGCTTCTCGTCCATGCTTGTTCTCGTGCTGTCGGTGGCCGGGCTGGCCTCGGTGGCATTCCGCCGCGCCTGGAAGCTGCCGCTGGTCGGGTATATCGCCGACCGCATCTGAGACTGCTGAACGGATCCGCCGCGCCGAGATGACTCCATGGGGTCATCTCGGCGTTGGCGTTATTGTGGGGCGTTTCTGGTCACATCCGGCGCCACCAATCGAGGGTGCCGCGCAGCAAGGCGGGGCCGCTATCGACAATTTCGATGATGCCCATGGCCATTGCGGCCAGCCCCAGCAGAATGCCTATCTTCAGCCAGCCGTTCCGAGGCAGTTGATCGCGAGAGATCATTGCCGCATCCCCACGGCGGGGGTCAGCCACAATCGGTGCGGCCGCCGTTTCGCTTGGCGCCGCAACTGCATCCACCGCCACACGACGCTCCGTCGGACGGCCGCCACATCCGCCACAGATGACGGATGACCACGAAGGCCGCCCCCGCTCCCACGACGGTGATGGCGCCCAAATCCCAGAGTGATCCCCAAGCCATGGCGCAACGCTTCTTTTATCAGGAGGTGGCGGAGCAACTCCGCCACCCGAACAAGCCTACAGGAAAGTCCCGCCGATGCGGCTGGCGGCCAGGGCCAGCAACCAGGCAAAGGTCAGGGAATAGGCCACCGAGAACCCGGCCCACCGCCAGCTCTGCGCCTCCTTGCCGATGATGGCGATGGTGGACAGGCAAGGCGCGTAGAGCAAGGTGAAGATCATGAAGGCGATGGCCGTGGCGGGCGGCATGGCGCCCCTCAAGGTCTCGGTCAGCTGGTCCGACCCCTTCTCCTGGGCATAGATGACGGCATAGGTCGCCACCACCACTTCCTTGGCGACAAAGCCGGTCATGATGGCCGCCGAATCCCGCCAGGAAAAGCCCAGCGGCTGGAATAGCGGCGTCACCGCGATGGCCGAACGCCCCAGATAGCTCTTTTCCAGTTTCTCCTGCGCCTGGGCACTTTTCAGCGTCTTCAGCGCTGTTTCCTTTTCCGGGCTGTCGGGAAGCGCGGTCTGTTCGGCGATGACGGTCTCGAAATCCTGGGAATAGGTGATGTCGCGGGGGAATTCCTGGAGGAACCAGATCACGATGGAGCCCACCAGGATAACGCCGGTGACCTTGGCGACGAAGCCCTGAGCGCTGTCCCACATATGGTGCAGCACCGAATGCAGGGTCGGCAGACGATAGGGCGGTAGCTCCATCACGAAGGCGTCGCCACCGCTGCCGGGAATGATGCGATTGAGCAAAACCGCCGACAACATGGCGGCGGCGAGGGATAGCATATAGATGCCGAAGACCACGGTCCCGGCGATATCGGCGAAGAAAGCTCCGGCGAACAGGATGAAAACCGGCAGGCGGGCTGAGCAGTTCATGAACGGCGCGATCAGCATGGCGATCAACCGTGCCCGCTTGTTGGTGATGACGCGGGTGGCCATGACGGCGGGGACATTACAGCCGAACCCGGCCACCATGGGGATCAGGGTGGTGCCGTGCAGGCCGAAATGGTGCATCACCCGGTCCATCAGGAAGCTGGCGCGGGCCAGATAGCCGGTGCCGCTGAGGATGGCCATGAAGAAGAACAGGATGACGATATTGGGCAGGAACACAATGGTTCCGCCAACGCCGGCCATGACGCCGTTGACAACGAGATCATGGAACATGCCCTCGGGCAGCGTCTTGTCCACCAGATCGGTGGCCAGTTGCACCCCGGCCTTGATCCAGTCGGTGGGAATGGCGCCCAGGGTGAACGTAGCCTCGAACATGACCCACAGGATGCCCAGCAGCAAGGGAAGGCCCAGAGTGCGGTTCAGGAAGAAATCGTCGAGGATACGGGTCAGCTTGAACCCGGCGGTGGGATCGCCATCCTGCTGGCGGACTTCTCGCAGCAGGCCGTTGGAAAAGGCGAACCGCGCCGAGGCCAACAGGCTGGCGGTGTCTTCATCATGCTCGTGGGCCAGGGCCGATTGCTCGCCCTTGATCTCCTCGACCAGTTCGACATGGTTGCTTTCGTGGCGCAACACCTCGTCATCGCCTTCCAGCATCTTGATCGCCAGCCAGCGCGAGCGCACCGGGCTCAGCTCCTGGGGGTGCAGCTTGGACAGATGCTGCTGGACGCGCTCGATGGCCGCCTCCAGGTGGCTGTCATAGTGCAGCCGCAGCGGGGCGGCGGCGGGAGTTGTCGAGGCCATGGCCGCCACCGCGTCCAGCAGGGCATCGATGCCCTCCTTCTTCAGGGCGCAGGTCTCCACCACCGGCGATCCGAGGGCCGAGGCCAATAGGGCGGTGTCGATGCGAATACCGGCCCGCCGGACCTCGTCCATCATGTTCAGCACGGTGATGCGGGGCAGCCCGGTCTCGATCAGCTGGGTGGTCAGGAACAGGCTGCGGTCCAGATGGCCGGCATCCAGCACGTTGACGATGATGTCGGGTTCCTCGCCGTGAATATAGTCGCAGCCGACCTTCTCCTCCGGCGATTGCGACGAGGTGGAAAAAATGCCCGGCACATCGACGATGCGTAAGGGAACCCCGCCATGGGTAATCTCGCGCACATTCAAAGAGGTCGTCACCCGCTGATAGTTGGCGACGGCGGATTGGGCGCCCGTCAGGGCATTGAACAAGCTGGTGGAACCGGCATTGGGGTTACCCACCAGTGCCACGGTGACGGGGGATTTCATGTGCGGCTACCCTTGGATCGAGGTCGGTGGGGTGATTATTTGACGCGGATGCGGATCTGCCGGGCCTCGGCATTGCGCAGGCCCAGGCTGTAGCCCATCAGGCTGTAGATGCGCGGATCACCTAAAGGGGCAGAACGATCCAGCGTAACGGGAGTGCCGGCCACGACGCCAAGAGACTGCATACGGCGCTTGAAAACGCCGTCCTCGGTTTCGATCTTGACGATCTCACCCTGCTGCTCGGGACGAAGGTCGGCAAGGCTGAGAGTGTCGGAATTCATCTGCTGCGCCACGGGACGGCTCCTCTGAAATATGGCATCGCGGCCCTGGATGATTTTCTGGCTGTCCAGGGCCGGCACGAAAGCGGTTAGAGCTTGAAAGTCGCAGGAATGCCTGGCGAGTCCTTGTCCTGGTTGATGGAATAGGCAGCCTCACCGAACCATACCGGGGGAGAATCGAAGGAGAAATCCGTGCAGCTGCGATCGCGCTTCTGGGCATCGTTGCCGGAGAATACAGCGGCCGTCAGGCTGATCTCTTCGGTGGGCTTGACCTTCAGGCGGGTGCCCGTGTCAGCCAGGGGGTAGCCACCACCGCCCGATGGCGTGTTGGCGGCATGGATGGCTGGCCAGCCGAGAGCGCGCCGATTGATGCCGTCCGAGGGATTGCCAAGAGTTTCTGCGGTGCAGGTGGCGGTCAGCTTCTCACGATCCCAGAACCCCTTTTCTACCTCAGCAGCGACTTCATTTGCAGCGGCCGGTAAAACGGCAAGGAAGAGGGAGGGAAGGACAAGGGCTCCAGCCAATACATTCGATAAACTGGCGATCTTCTTCATTGGGAACCCAGCAGAATTATGCAGTGCGACTGGCTCGCATCTTCAATAGCGCAGATCCCCCCTCCTGACAAGACTCTATATGGGAGGTCATGCCCCGCCCAACAGCATGCCGCTGGGGGTAAAAAGGGGGCACGGATATCGCCATCAGCCGTTCTCGTGGAGGACGGAGCACCAAAATTCATACCATCGTGGACGTGCGTGGATTGCCGGTGAAATTGCTGCTAACGCCGAGCAAAACCTCCGACAAGGCGGCGGCCCCGACCATGCTTGAGGGCTTACCGACGGCTCAGGCATTTGTCGGCGACCGAGGTTATGACTGGCAGGCCCTCGTCGATCCGGTCAAATCCAATGGCTGCCGCGCCCTCAGGAAAAAAATGAGAGGAGTCGTTTGGTGGGTGGCTTGGCCGGAACGGCCTCGACTTTTGCCGCCGCCTTCAATAGGGCTTCCATGGCGGCGATCCCGATCATAGGAGCCTTGGCAGCCTTGATCAGATGTTCCGTCCAGTCGCGGACATGGAAGTCCGGGCTGAGCGCCCATTGCCGCAACAGATCCGAACTGTCCGGCCGGGTGAAATCGCTTTTGGTCAGGACGAGATTCTCGCCGTTGTGATGACGCTTCAGCAAATCGGGCTGGAAGGTCAAGGCCCGCAGGGACAGCAAAATCACCAGCATGGAAAAATGGTCGATGGTCCCGTCGAAATGCCGGACCTCACGCCGGGGGTGCTGGAAATTGACGCCCCCCAGCATGGTCGAGGCCAGCCCCTTCAACTCCGGCAGATACATGGAATCATAGTCGATCAGCTTCAGGGCGCCATCCTGTCCGACCAGGACGTTGTCGTGCTTCAGATCGCCATGGGCGACGCCCCGTTGCAGCAAATCCAGGCACAGACGACTCCACGCCCGGGTCAATCCGGCCAGGGCGGGAGCGTTTTCCCGCTGACACAGGATCTGGACGACGGCCCCCAGGCCCCGACCCTCGACCCAGGGCATGGTCACCACCGCGTAATCGGCATGGGGGGCGACGCTGGAGGTCACGAAGACCTCCGCCGGAAGAAACCGCAGGGGCACCACATAGGGGCATTGGGCGGTCCGGCAGAACTTAGCCACGGCGGCATAGCGGCGCGGCAGATCCGAGACTTCGCGGGTGAAGCATTTGACCGCCACATGCTCCCCCTCCGGGGTCACCATCTTGAACACCCCGGCGAAGTTTCCCGCCAGGAAGACCGGACTGCAGCGGGCATCCAGATGCGGCCGGACGTCCAGGGTCGCGAAACGCCCTTTGGCGTTGGCGATGGCTGCCTTGTAATCGTTGATCAGGGGAAGCGGCATGGCGAATTACCGGGGCCGGGCAAGATCGACGTCGATCATGATCAACGTGCAATCGTCATTGGCCAGCAGCCCCTTGCCGCACAGGGCGCGGACCCGATCGGCGAAGGCTTGATCGGATTTGAGGCAATCGCGCAGGTCCGTCAGCTCGGCGGACAGGCCGGGCCCCGGCGTGGCGCGATGGGCACGGGCGGCCGTGGCAAGCTTGCTCTCGCCGGTGCCGGACAGCCGCTGGAATTCTCCCGCCAGCCCCGCCGCCGCCGCGGGGCGGGGCTGACCGGCCAGGGTCCGCAGCAGCAGATACTGGCCGATCCCGTCCGACGCCAGCACCACCGTCGCCCGATCCGGCAATACCATTTCCCCGGCATGGAATCCGGAATCGTGCGGCAGATCCTTCCAGTTGAGCAAGAAGGGCGCTCGGTCCAGCGCCGATAAACTGGCGGGATAACAGGCCGCCAGGACAGGCTGGCGCCCGGTGCGGTCGAACACCATCATCTGGCTGTCGCCATAGCCCATCCATCGCAGCCGGACCCGGCCCTGACGATGGACGAGCCAGCCGGCCGCCAGCGTGGCGAACGAGCCTTCCCGGATGAACTTGCTGTACCGGGCGGGAGTGGCCTTGGACAAGGCGGCGTATTCCGAGCGAAAGCCCAGGCAGAACCCGTCCATCCACTGGTTCAGCGCATTCACCCCGGCGATGGGGGTCTTGGGCAGGCGGCTCACCAGCGTTTCGGCCCAGGGGCCGCAGAACAGCCCCGCCCCTCCGGCTCCGTCGGAGACGGCGGCCAGCAGGCCGTTGGGAATCCGGGCCAGCCGCAGCCGGTCTTCGTTTTGCCGCCACCGCAGCCTGTCGCCATCGGCGTAGCTGTCGTTGCGGGGCTTGACGATCGAGCGGCCCTGGGCCGTCCAAGTGAGCATGGGGGTAGCGCGCCGGATCAAGGGCGGATCAGCCTTGATCGCCATATTCTATCCGCACGGACGGTTCTTCCAGCACGAAGGAATCCTCGATCAGGGATTCGGCCTCGATTCCCGGCGGCGTGAAGGGCTCCATGGCCACCGACAGGCCGATGGCCTGACGGGTGCCGATATCCAGCAGCTTGAGCAACGCCACGGCATCGGCGTTGAAAGCCATGCCCTTGATGGAAGGGGTGCGGCCGGGGTCACGGTCGAAGATTTCGCAGATGACGGCGCGATGGCGATTGGACAATTCGCTCGACATCTCGAACAGCAGCTTGGCATAGGGGTCGCGGGGCAGTTCCGCCGCCGAAGCGGGGAACACCACCGATGCATCGCTGCCGCCCGCGATATGGCAGTTGATGAGCAAGACATTGCCGTCGCCGGTCGTCAGCCCGGTCAGCTTGCGCGCCGTGGCCAGAAGCTCGGCATCGGAATTGACGTCGTTGGCCATGCCGTCGGTAATGTTGATGACCACCGGCGGGAACGAATCCGGATTGTTGCGCACCCATTCCGCCAAGGTGGCATGGGCCAGACCGAACGCGGCGTTCATGGGGGTGCTATCCACTCCCACCGGATCGATCCAGCGCGACAAGGTGATGCGCTCGATCAGCACCTGCCCGCGCATCTCAGTTTCGATCTCCACTTCCTCGATCTCGGCCTTGGCCGCCACTTCCGGAATGGGAACCAGCCGACGACCCGCCAAGCCGCCGCGCCAGCAGAATTCCGGGCGATTGGTGCGGCCGTAGCCGATGATCCCGATGTCGAAATAATCGCGCACGCCTTCATCGCGCATGCAGCGGTTGACCAGTTCCTCCAAGGTGCCGTTCAAGGCATTGGCCACCACCTCGGCGCGGCTGACCATCTTTCCCGACCGATCGGGACCGAAGGGCTTGTTCATGGATCGGGACTGATCGACCATGAACAAGAAGACTCCCTTGCACTCCCTGCTGATTTCCTGGGAATAGCTCATGCTTGCCTCCTGCCCGCCGATCACCGTCGCTGGCCCATCAAGGACCGGACAAACCCTGATTTCGGGCGATAGCATAATGCCGCCGCCATGTACACCGCCATGTTCAACAATGCAGCATCGTGTTGACGAAGCATAGGATTGTGATAATCATACGCAATTTCAGTCATTGACGCATCGACGCCCAACCCATATCAATGGATTGTTTCGAAGGTATCCCGCCGTTCGCCTTGCTGTTACTATAAGGGGAACGCCTGCGGGGCGGCGCATTGGGATGGCGATTGCGGCCATCATGGGAGATGTCCTTATGTTGATGGGGTTTAACAAGGCAGCCTTCGGCAAGTTGAATTCCGCCTCCCGCGCGGCCTTGATCGGCGCGGTCATTTGGGCTGTCCTGTCCATCGTCTATCTGACCATTTTCAATGGTTGGAAAAATCTCTTCACCATGCTTCCCCATGAATTCTTCATCGTGCTGCTGTCCATCGCCTTGCCGATCGGACTGACCGTCCTGATTCTCATGCTCTCGCGGATCGTGAAAAGCGTGGACACCTTGAAATCCGAGGTGACAACCCTGTCCCGGAACGATGTGTCGTCGGAGGGCTCCGTGGCCATGCTGGCCGACCTGTTCCGCGAGCATCGCGCCGCCATCGCCGCCCAGGTGGAGGCCCAGGTGGAAGCGACCACCCAGCTGATCCGGCTGAACCAGGAGGGCCGCGCCCTTGCCGCGCCCGCGCAGGCATCCGGCACCGACGAGGCCATGACCTTGCTGGCCCAGCTGTTCCGCGAGCATCGCGAGGCGGTGGCCGCCCAGTTGGAGGCCCAGGCATCGGCCACCGCCCAGCTGGTCCAGGTGACCCGCGACAGCCGCGACGGCATCGTCGATGAGCTGCGCTCCCAGCGGGTGCTGTCGCAAGAGATCACCCAGGAATTGTCCCAGATCACCCAAAGCCGCACCGTCGCGCCGGCGCCCCCCGGCCTCGACCCGTCGCAGCGGATCGACCGCATGCGGGCCTTGGCCGAGGTTCTGGGGCTGGCCCTCAACGATCTGTCCATGACCGCCACCCAGGTGCTGACCGAACATCTGAACGCCGCCCATGGCGACCGGGACGGAACGCGGAAATTCATCTCGACCCTGACCACCGCCTATTTCGCCGGCGACAAGAACGTCTTTTTCCGCAGCTTGGTCCAAGAAGCAGTCAACCGCTCGGAACAGCTGCGCCGTTGCGCCGAGGACACCGAAAGCGTCCGCCAGCAGATTTCCAAAATCTTGCGCGAAGCCCGCGAGATCCGCTCCCTGGTGGCCGCCTGCGATCCCAACGACCTCGTCCGTATCGTCTTCGAGGACGGCGAGTTGTGGGCCTTGGAAAAAGCCCTAGCCGAACACTTCCTGATCGACGGAAGCCCCGTCTGGACGGAAACCGCGCCCGATTCCGGCATGGACTGATGGGCTATGGTCATTCCATTCCGAACCGGGATATGAGAAACTTCCGCCTCGACAGTTTGGAGCCGTTCTTATAAGCGGCCACCCCCGACGCCAAAGCACAAACCGGTTAAACACTTTGCCATCGATCGAGTCCCCGTGAGCAGTAAGGCCGTTGCACATCCCAATATCGCGGTTTGGATCATGGCGCTGGGCATTGCCTTCAGCATGGCCCTGGTCCTGACCGCCGTGTTCAACGCCAATCCCTGGGAGGACCACACCTACGATCTGGCCCCGCCCATCGTCGCCGGAATGCCCGCCCCCCATCGCGACGGCCGCGAGAAGATGGTCTGCTCCAGCTGCCACATCGTCACCCCCCCGGCCATCGGCACCGGACCGGGATCGGGAACCCTGCCCATCGTCCAGGGAACCCCGGCGCCCCATGTGGACGGCCGCGAAAAAATGCCCTGCGCCAGCTGCCACACCATCGTGAAGAAAGGCAGCGTCGCCAAGGGCGCCAAGGCGGCGCCGCTTCCGGCGGCGGTCACACCGGGCATGCCCCTGCCCGAGGCGGTGAGCGTGGCCCTGGCGGTGGCTCCGGCCCCCGCCGCCGTCCCCCTGGGCAATGAAGCCCACGAACGGATGGTGCCCTTCCGCTATCAGGGCAAGGTCGTGAGCATCGCCGGAGCCGGAGCCCGCTCAGTCTGGGGCGACATCTACATCCAGATCAACGACGGCATCAATCCGCCCATCTGGATCGACCTGGCCCCGCGCTGGTATCTGCAGGCCGAGGGCTGCGTGGTTCGTCCCGGCATGTTCGTCAAGGGCACCGCCTTCCGCGATCCGACCCAAGCCGCCGCAGGACTGGATTACGCCATGAGCGTCATGGCCAACGGCGAAATCTGCGCCTTGCGCGACAATCACCTCAACGGCCTTTGGGCGAATGCGGGAGGCATGGATGCCGAGGAACGCTGAGGCTCCGGCCAAGGGGACGACGGCGGACGACTTCGCCCCCACCCAATGGAACATCATCTATCTGCTGATGACCGTGGGCGCCCTGATGGCGGCGCTTTCCATTTCCATCCAGCCCCTGCTGCTGGACAAGATCTTCGGCATCGCCTTCGAAAAGGAAGGCGCCGTCAACGCCGATATCCAGGTGGTGGCGGAAATCGTCTCCATCGTCTGTGTGGGCTGGTTCGGCCTGCTGTCCGATCGCATCGGCCGGGTGCGGATCATCGCCCTGGGCTTCCTGATCGCCGTGGTCGGCGCGGCGGTATCGCTGCTCAGCCTTCAGGTAGGACTGGCCTTCGGCGCCGCCGGTCTGGTGCTGTTCTATCTGACCCGGGTGCTGCTGACCGTGGGCGCCGATACCGTCCAGTTGCAGCTGTCCACCCTGGTGGGCGATGTGTCGTCGCGCGCCAACCGGCCGCGCCTCATGGGGAATCTGGTCTTCATGATGGTGTTCGGCGGCACCATGCTGGCCGCCATCGTCATGCAGATGGCCGATTATCCCGGCGGCGTCTTCCTCATCATGTGCCTGCCGCTGCTGGCCGGAATCGCCGGTTTCCAGCTGACGCGGCGCAATCTGCGGGACGTGGCCCCGCCCCAGCCGGCCTCGGAAGACGACGAACATCCGCTGCGGCAGGTCTGGACGGTGATCACCAGCGATCCGCGCATGCAGCTGGCCTTCGCCGCCGCCTTCTACACCCGCGCCGACGTGATCATCCTCAGCCTGTTCTTCTCGCTGTGGTGCATTTCCGTTTCCGATCTGGTGGGGGTGACCCGCACCTTCGCCACCGCCCATGCCGCCGTGATGATCGGCCTGCTGGGGCTGGCGGTGCTGGCGGCGGTGCCGCTATGGCGCAGCTTCATCGAACGGCACAGCCGCATTTCCGCCATCGGCGCCAGCCTGTCCCTGGCAGCGCTGGGCTATATCTGGCTGGGCATGTTCGCCAATCCCTTCAACTGGCTGGTGGCGCTGCCGCTGCTGATGGTGGGAATCGGCCATGCGGGATGTTTCGTGACCCTTCAGGTTCTGACCGTGGACGCCTCGCCCAAGCCGATCCTGGGGGCCATGGTGGGAGCCGGTTATCTGGTCGGCGGCCTGGGAACCGTCATGCTGGTCCAAAGCGGCGGCTATTATTTCGACGCCCTCGGCCCCCGCGCCCCGTTCATCTTGATGGGAACGGGCAAGATGCTGGTGACCCTTTACGCCGCCTGGCTGCTGGCCAACGGCATCGACGAAACCTGCGACCATCATCTGAAATCGGCCCGCACAGTGGATTGGAAGCCGCTGGTATTCCTGACCGCCGCACTGCCCTTCGTCTGGCTGGTGGGACGCAGCGTCATCGAGGGCTATATCTCCAACGGGTCCCTGGGCGAGGCCCCCGTCGGCTTCGTCAACCGCTATCTCGGCGATTGGGCCTTCACCTTCTTGATTATTTCCCTGGCCATGCGTCCGGTCCAGGAAATCACCGGCATCAAGACCCTGGCCAAATACCGGCGCATGATCGGGCTGTTCGCCTTTTTCTACGCGGTGATGCACGTCTTGGCCTATGTCGCCTTGGAATGGGCGCTCAATCTGGGCGACATGATGGGCGACATCTACAAGCGGCCGTTCATCTTGCTCGGTCTGGTGGCGTTCGCGCTGCTGATTCCACTGGCCTTCACCTCGGCCAACAGCCAGATCAAGCGGATCGGCGGCAAGCGCTGGAAGAAACTGCACAGTGCTACTTATGTGATCAACGCCCTGGTGGCGCTCCACTTCATCCTTGCCGCCAATCACGAAAACGGCGAACCCTATGTCTATGCGGCGGCCGTCATCGTTTTGCTGTGGTATCGCTTTCACCAGTGGCGGGGCGGGAACGTGCTGCGCGCCCTGCGGATCGGCTGATGAGGCTGGACACGCGGCGCATGTCTTATCGGCGGTGATGGTGCGATGACGATAGTCCGTCCGAGAATAGTGGTGATCGGCGTCGGCGGAGCCGGCGGCAACGCCGTCAACAACATGATCCAGTCCAAGATCGAGGGCGTGGAATTCATCATCGCCAATACGGACGCCCAGGCGCTGGGGCTGAGCCTGACCGAGCGACGCATCCAACTCGGCGGCCGGGTCACCCAGGGATTGGGCGCCGGTTCGCGCCCGGACGTGGGCCGCGCCGCCGCGGAAGAAAGTCTCGAAGACATCCAAGACCTGATCGGCGACGCCCATATGGTGTTCATCACCGCCGGCATGGGCGGCGGCACCGGGTCGGGCGCGGCACCGGTCATCGCCAGGGCCGCCCGCGAACAGGGGATCCTTACCATCGGCGTGGTGACCAAGCCGTTCCACTTCGAAGGCAAGCACCGCATGCACACCGCCGATCTCGGCATTGAAGCCCTGCAAGAAGAGCTCGATACCCTGATCATCATCCCCAATCAGAACCTGTTCCGCGTCGCCACCGAGCGCACCACCTTCGCCGACGCCTTCAAGATGGCCGACGGCGTGCTCAATTCCGGGGTGCGCAGCGTCACCGATCTGGTGGTGATGCCCGGCCTGATCAACCTGGATTTCGCCGATATCCGCATCGTCATGAGCGAAATGGGCAAGGCCATCATGGGCACCGGCGAGGCCGCCGGCGAAAAGCGCGCGATCGACGCCGCCGAGGCCGCCATCTCCAACCCGCTGCTGGGCGACACCTCCATAAAGGGGGCCAAGGGCGTCCTGATCAACATCACCGGCGGCATGGACATGACCTTGTTCGAGGTGGACTCGGCCGCTAACCGCATCCGCGAGGAAGTGGCCGCCGAGGCCAACATCATTTTCGGATCCACCTTCGACGACGCCCTGGCCGGCAAGATGCGGGTTTCGGTGGTAGCCACCGGAATCGCCTGACGAAACGCCCCGCCGCCCTGCGGCCGATTACGGCATCACTCGCCGCGGGGGGCGAAAATGATCACCAGGGCGCCCGCCAGGCAGAAGGCGGCGCCCAGAACGTCCCACCGGTCCGGCGGGCTCTCTTCCACCGCCCACATCCACACCAACGACGACAAAATGTAGATGCCGCCATAGGCCGCATAGGCGCGACCGGCGAAATCGGCATCGACCCGGGTCAAGGCCCAGGCGAACAGGGCCAGACTGGCCATCCCCGGAGCCAGCCAGAAGGGCGATTTGCCCAGCCGGAGCCAGGCCCAGAACGCGAAGCAACCGCCGATCTCGGCGAAAGCGGCCAGAAGGTATGTCGGAATGGCCCACATCCTGATTTCATCCCCTTTTTCCCGGAAATTATAACCGGACCACAGCACCGCCCGCCCCCGCGGCAAGCCGGATGAAGGCCGATTGCCATGAGCCGATCGGGAAGCCCCCCTAAAGCCTTTTGCGTCGAATGTGACGCAAAAGGCTATAATCTTATGTATGCCCTCGCCGGGCCCAAACCTACGGTTTGCTTGGCCGCTCGCTCAATGCTCGCCAAAGCGGTTTGCGCCAGATAAAGCGCAAACCGCTTTAGCCGCAAGACGCCCCGTCGCAGGGATGGACCTCCACCGTGACATGGCTGAGTTCGTGAACCTCGGCCAGCAGCGTCTTGTAATGGCCCGGCTCGCGCGGGGTGTGGGTCACCAGCGAGACGATGGCCCCCCAATGGCCCGGCCCGATCTGCCAGAGATGAAGATCGGACAGCCGGTTGTCGGCATCGCCCTCGATGGCGGCGCGGACTTCCTCCGGCAGCTCCCGGTCGTCGCTGTGATCCAGCAAGACCGAACCGGTCTTGCGCATCAAGCCCCAGGCCCATTTGCCGATGACGGCGGCCCCGACCAATCCCATCATGGGATCCATCCACCACCACCCCAGATATTTCCCCAGCAGCAGGGCGGCGATGGCCAACACCGAGGTGAGGACGTCTGCCAGGACATGGATATAGGCGGCCTGGAGATTGTGGTCGTGATGGTCGCGATGATGGTCGTGATCGTGGTGGTGGCCGCAGTGATCATGGTCGTCGCCGAGGCCGTGTCCGCCCAAAATCCCGGCGCTGACCACGTTGACGACCAACCCGATGACGGCGACCATCAGGGCCTCGTCGAAGGCGATGGCTTGGACCGTCATCAGGCGGTTTGCCGATTCCCACACCATCAGCAGCGCCACCATGCAAAGGATAATGGCGCTGGTAAAGCCGCCCAGCGTCCCGACCTTGCCGGTGCCGAAGGTAAAGCGCTGGTCGTCGGCGTGACTGCGGGCGAAGGTATAGGCGAAGGCGGCGATTCCCAAGGCCCCGGCATGGGTGGACATATGCCAGCCGTCGGCCAGCAGTGCCATGGAGTTGAAGATCGTGCCCGCCGCGATCTCGGCCACCATCATGACGATGGTCAGAGCCACCACGATCTTGGTCCGACGTTCGGCGGATGCTTCCAGGCCCGATTGGAAATGGTGGCTGTGTTGCCATGACGACAGATTGTGAACATGCATGATCGCCCCTCCATCCCTAGGCAAGCCTCTGTTTCAAGGTATTCGACGACGAGGATAAGCCCATGCCGTCCTCGGACCTCTGAGTAACGCCGGCCTTCAGCAAGCGCAATCCATTGAAGGCCACCAGAAGGGCCGCTCCCATATCCGCCGCGATGGCTCCCCACAGGGTCGCGATGTCCAAAATCGCCAGCACCATGAACACCGCCTTCAGGGTGATGGCGAAACCGATATTCTGGCGGATGACCGTCATCATCCGGCGGGAATGGCCGATCAGCCAGGCCAACCTGGTCAGATCGTCGGACATCAGCGCCAGATCCGAGGTTTCGATGGCGGTATCGGTTCCGGCGGCCCCCATGGCGATACCCAGGGACGACCGGGCCATGGCGGGGGCGTCGTTGACTCCGTCTCCCACCATGGCGACGGTTCCGAATTGCCGGGCGAGATCGTCCATGGCCTCGCTTTTGTCCTCGGGCAGCAGTTCCGCCAGGACGAGATCGAAGCCCAGGGCAGCGGCTACCCGCTCGCCGGTGGCGGCGTTGTCTCCGGTCAGCATGATCAGTTTGCCCACCCCGGCCCGGCGCAGGCCCGCCAGCGCCGTCGCAGCTTCCGGACGAATGGGATCGGACAGGGCGATCAGCCCGCGTACCCCGGCGGCATCCCCCACCGCCACCACCGACCGCCCCCCTTCCGCCAAGGCCAGGGCCGCCTCGCGCACGGCAGGCGTCTCGGCACCCCGCTCCATCGCGTAACGATGGGAGCCCAGCCACACCGCCTCGCCATCGACGACCCCGCACATCCCCTTGCCGGGCAGGGACTGGACGGATTCGGCCGGAGTCGGAGCAATGCCCCCGGCGGCGGCGTGATCGAGGATGGCCCGGCCCAGCGGGTGGGTGCTGCGCGCCTCCAGCGCCGCCGCAAGCCGCAAGATGCGGCCCTCGTCGCCGCCGTCCAGCGCCATCACCCGTTCGACACCGGGGCGGCCCGAAGTCACGGTTCCCGTCTTGTCGAAGGCGATGGCGGACAGCCGCGACGCCGTTTCAAGATATTCCCCGCCCTTGACCAGCACACCGGCCCGCGCCGCCGAGGCCATGGCGGCCACCACCGTCAGCGGCGTCGAGATCACCAGGGCGCAGGGGCATGAAATGACCAGCAACACCAACGAGCGGTAGATCCATTCGGACCAGTCCAGGCCGAGCGCCAGCGGCGGCAGCACCGCCACCGCCACGGCACCGGCCAGGACGACGGGGGTATAGATCGCGGCGAAGCGATCGACCCAGCGCTCCACCTTGGATCGCTTGCCCTGGGCCTCCTCCACCAGCCGGGCCACCTTGGCCAGGGTAGTTTCACCGGCCGGCTTAAGGTTTTGCACCTCCAAGACGCCGTCGGCATTGATGGTGCCCGCGAAAACCTCCGTGCCCACGCTTTTCAGCACCGGCACGCTTTCCCCGGTGATCGGCGCCTGATCCACCATGCTTTCGCCCACCAGGACGCGGCCGTCCAGGGGAATGCGTTCACCCGGCAGCACGACGAAGACGGCCCCCACGGGTACATCCTCTGGCGCCACCAGGGATTCGGCTCCGTCGGTTCCCTTTACCCGCGCCATGGGCGGGGTGAGGTCCATCAGCGAGGCGATAGCCCGGCGGGCGCGCTCGGCGCTCCAGCTCTCCAGCGCCAGGGACAGCGCGAACAGCGCCGAAACGGTAGCCGCCTCCATCCAGTCCCCCAGTGCCATGGCACCGAAGACCGCGACGC